>NZ_CP089518.1:535000-740000 GCF_025917685.1 Bacillus cereus | reverse complement strand
CGAATTATCCATCGCACTTGATCCTAACCAACTAAAAGATAAAAACGTAACATCACAACAAGTATTAACAGTTTTACAAGGAAAAGAAACTTCCACTCCAGCCGGAGCAATTACCGTTAATAAGGAAGAATACAATCTTCGTGTCATCGGGGACATAAAAAATGTAAATGACATAAAAAACATCACCGTTACACCTCAAGTAAAATTACAAGATGTCGCTCAAATTGAACTAAAACAACATTACGATACAATCTCACACATAAACGGAGAAGAAGGAACAGGATTAGTCATCATGAAAGAGCCGAGTAAAAACGCGGTTGCAATTGGAAAAGAGATTGATAAAAAGATTAAAGATATAAGCAAGGAATATAAAGATCAATATTCTATTAAACTTTTAGCTTCAACTCATGAGCAAGTTGAAAATGCTGTTACTAGTATGGGAAAAGAAGTAATCCTTGGGGCCATTGCCGCAACTCTCATTATCTTAATCTTTTTACGTAGCTTTCGAACAACAATCATCGCTGTCGTCAGTATCCCATTATCTATCCTATTAACACTATTTTTACTCCACCAATCTAACATCACACTTAACATTTTAACTCTAGGTGGCTTAGCAGTTGCAGTTGGACGTCTCGTCGATGATAGTATCGTTGTCATCGAGAATATTTTCCGTCGTTTACAAAAAGAATCTTTCTCTAAAGATATTATTCTCGATGCAACAAAAGAGGTCGCCGTCGCAATTACCTCTTCTACTTTAACAACAGTCGCCGTTTTTTTACCTATTGGTCTCGTATCGGGAGTAATCGGAAAACTAATGTTACCTATGGTGTTAGCAGTTGTGTATTCTATACTTTCTTCCTTAATTGTGGCATTAACAGTCGTTCCACTTATGGCCTTTTTACTGCTCAAAAAAACAAAACGTCGCAATTCACATTCTTCACCGCGATATGTCGCTACATTAAAGTGGGCTCTTTCTCATAAGTTTATCATTCTACTCACTTCTTTTTTATTATTTGCAGGATCAATTGCAGCCTACATACTACTTCCGAAAGCGAACATAAAGTCCGAGGACGATACAATGCTTTCCGTTAATATGACATTTCCAGCTGATTATGATTCTGAAGCTAAAAAACAAAAAGCCTTTGATTTCGAAAAGAAACTCCTCTCTAATTCTGATGTAACAGATGTTATTTTGCGAATGGGATCTAGCGCAGAAGATGCACAATGGGGACAGACAACTCAAAACAATCTTGCAACTATATTTGTAGTCTTTAAAAAAGGATCTGACATCGACCAATATATTAAAGAATTAAAAAAGGAACATACAGCTTTCGAACCAGCTGAACTTGATTATATAAAAACGAGTTACTCTGACTCCGGCGGCGGAAACAACTTACAATTTAACGTAACAGCTACTAACGAAACAAATTTACAAAAGGCCGCTAACATCGTCGAAACAAAACTAAAAAGCATGGATTCTCTTTCCAAAGTAAAAACAAATATAGAAGAATCTAAAAAAGAATGGCAAATTCATATCGATCAAACAAAGGCTGAGCAACTAGGTTTAACACCAGAATTAGCAGCACAACAAGTATCATTCCTTATGAAGAAATCTCCTATTGGGGAAATCTCAATCAATAATGAAAAAACAACTATTATGATAGAACACAAAAAGGCATCCATTAACAAACAAGAAGATATTTTAAACACAAACATACTATCACCTATTAACGGACCAATTCCTTTAAAAGACATTGCAACTATTTCAGAAAAACATCTTCAAACGGAAATCTTCCATAAAGACGGGAAAGAAACGATTCAAATTACTGCAGCAGCTTCAAGTGAAGATTTAAGTAAAGTAAGCACAGAAGTAAACAAAGCGATAGCTGACTTAGATTTACCTAACGGGGCAAAAGTAAATATCGCAGGTGCTACTGAATCTATGCAAGAGAACTTCACTGATTTATTTAAAATTATGGGGATTGCAATCGGGATTGTATATTTAATTATGGTTATTACATTCGGGCAAGCACGCGCTCCTTTTGCAATTTTATTCTCCTTGCCATTAGCTGCTGTCGGAGGCATTTTAGGATTAATTATTTCCAGAACACCAGTTGATGTAAATTCCTTGATTGGCGCATTAATGTTAATCGGAATTGTCGTTACAAATGCTATTGTATTAATAGAAAGAGTCCAACAAAATCGAGAAAACGGTATGGAAACAAGAGAAGCACTATTAGAAGCCGGCTCCACTCGATTACGCCCAATTATTATGACAGCCATAACAACAATCGTCGCTATGCTACCACTTCTATTCGGCCAATCTCAGGCGGGCAGCATGGTATCAAAAAGTCTAGCTGTCGTTGTAATTGGCGGCTTAGCCGTTTCAACCGTTCTTACATTAGTAGTTGTTCCTGTTATGTATGAACTATTAGATAAAATCGGGAGAAAAAGGCGCTCCCGCAGAAAAATAAGTACTTCAACAGAAACACCTGATATTTAAACCAAAAGGCGTTATCTTCATAATTGAAGATAACGCCTTTTGTATTCCTCTACCTATCCATAAAGTGAAACTTTAATCAGTGGGGTTTTGTCCACCCCCCACTGATTATTAGCCCGCACCAATCGGGCGTTTACTGCCAGTTTAGCTCTCGTCTAACCTCTTTGCTCCAGCTGAATTTTGAGGTGGGAGTTTTACCTCCCACAAATAGCGGGATAAATATAATCCATCACTTTTTTACCATACTTCTCTAGTGGTTCTCCAGAATCCACAATAAGATATTCACCATGTAAAGGCCTTTTACTGCCAGACAGACATTTTTTAAATGCTACTTCTGATTCTACTTTTGTAATTTGACTTATCTTACGTTCGCGCGTTTGTAACCTACGATTAATTTCTTCTATATTATTAAGATAACATTCAATATATTTATATGTAGCACCATGTTTCTGACATAAATCTATTCCTTTTTTAACCATCCCTTCGTAGAGACATGGACTATCTAATATCACACTATGCTTTTGCTCCAACAAAAAATCGATCAGTTCCCACTCAATATCATAGGAGATCTTCCCAACCACTGTTGATTCTACACCTTTTTCCTTTAATGATTTTAATAAAGCTGATTTCACGACGTCATGATCTACAATAACAGCACCTGTTAATTTAGCGATATATTTAGAAAGTGTCGATTTCCCAGATCCAGGAAACCCCGACATTTGCAGAAAAAACACTTTCAAATCCCTCCCTATTTTCATCCGAATTTCTATATATCAAGTTACCTATTCGGTCACTCTTCTTCTTTTCCTGCCAACAACAAAATGACCATAAAAAACTCCCTGTTTTATAAACAGAGAGTTTTCATCTTCAACCTATGCCGCTTTTACCTTCTTCGTCGTTTTACTTTTTCTTTTCGTTCCTGTAAAACGTTTGTGTAATATAGACGCTACCAAGCGTGAAATAACATTGAATAGTAATACCATAATAATTAATACAGCTGCAGATTTTGTCGCAATCAACTTCGCATCCGGAATTACTCCTTCAGAATTTAACTTCCAAATGTGAACCGCTAATGTTTCAGCTGGTCTAAATGGATTTAAAGGATGCGAAGGACTTGAGAAGTCTGCTGCTGAATTTAAAATCGGAGATGTTAAACCCGCCGTGTAAATCAATGCTGCCGCTTCCCCGAATATACGACCCGCCGCTAAAATAATACCTGTAATAATTTGCGGTAATGATGACGGGATAATAATACGAGCGATCGTTTGCCACTTCGTTGCACCTAATCCAAGACTTGCCTCTTTTACATTATGAGGAACTTCTGAAATCGCATTTTCACAAACACGTGTTAAACCCGGTAAGTTTAAAATCGTTAAAGCAAGGGCACCACCCATTACTGTGTATCCCCAGCCCGTCATTGTAACGAACACTAACAAACCGAACAAACCAACAACAATAGAAGGTAAAGACGCCATTGTCTCGATACATAAACGAACAAAGTTTAAAAAACGTCCTTGTTTTGCATACTCTGCTAAATATATTCCAGCACCTAATCCAAGAGGAATTGATATAACAAGTGTTATAACAAGCATGTAGAAGGAGTTGAATAACTGCGGACCAATTCCACCACCAGCTCTTGTATTACTTGGTTCTCCGAATAAGAAACTAGGATCCCAAAATCCCCATCCCTTTTGCAGAATTTCAAACACTAAGAACACTAGCAAAGCTACAACTAAAGCCGCAACTGCATAAAAGATACCTGTCCAAACTTTATTTACCGTTCTTGCATTCATTATTATCGCTCACCTCTTTGCCCAATCGCTCGAATTACTAAAATAAACAGGAATGAAATAACAAGTAAAATCATCGCTAAAGTCCATAACGCATTGTTCCAAGCTGTTCCGTTCAATGTATTCGTCATATCCATTGTCAAAATACCCGTTAACGTTGCTGTCGGACTATATATTCCTTCTGGTAATTTAATCGTGTTCCCGATTACCATTTGAACCGCTAATGCTTCACCAAAAGCACGCGCTAAACCTAAAACTATACCTGTTAAAATCCCTTGTTTTGCAGCTGGAACAATCACTCGGCTAATCGCTTGCCATTTCGTTGATCCTAAACCGTAAGAAGCTTCCAAGTAATCAAATGGAACAGAGCGAATTGCATCAGAAGCGATACTAGCAATAGTAGGTAAAATCATAATACTTAGCACAATAATACCTGCAATTAAACTAAAACCTACTCCCCCAAACGAATCACGTAATAGCGGCACTAAAATCGTAACCCCTAATAATCCGTATACAACCGAAGGAATACCAACTAATAATTCTAAAACAGGCTTCAATACTTTATTTCCAAACTTCGGCGAAATTAAATTCATGAATATAGCAAGAGCTATAGCAATTGGCGCACTAATAATAACCGCACCTAACGAAACCACTGTTGAACCTACAATAAAAATCAAAGCCCCAAAGGTTCCTTCGTCAGCATTGGGATTCCATTTTGTCGATGTTAACATCTCAGTAAACGAGATACCACTTTGTGTAAAAGATTGAATACCTTTACCGCAAATAAACGCAATAATAGCTAATGTAATTAAAACAATAAAAATACCACAAAACGTAACAAGCGATCTTCCTATATATTCACTTTTTACGTAATTAATTTGTTTTTTCCCCTTCATCACAGGTCAGACCCCACTTCATAGATTGAAATGAACAGGACTGGCCTTGCAGCCAGCCCCATAAAATTTTATTACTTATTTAATTTAGACATTGGGATGTAACCCATATCTTCTACTTGCTTTTCAAAATCCTTACCTTTTACATAGTCAATGTAAGCTTTCGTTGCTTCTTTTGCCTCACCTTTTGTTACCATGTACTCGTAAGACCAGAATGGATATTTACCAGACGAAATGTTTTCAACTTTCGGTTCAGCACCATCAATTTTCACTGTTTGTAGTGCACCTTTTTTATCGCCAACCATGTAAGACATTGCTAAATAACTTACTGAGCCTGGCGTAGAATTGATTGCTTGCTCTACTGCACCGTTAGAATCTTGTGTTGTACCAGTTCCATCATTAATTTTCGCGTCTTTCATAACTGTCTTTTCAAATGTAGCACGTGTACCAGATGAAGCTGGACGGTTAATTACGTTGATTTTTTCATCTTTCCCGCCTACCTCTTTCCAGTTTGTTACTTTTCCAGTGAAGATATCTTGTACTTGTTGTACTGTTAAGTTATCAACTTTTACATCTTTATTTACGACAAGCGCGAATGCAATACCCGCAACCTTGTTATCTACTAATTCTTTCGCTTTTTCAGCATCTTTTATTTTATCTCCAGACGGAACATCTGAATTACCAATTTGTACTGCACCCGATGCTACTTGGTTAATCCCAGTTCCACTACCGCCACCTTGAACTTGAATAGAAACCTTTGAATTTTTCTCCATGAATTTCTTTCCAGCTTCCTCCGCAAGAGGTAGAAGAGCCGTAGAACCAGCCGCTGCAATCGTACCTGATAATTCTTGTTTTGCATCGCTACCTTTAGCAGCTTCCTTATTATCCGTACTTTCTGTTTTTCCACATCCAACTAATGCACCTGCAACAACTAAAGCCGCTAAAGAAAATTTAATACCCTTTTTCATAACCATGTCTTGTACCCCCATTTGGATTATCACTTTTCGAATTCATCTTCTTTCGAACACAAATTCATTGTAGGACAACAATATTATGTGAGTGTTAAGCAATTTTTAAGTTTAAGTAAATAGGGGTAACATCCCGCAAAAGCTAGACACTCCAACATTTATAGTTGAAAAACCCAACAAAATCCACACTAAACATGCATTATTGTAAATTTAATCTTAACAATGTAAAGCTAATGTAAATAATTTTCTGCATTTTCCCCTTTAGATTAAAACTACATTTACAATCACCCTATATTTTTAAGTTTTTACACCCTTACTTTATTTACATTGAGAAGAATTTCAGTAATTTTTTTCAGTACAACTAAATAAATTGGAACAATTCTAAAAATAATTGAATATTTTTAAAGTACTAATTGACAGCATCATCCAATGTGGTCTACTATATTACTAACAAAAAGTTTACCTTAGGAAACTTTTTAAACTTAAACTAACAATATAGAGATGAGGTAACTTTTATGGTATCGGCTAATACAAAACCACTTTCTGAATTTAAAACAGGAGAGTTTGTACAAATTGAGAAGATACAATTAGAAGGAACTATGAAACGACGTTTATTAGACTTAGGATTTGTCCCTGGGGCAACGATTAAAGTATTACAACGCAGTCCACTTGGAGATCCGGTCGCTTATCAAGTAAGCAACACAACTATTGCACTACGCAAGGAAGAAAGTTCCCTTATTTTCGGGGTATTAATAGGAGATGATTTCAGATGAGCAAACATCGCATTGCTTTAGCTGGCAACCCGAATACCGGGAAAAGTACATTATTTAATACTTTAACAGGCTTAAAACAACATACTGGAAACTGGACGGGAAAAACTGTTTTAAAAGCTGAAGGGGAATATGAACATAACGGAAGTAAATATACATTAATAGATTTACCTGGAACTTACTCACTATATTCAAATTCTGCGGATGAAGAAGTAGCAAGAGATTATATTATATTTGAAAAACCAGAAGTAACTGTAGTTGTTATAGATGCAACTGCTATGGAGAGGAATTTAAATTTAGCACTCCAAGTGATGGAAATGACGAACAACGTAGTCGTTTGCATTAACTTAATTGATGAAGCTGAGAAAAAAGGCATCGTTATTGATGAAAAGAAATTAGCAAAATCGCTCGGTGTACCTGTAGTTAAGATTTCTGCTCGTAACCGAGTAGGTATTGGGCATTTGCTAAATATCATCGCTAAAGTAGCAAATAAAAAATTAATTCCAACACCAATTAAAATTTCTTACAGTGAAAAAATCGAAAATATGATTCAGGAATTAGAACCGCAAATTTATAAAGTGTTCGGTGATACGTATCCAGCACGTTGGATTGCGTTACGTATATTAGATGGAGATAAAAATTTCTTAACTACACTTCAAAAACACCATAATGAACCACTTGTAAGGGAGGTCGTAATTAATGGAATCTCACTCAGCCAGTAAGGATCTTCCTTTAGACTATATTATTCAACATGCACAAGCACTCTCAAAAGAAGATATACGAGATGATATTGTCGGAGATATTTATCGAACATCTGCAAGCATATGTAAAGAGTCTGTTCAATATACAAATACTGATAAATTGTATCGTTCTGAAAAACTAGATAAAATTTTCACATCTCCCATCTGGGGATTCCCAATTATGCTCGGTATTTTATCAATCATTTTTTATCTTACAATCGCAGGCGCTAACGTACCATCTGATATGATCGCTGAGTTCTTCGGATGGGCAGAAGGATATTTAACATCTTGGTTCCAAGCAATGCATGCACCTGAATGGTTACATGGCATTTTAATACTTGGTTTATTCCGCGGTATCGGTGCTGTTATTAGCGTTATGTTACCACCTATGGCAATCTTTTTCCCTATGTTCGCGCTATTAGAAAACTACGGATACTTACCACGTGTCGCATTTAATATGGACCGATTATTTAAAAGATCTGGCGCACACGGTAAACAGTCTTTAACAATGGCAATGGGATTTGGTTGTAATGCAGCTGCCATTATGTCAACACGTATTATTGAATCACCACGTGAACGTATGCTTGCAATCTTAACGAACAACTTCGTTCCTTGTAACGGTCGCTGGCCTATGTTAATTTTAATGGCTTCACTATTTATGGCTGCCGGTTACACAGGTAGTATGCAAACATTTGTTACTGCTGGCGTTGTAGTTGGAATGGTTGTAATTGGTGTTATGATGACATTAACTGTTTCTTGGGTACTATCAAAAACAGCTTTAAAAGGCGTTCCAACCCACTACACTCTTGAGTTACCGCCGTACCGTAAGCCAAAAGTTTGGAATACAATTGTACGTGCAACACTCGATAAATCAATTTATGTTTTAAAACGAGCTATCGTTGTAGCTGCCCCTGCGGCTGCATTAACTTGGTTACTTGCTAATATTTTCATCGGTGACACAAGCTTACTTATGTATTTTGTAAACTTCCTAGATCCGTTCGCTAAAATGTTAGGACTTGATGGATTTATTTTAGCTGCATTCATTCTTGGACTACCAGCGAATGAAATTGTTATCCCGATTTTATTAATGTCTTACTTATCAACCGGAGCTTTAACTGAAATAGATGATTTTAACCAAATTAAAAATTTATTCTTAGAAAATGGTTGGACTTGGTTAACAGCGTTAAATACAATGTTGTTCTCACTCCTTCATTTCCCGTGCGGAACAACACTGGTTAACATATATAAAGAAACAAAAAGTGCAAAATGGACATTCTTATCGTTTGCAATCCCTACCGTTATCGCAATTGTTGTTACATTCCTCTCTACACAATTGGTACATTGGTTAGGACTTTTATAAAAAACAAAGCATACATAGAAGGTATCCCCCTTCACATATGCTTTGCACGAAAGAAACCTGAAAATCATTCAGGTTTCTTTTTTTCTTTCCACGGCTGCGCTCCATACGTTGTAATTTTTTTATGAATAAAATATATAGTCCCCGGAAGAACCGCCATTAATATCGTGCAACTAATTCCTAAGCCAGTAAACAACTTCCATCACCTTATTTCACTCTTTTCGGTAAGGCTGAACCTGAATGCTCAATTGTCGGATGAACATGAACAGTAACCTCCGCATTACTAAAGTAATTTTCACCTTGATCCCAATTCTTATCTATCTTCTTCCATTCTTTATAATTATGCCGCTTATATACTTCCCCTAACTCCAATACATCTACCTTATATTTTTTTTGAACAAGTTTAATCGATTTTTGGATGCGCTTCTCCATTTCCTCCGCGATGTTTTTCTTTAATCGATTTTCGTTCATAATTTGTTTATGATCACTAAAATGCAACTCAGCTAAAGTCCCGTCCAAATATAAATGAATATCAAACTTCGGTTTTGTAGCATTTTTCGTAGCTACTTTAATCTTTCGGTGCATCTTATGAATTTCATATGTAATAAGCTGACTCTTTTTACGTATAGTAAAAAAACCTCCAATTTTTTTACCTATTATATAATTCATTCCTAATGTTTCTTCCCCACCCAAAATACCTACACACTTATTATCCTTCCCGCGAAACAACGCTGCCCCGTTCATTTGTACCCCTTGTTTTGTTAGTTCGAGAATAGGTAATACGAAACTTCGGTTAGCAATCATTTTTTGCTGTACCTCACCAATTCTTGCAGCCTCAATCATTTGGGCATTTTTCGGAGGATGCTCAGCTAGCATATCAATATACTGTGCCGGTAAGTTCTCAGGCTTGGCACTCTGCTTTAAAATAGCTTCTGCATTTTTCTTAGAAACGAACAAACGAATATTTCTTCTCATCTCATGATCGCGAATATATACATCTAACGTATTTTGTAAAACATATGGATTCGCTAGTAAATCTTTAGAAAAAATTATCACTTGTATATGCGGAAAGAATAATGAGCGACTAATTTTTTTGGCAATAATTCGTATTTGCTCAAAGACACTATCTGCTTTCGCACTAACATTAATATAATTTTCACTACCTCCACCGCCTTGGCCACCTTGTTGCGCTAACTTACTGGGAAGTACCATCTGATACGTCCCTTTCATAATTGGATTTGATTTCTTTGCCTTCACAATATCGTAAGCTGCGCCTACTACAAATCCTCTTTCTTCTATTTCTTCTAGCTCAGAGCACCCACTTATAGATCCAACTAAAACCATAACCATAATAATATTAAGAAGGTGTTTCATTTCTACCATTCCTTCTTTTTATTTTATATACAATAAAAACTAACAAAGGCGCTAGCACGACAAACCCCATATCTATCCAAGCTAAATAAGTCCCATAACTTGACAAAGTTTTCAAATTACTAGGGATCATATTCAACATAAAAATAATCGGGGCACTTACAAAAATGAAAATATGTTTCTTCACTTTCGGGAACATAGCACAAAATAATAAAGATGCGACGTCATAATACATTGCTGTAGTGTTATAAATAGTAATAATCCAAGTAGTAAAAAAAATGGCATCAAATCTTTCTAAAAACCCTCCACCAATTTCAATTTCTTTCCCTAATTCAATTGTTGGATACGTCAATCCACGGGTTGTCATATATGTAAAAACGCTAATACAAGTTACATATATTAAAATGTACGAAAGCACATTTACCATCACTGCTTTTGCAACTGCCATTGGGGCTTTTTTTGCTGTCTTATCGTTCAACATCACAGCATAAAACAGAGCTACCTCAAATCCGATAAATGTGAAAATAGAATTTTTAACTCCTACAGCATATTGACTTACATTCGTTTGAAAAGCCGGTAGTAAATTGTTTATTTCCATTAAATTTACATTCAATAAAGAAAGCAACACTATCGCAATGAACACGATAGGTAAGAATAGAACATTTAACCTTACTAAAGCCGCTCTCGATCCTGCTATTCCATAAATAACAACTAATAAGAAGAAGAAAGAGAGTAGCTGTATTGGTGTATCACTAAATAAATATGTTTGTGAAATAATTGCAATCATTCGCGATTCATATGCGGTCAAAGCAGCAAACGTTAATACTAAAATGCTACTAATTGTGTATGCAACAGGCTTCGTCAAATGTGCACTTGTATATTGAACAAAGTTTTGTTTTGGGAATAAAATAGCTACCCTCGTTACAAACCAACCTAAAACCGCACATATCAATCCACCCAAAAGCAAAATAATCCAACCGTCTGAAAATAAAGTTTGATCAGCAATATCTCGAGGCATAGATAATGCACCTATACCGATAATTGTTGACGATACCGCAAAACCAAGTTCCCGAGATCCAATTTCTTCATCCCCATATTCAAATGGCTTCAATTACTCTCGCTCCTTTGGACGTAGTGTAGAGTCTTTCGTTTGTAAATATTCTGGTCTCTCTTTTAACATTGATTTTGGTAGGCGAACCAATTCTTCCTCCCAATCTTTATAAAAAGCAGGAGCAATAGGTGTTGTATACGGTACCCCAACACTCTTTAAATTTGTAATATGGATCGCAAGTGCAATAAGAGCTAAAATAATCCCGTACAATCCAAAAGCAGTCGCGGCTAATACAAAAACGAAAAGTAAAATCCGAAACGTAATCGTAATGCTATATACAGGAAGTGAAAATGTAGCAATTGCGGTAACCGCAATAATAATTACTAAAAACGGATTTACAATCCCCGCATTTACTGCCGCTTCTCCAATTACAAGACCGCCTACGATGCCAATTGTTTGTCCCATCGGTTTCGGAAGCCTAATCCCAGCTTCTCGTATTAATTCCATCGTTAATGCCATCATTAACGTTTCTATATAAGCAGGAAACGGTACCCCTTCTCTCGCTCCCGCAATGGAATAAGCTAGTTTAGATGGAATAAGCCCTTGATGATACGATACAAGCGCTACGTACATGGCAGGTAATAAAACAGCAGCGATACCTGATCCCATACGTAACATTCTTAATAACGTTCCAATTATCCAACGCTCATAATGATCTTCTACAGATTGAAAAATATCAACAAACACTAGTGGAGCTATAAGAGCAAATGGTGACCCATCTACTAAAATGGCCGCTTTCCCTTTCGCCAATGCAGCCACTATATTATCTGGTCTTTCTGTATTTAAAAACTGCGGAAACGGCGATAAATTATTATCCTGAATTAATTGCTCAATCGTTCCTGTCTCAAAAATGACATCTGTCACTATTGATTGAAGACGCCGATCTAGCTCGTTTACGATGTAAGGGTTAATAATATCCTCTATATATACTAGGGTTACTTCTTTCTGCGATCGCTTCCCCATAATATAAGATTGAAACCGTAACTTCGGATCACGTAAACCACGGCGAATTAACATTTTATTCACATTAATATCTTCATTTAGCCCAACCCTCGGTCCACGAATTAAATCTTCTGTCACTGGCGGTTCTAGACTTCTTTTCTCCCAAGCCCTACTGTTAACAACAATAGCGGTTTGAATATTATCAATTAATATGACTGTATCCCCTGCTAAAACCGCATTTATAATATCTGGAAAAGTCGTCTTCATACCGACTTCTGCAATAGAAATAAAACGATCCAATAATGTCTGAACCACAGCTGCTTCATTTGGTATTTCTTCATATTGAAGTGTACGAACTACATATTTATAAACATTATCCTTATCTGTCAATCCACATAAAAAAACAACTGCACAACGTGTAAAACTACCAGCAAGAGCAACTTCTCTAATTGTTAAATCATTAGGTGAACCTAACTCATTTCTAATTTCCTTCATAACTTCAAACAAGTTACCTTTTAGCTCTAACAATTTCCCCACCTAACTTCCTTTTCAACAAGTTTTTAGTTAGATTCCGCTAATAGAAGAAAATATATACAAAAAAGAGCTATCTCTTTTCGAAGATAGCTCTAACACACGAATTACTTTTCTACTATTATATTGCCGGTCTTTACAGATACATTTCTTGTGAATCCACTAACTACAAACATCACAATAATGTTAACTAACAACGCGACTATACCTACATTCAAATCTTTCATATACTGCGGAACACCCGGGAACATCGTAGCTATAGTAGAACCAGATAAGGTGATATATGCGACAATTAACAACCCAATTCCCATCCCCGCAATCGCACCTTGTTTCGTAATAATTTGACGAGGAAACAAACTACATACAAGCGCAGGGAAAAGTTGCGTAACTATACTGTATCCCATTAAAAGAAGAGCCCCTATCGTTTCTCCCCCTTTAAATGTAAACAATACTGCAACAAGCGTTACAACAGGTACAAATAACTTAGCTACTTTTGCAACTTGTCTATCTGAAGCAGATGGCACCATTGTTCGGTAAATATTTTTTGCTAACAACGTAGATGCCGCCATAACAAGCATGGAACCTGGAACTAATGCCGTTAACACTCCTGCACTACCAATAATACCAATAAACCATGGATCAAACGTTTGAAGAGCCAGACGGAATAACGAAAGATCTACATCCGCTCCCTTTAACCCTGGAACTTGCAATATAGCAGCAAACCCTGCAAAGAATACGAAAAGCAACACTAAAGAATAAAGAGGCATAATCGCCGCGTTTTTCCTAAATACTTTTTCATTTTTTGCAGAGAAAGCCGAAGCGAATGTATGGGGCCACATATAGAAACCAAGAGCCGTTAATATAATAGTAGAAACAAACCAAGAAATACTCATTCCTTCTTCAGGTAAAGATAAAAAACCTGGTTTCGCTGCTTCTACAGCTTCGAACATCGGCTGAAATCCTCCATAATAATGGTACGGTAAATATATACCTAAAAACATAACGATAAATAGTATCATAATATCCTTCAAAGCAGCTGTCCAAGCCGATCCATGTATGCCTGAAACCATTACATATATAGTTATAACAATAGCACCAATCCATACTGCAATAACTGGTGATACTCTTCCATAAGATGCTTCCGAAACGATGATCCCTAATCCCTTTAGCTGTAAAACGAGATAGGGGATGATAGAAATTACACCAATAATTGAAACAATTATTCCTAGCGTCTTACTGCTATATTTTTTCGCAAAAAAATCGGACTGCGAAACGAGGTTATGTTCTTTTGCATATTTCCAAATGGGAGGCAATAAGAAATACGATAAAATATAAGCTAATGCACCATACCCTAAAATATAAAAAGTAGGAGCTCCTTTACTATACGCCCAGCCACTTCCTCCTAAAAATGTGAATGTCGTATAAATTTCGCCTGCCATAAGGAGAAAAACGAAAATAGTTCCAAACCCTCTTCCTCCAACTGACCATTGCTCTAAATTCATATCTTTTCCACGTTGTGCTCGAATCCCTAAAAATAGTGCTAAAAATAAGAATAAAATAATGATAAGTAATGCTATCATTTCACATCCCCCTTATTAGCAGGATCGAATACGTACACAAGCCCCATACAAAGAGACGTAATGAGCACTGATAATAATACCCAAAATAATAGAAATGGCATCCCAAGTACGTAAGGAGTGACCGAATTTGCAAATACTGGTCCAATCACTAAACAAAGAACTGGAATAAGTGCTAGCACGTGTATTTTCTTCATCTCATTCTCCTTTACTTATAAAATTCATAATGGATGATACAAAGACTTCCATTCCAATTGGTAATGCATCTTCGTCAATTGTAAAGCGAGGATGGTGATGCGGATATATAATTCCCTTCTCTTCATTGCCTGCCCCTATAAAAAAGAACGTCCCTGGTGCCTTTTGTAAAAATGCCGAAAAATCTTCTCCTGCCATCGTTGGTTGTAAACGAACAACTCCTTCTCTTCCATACAGCTGTAATGCCGTATGTTCAATAAGCTCTGTAACTTCATAATCGTTCACAACTGGGCGATATCCATACTCATAAGAAAATGTATACTTAGCACCATAAGATTCTGTAATATGTTTGACAATCCGTTCAAGCTTCTCCTTTGTTTCCTCTCTTAATTCATGCCTTAAACTTCTCACTGTCCCCTCAATCTCCGCTTGTTCCGGGATAACATTATGGGTTGTCCCAGAATGAAATTGCGTAACAGATACTACGAGAGAATCTAACGGGTTCGTGAGGCGAGATACAATTTGCTGGATTTGCGAAACAACTTGTGCACCAATGGCGATACTATCAACTGTTTCGTGCGGAATTCCAGCATGCCCACCTTTTCCCTCTATCGTAATTTTAAAAACGTCCGGTGCCGCCATCGCAGGACCATAAATTACACCTATTTTCCCAACCTCTAATGACGCCCACAGATGAGCACCAATAATGTAATCCACACCTTCCATCACTCCCGCTGCGACCATTTCTTCTGCACCACCCGGAAAGTTTTCTTCTGCATGTTGAAATAAAAAGCGAATCTCTCCTTTAACTTTCTCTCTTTCCTCTACCAACTTATGTACTACACCAAGCAATATTGCCATGTGACCATCGTGACCACACGCATGCATCACACCTGGATATGTAGAAATAAAATCAAATTTATTTTCTTCATGAATAGGAAGAGCATCCATATCAGCACGAACCGCGATGGTTTTACCAGGCTGCTTACCAATTAACCTTGCCATTACACTATATTTAGTAGGTCGCGAAACTTCTAAATACGGGATTTTCCGAAGTATGTCGAATACAAATTGAGATGTTTTTTCCTCTTGAAAAGATAACTCTGGATACTTATGAAAATGCCTTCTCCACTCAATCAACTGATTCTTTGATAAAACAAGTTCCTTTGCGACATCCATTTCTCTTCTCCCCTTCTTCACCAAGTTAAATGTTATTATAGCGTGAATCGTTAACTTTTAAAAGAATCTTCAGAATTTTCTATATTATAAACTTAAAAATAAAAAGCCATCCAAAAGATGACTTTTTCATTATTACAAAATAGTAATTGCTTGTTTTCCCATTTGCTCCCAAGCTTTCTCAAATTCTGCTCGCGGAACAGCCAAACGTGGATTGTTTTTAAGAGGGTCATTTACATATACAAAGTTTTGATCATATCCAATTACTACTGCACTATGTTCATAATATGTAATTTTCACTTCACCTGAGTTCGTATTCCATGTTTCAAAACTACTTTCAGCTAGTGGTTTAAACGTTGTATTAATAATGACCCATACTGGAGAACCAGAACTAATTACTTTATATATATCTTGCATATCTCTACCTGTTAAATTAATTACTTTTTCAGGAACATACTTTTCTGCTAAATTAAAAATCGGTTGATTATATACACCGTATCCCGGCTCAGCTTTCGTATAAATATTTCCAACGAATCCCTCATAAGGATTTCCACGCAAACCATTTTGTTTAAATGGGACGCGATGAATTTCACTAGCAAGTTGCATCTTATCTACTTGTATACCTTTGTATTGTAGCAACATAGCTAAACTTGTCACTTCACATCCACGGGGTAATTCTGGTAATTGTTTAATAAACGGAACTTCTTCAATCATAGCCGCTTCTTTCATTTCAGATAAAAATTCTAAACGGAACACTTGCGCCTTTTGCATAATTTTATCTTTCCCTATAAAAAACGCGGCAGCAAATATAATTCCAAAAACAAAAAGATATTTTAACTTTTTCATTTTAAACAAAACTCCATTAATTATTATTTTACAGACATACCTCTTATCATTGTACATTTCTTCTTACTAGTTTGCTAGAAAGATCCTGTGAATTATTCTTCACACTTCTACCGTTATAAAATTCTAATTATTTTTAATAAAAAGAAAAAACAATATACTTTTTTAGAATTTTTTGCTAAAATGAAAATTATTAACCTGGTGAAGGAATTAAATTTCTTTCACTAGGTTAATAAACATTCTAAGGTATTTAGTCATAGTTATCTTTTACATACTCAGTTCACAACAAAATAAGCCGAGTATGTTTTTCATCCCCCACTAATGATTAAAAGCCCAGAATGAAATCAAGTTAACACATACAAGAAAATATGGGGTGAGGGGCATATGAACCAACAAGTAGAACAAACAGATTTAAAACGAACAATGAAAAGTAGACACCTATTCATGATCGCACTTGGTGGAGTCATTGGAACGGGATTATTTATGGGTTCTGGACAAATCGTCCATAATGCAGGACCAGGCGGAGCTATTCTCGCATTTTTAGTCGGTGGTTTCGTTATGTATTTAACGATGTTATGTCTTGGCGAATTATCAGTAGCTATGCCAGAAGCGGGTTCCTTCCAAAGTTACGCAAGCAAATTTATTTCACCTGGTTTTGGATTTGTTGTCGGTTGGATGTATTGGTTAAATTGGGCTGTTACAGTTGGAGTAGAGTTAACGACTGTTAGCATTTTAATGAAACGGTGGTTTCCAGACGTTTCTTCTTGGATTTGGTGTGTTACTTTTGCAGTAGTACTCTTTCTTGTGAACGCTTTATCAGCAAAGGCATATGCAGAAGCTGAATTTTGGTTCGCTAGCGTAAAAGTGGCAACGATCGTTATCTTTATCGTTCTTGGAGGAGCGGTTATGTTTGGTCTCCTCGATTTTAATGGAAAGCCAGCTCCAATGCTTCACAATTTCACTGAAAATGGCGGGCTATTTCCAAACGGTGCATTAGCTGTTCTTCTTACGATGATTACAGTTAATTACTCATTCCAAGGAACAGAGCTTATCGGAATTGCTTCAGGAGAAAGTGAAAATCCTGAAAAAACAATTCCAAAAGCAATCAAAAATACAATTTGGCGTACTCTATTCTTTTTCGTCTTAGCAATTTCAGTTGTTGTCGGCTTACTCCCATGGCAAGAGGCTAATCTAGTTGAAAGTCCATTTGTACTTGTATTTGATGTGGCTGGTATCCCTTATGCAGCGGACATTATGAACTTTGTTATTATTACAGCTGTATTATCCGTAGCTAACTCTGGTCTATACGCAAATTCTCGTATGCTTTGGGCGATGGCAAAACAAGGCATGGCTAGTCCAGCTTTTACGAAGTTAACTAAAAGAGGTGTACCACTAAATGCGTTAATTTTCAGTCTGATTTTCGCGAGCCTTTCTTTATTAACAAGTATATTTGCAGCAGATACTGTCTTTTTAATTTTAACTTCTATTGCAGCAATGGCTGCTGTTGTTGTTTGGATGTCGATTGCAGCTTCACAGTTTTTCTTCCGTAGAAATTTCGTGAAAAACGGCGGCGACATAAATGATTTAAAATACCGTACACCACTTTATCCAATAGTTCCAATCGTAGCTTTCTCACTCAATTTCATTACATTTGTTAGTTTAGCTTTCATTCCAGATCAGAGAATCGCTCTTTATTGTGGGATTCCATTTATGATTATTTGTTACATTTTATACCAAGTAAAATATAAAAAAGCTGTCACATTTGAACAGAAAAAAAATATAACTCAGGGAATAAACTAAATATACAAAATATTCAGCTATCTTTCTTATAATAAGATAGCTTTTTTCTATTTCTTGGATATCTTGGTATAACTTTATTTATCTTAAAATTTCCACAATCATGTTTTTCTCTGGAAAATAGTTTACAATGTTATCAAGTTACAAATGATATTCACCTTAAAAAGTGTGCATTTGTGTCTATTTTTTAACAATATGACAAAAACTATTGCCTTCTATAAATTAATAGGTTTATATTGTTTTATTGGCATAGTTTCAATCCAAGGAGAAAGGAGATTTTCAATCGTGCAACTAAAGAAAACGTTTTGGAAGTTGGCTTCACTTCTTCCGTTATCATTACTTCTGTTCCTCGGTGGCTGTGATAAAAAACTCGCAGTATTAAACCCGCAAGGACCTGTTGCAAAAGCACAGTATGATTTAATTGTTTGGTCATTCTTGCTTATGTCATTAATTATCGCAATTGTATTCATTTTGTTTACAGTCATCTTGATTCGTTATCGTGAAAAACCAGAGAATATGGACTATGAGCCACCTGATCAACACGGTAACACATTATTAGAAATCATTTGGACGATTATTCCTGTTATTATCGTTATCGCATTATCGATTCCAACAGTTAAAGCAACTTATGCTTCGGAAGAGGTTCCGCAAGAGTCCAAACATATTAAACCAGTTGAAATTTATGTTACATCTGCAAACTGGAAATGGTTATTTAGTTACCCGGAGGAAAAAATTGAAACCGTTAACTATTTAAACATCCCAGCTGGTGTACCAATTCAATTTAAGCTTACTTCTGTAGGTCCAATGAATGCTTTCTGGGTACCAGAACTTGGTGGTATGAAGTATACAATGGATGGCATGATCATGGACTTATTTTTACAAGCTGACAAACCAGGTTCTTACCTAGGTCGTAGCTCGAACTTCTCAGGTGAAGGATTTACTCACATGGAATTCGAAGTTGAAGCAAAAACAAAAGAAAAGTATGACAAGTGGGTAAAAGAAGTACAACAAACTGCTCCTAAACTAACAGAAGATAAGTACAACGAAATTGTTAAACCTGGTGTAGTTGGTCGTATGACATTCTCTAGCCACCACTTAAGTTATGTAGATCCAAAATCACTTGAATATTGTGATTACAACTACTACAAAAACAAAAAATAATAGCTATTATTCCAACAGATTGGAGTGAACACAGTGAAGCTTGATGAATTTTTTGTCACAGGTGACCCGATTATTTACGGAGCTGACGCATCTATCGTTCTTGTGACATTAGCGATTCTTTTCGTACTAACAAAGTACAAAAAATGGAGATGGCTTTGGGATGAATGGTTAACAACTGTTGACCATAAAAAAATAGGGGCCATGTATATTATTTCTGCCGTTATAATGTTATTCCGTGGTGGTATGGATGGTTTAATGATCCGTGCCCAGTTAACATTCCCAGATACAACATATTTAAACGCTGAACACTATAACGGAATCTTTACAACACATGGTACAGTAATGATTCTTTTCATGGCAATGCCATTCGTTATGGGATTAATGAACCTTGTAGTACCATTACAAATTGGTGCTCGTGACGTTGCATATCCGTTCTTAAACGCTTTAAGTTTCTGGTTATTCTTTATCGGAGCAATGTTATTCAACATCGCTTTCGTAATCGGTGGTTCTCCAGACGCTGGGTGGACTTCTTACTTCCCAATGGCGGGTACAGAGTTTTCTCCTGGTGTAGGAAATAACTTCTATGCAATCGCCTTACAGATTTCAGGTCTTGGTACGTTAATGACAGGTATTAACTTCCTAGTTACGATCTTAAAAATGCGTACACCTGGTATGAAATTAATGAAAATGCCAATGTTTACTTGGTCAATCTTAATTACAACAATTATCATTATTTTCGCTTTCCCAGTATTAACAGTTGCTCTTGCATTAATGACATTTGACCGTCTATTCGATGCTCACTTCTTTACGATGGCGAGCGGCGGTATGCCAATGTTGTGGGCCAACCTATTCTGGGTATGGGGTCACCCTGAAGTATATATCGTTATTTTACCGGCATTCGGTATTTTCTCTGAAATCATTAGTACATTCTCACGTAAACGTCTATTCGGTTACAGTGCGATGGTATACTCAATGGTTGCAATTTCTTTACTAAGTTTCGTCGTATGGCTTCACCACTTCTTCACGATGGGTGCAGGTCCAGCGGTTAACTCATTCTTCTCGATCTCGACAATGGCGATTTCGATTCCAACCGGGGTTAAGATCTTTAACTGGTTGTTTACACTGTATAAAGGACGTATTCGTTTTACAGTTCCAATGCTTTGGTCATTGGCATTTATTCCAAACTTCGTAGTTGGTGGAGTTACAGGGGTTATGCTTGGAATGGCAGCAGCTGATTATCAATACCATAACAGCTACTTCCTAGTCGCTCACTTCCACTACGTATTAATTGCAGGTACAGTATTCGCTATGCTTGCTGGATTCACATTCTGGTATCCAAAAATGACAGGTCATATGCTAAATGAACGTCTAGGTAAATGGACATTCTGGATCTTTATGAGCGGATTTAACATCTGTTTCTTCCCAATGTACTTCTTAGGATTAGACGGTATGACTCGTCGTATGTATACTTACTCTGAAAGCCTTGGATGGGGTTGGTTGAACCAAATCGCATCTGTCGGCGCAGTAATGATGGGTATCGGATTCGTACTTCTTTGTTACAACGTAATTTGGAGTGCACGTCATGGTGAACGTGACGTTACTGGAGATCCATGGGACGGCCGTACACTTGAATGGGCAACTCAATCTCCTGTACAACATTACAACTTCGCGAAACTTCCTGAAATTAAAGAAGCTGATGCTTTCTGGTACATGAAACAACGCGGAGAAACAGTTATACCAGCTGCAGAAGACATCAAACCAATTCACATGCCAAGTAATTCTGGTGTTCCTATTATTGCGTCTGGATTCTTCGGTCTTGCAGGTTTTGCATTAGTATTTAGCTGGTTCTGGCTTGCAGCAATCGGTGGAGTTGGTATTTTAGCTTGCTTAATCTATCGTTCATTCGATTATGACGATGGTTACTATGTAAGTGTTGATGAAATTAAAGAAACAGAACATATAGCATGAGAGGTGAAATGACATGGCGGCTTTAGATAAAAGCTTACCTTTGGAATATCAATCCGAGCAAAGCAGATTGAATATCCTAGGATTCTGGATTTTTCTTGGGGCTGAAATTATGCTGTTCGCAACACTTTTCGCCTCTTATCTAGTCCTTGCTGGTCGTACGGCAGATGGCCCAACACCAGCGCAACTGTTTGAAGTTAAAACACTTTTAATTCAAACGCTATTACTTTTAACAAGTAGTTTCACATGTGGTATCGCAATTCATGAAATGCGTAAACACAACCAAAAAGCAATGCTTGGATGGTTCATCTTTACATTACTTTTAGGTGCAGGTTTCCTATTCTTCGAGATCGAAGAGTTCATTATGTACGTTGGTGAAGGCGCAACAATTCAAACAAGTGCTTTCTTATCTGGATTCTTCGTTCTTCTTGGAACGCACGGAGCCCACGTAACAGGTGGTATCATTTGGGCAACTTGTGTTATTATCCAAATTTTAAAACGAGGTTTGACACCAGTTACAGCTCGTAAAGTATTCATTATCAGCTTATACTGGCATTTCCTTGATCTTGTTTGGGTCTTTATTTACACACTAGTTTACTTGAACGGGATGGTGGCGTAAATGGCTCAAAATAACAATCAAGCAAACGGGCATGCCCATAGCGGATTCCCATGGTCACACGTTTTCGGATTTATTTTATCGCTTGCACTAACGTTTCTAGCGTTATACGTGGCACTTTACACAAGCCTGCCTCTTTCAACGATATTAACAACTATCATCATAATGGCAGTTGCGCAAGCATTATTACAATTAATTATGTTCATGCACTTAAAAGAAGGAGAAGGAAGAATTCAAGTTCTTACAATGATATACAGTTTCTTCGTTGCAGCAGCAACAGTTGGTCTTACTGTATGGATTTTCTTCTCAATGTAATTTGCATGAAAAAGACTGCTGAGAAATCTCAGCAGTCTTTTTTTATCCCGCATTAACGAGCAGTAAGACCCCCACCTCAAAATTCAGCGGAAGCAACGAAGTTAGGTGGGGGATCAACTGCCCGTAAAAACCCGATTGGTGAAGGCTAATAATCAGTTGGGATGAACAAAACCCCCACTGATTAAAGTTTCACTTTATCCCCTCCCCTATTACATCCACATTTCGGAATTAACAACATAATCATGAAAAATATACTTATTATGACAAATGTTAAGAAAACTCTTTCTTTATGAAATCGAACCCATATGCGTTGATTTTCTACCTATTATATGGCTAAATAGGTACTATATTTATTTGAAGGGAGAGAACGCAGTGGAACATCATTCTTCTGTTCTATCACTTATGGTTGTCGTCGCAATCGCGTTTTTCGTTCCCCTTTTGTTACAACGCTTTAAATTAAAAGCACTTCCTGTCGTTGTTGCAGAAATTATCGCAGGAATCTTTGTAGGTAAAAGTGGATTTAACATCATTGAGCCAGATATGTGGCTTCAAGTCTTATCAACACTAGGTTTTATCTTCCTAATGTTTTTAAGTGGTTTAGAAATTGACTTTTCTATCTTTAAACAAAAAGGGAAAAAGAATACGACAAACGAACCAAACACATTCCAAGCAGCAAGCATTATCTTCTTATTTATTTTCATCTTATCTTATGCCCTATCATTAATATTCGTATGGCTAGGATTTGTAGACAATGCAATGTTCATGACTTTAATTATTTCAACTATTTCTTTAGGTGTTGTCGTACCAACATTAAAAGAGAATAACTTAGGAAAGACTGCAATCGGGCAAATCATTTTATTAGTCGCTGTTATCGCAGACTTAGTTACAATGATTTTACTCGCTGTATTCGTCGGATTAAATTCCGAAAGTGGCCAAAGCATGTGGCTTCTACTTCTTCTATTCGGCGCTGGTATTGTAATTTACTTTGTCGCAAGACGCTTTAAAAATATTCCATACCTAGAAAGCTTAAAAGCCGGTAGTGTACAAATTGATACACGAGCTGTTTTCGCACTCATCTTAATATTAGTTGGATTGTCTGAATCTGTTGGGGCAGAAAACATTTTGGGAGCCTTTTTAGCAGGTGTACTCGTATCTTTATTATCACCAAATGAAGATATGGTTGAAAAACTTGATTCCATCGGATATGGTTTCTTCATCCCTATTTTCTTCGTAATGGTTGGTGTAAATCTAGAAGTATGGTCTATTTTTAAAGAGCCTTCTAGCATGCTAATGATCCCAATTCTAATCGTGGGACTCTTTATTTCAAAACTGTTACCGTCACTCGTCTTACGAAAATGGTACCCACGCAATATCGTACTCGGAAGTGCTATTTTGTTAACATCAACACTTTCTTTAGTTATTGCGGCTGCACAAATCGGTGAAAAGCTAGGCATCATTAGCCCAAGTTTATCAGCATCCCTTATTTTAAGCGCAGTTATTACTTGTATTTTTGCACCTATATTATTTAAAAAAATGTTCCCAAAAGTAGAAACACCAAAACCAAAAGTTTCTATTATTGGTGCGAGCAGAATTACCCTTCCGTTATCACTTGATTTAAAACGAGAAGATTATGACGTAACACTATATATGATGCGTCAAAATAAAATAAATGATGAGGAAGCGAAATCACATGACTTCCCTATCGTGAAATTAGATGACATCACAATCGCATCATTAGCTAAACAAACAGCATTTAATGCAGACCGTGTTGTTGTTGCAACAAGTGATGATAAACAAAACTTATTATTAGCAGAACACGCAAAAGAACTAGGTGTTGAACATGTTATTGCAAGTGTAGAAGATCCGCTTCTACAAGAGAAAGCAACACAAGAACATATCGCCGTATTCTCAACAATTAACTCTACACGAATTCTATTACGTGCACTTATTGATAAACCAAGTCTTGTTCGCTTAATTACAACAGCAAATGAAACAGTTCGTGAAGTCGAACTACGCAGCAATAAATATAATGGTGTTGCACTACGCCGCCTTCCGTTTTTAGGCGACGTACTCGTCATCCAAATTTACCGTGGTAATAAAGCATTAATACCGCATGGTGATACGAGACTACAACACGGTGATACATTGCTTGTCACAGGTTCAAAAGAACATATCGATACACTGAAAAGCATATTAGAATAGAAAAATGCCCCTCACATAATTGAGGGGCATTTTTTTCCATTTCATATGGTAAAATGTTACTATCATATATTATGAGGATGGATCACATTATGTCTATTGTAACTTTAGCTCTCTTATTATTAGCGGAAATACTAGTTGCCATTATTCTCATCGGTGTTAGCATTGAAATTTGTAGTTACGGGTGGAAAAAATCGAATGGAATAAAATACTCTTGCCTCTTACTTGCACTCCTTCTCGGCACTGCTAGCATACTCGGACTTTTCGCCGCACCTGCCTATTTCTTTATACAACTAACAGAAAAAGGCTTATAAGAAAGGATGTTAATATGATTACCGTGAAAAATATTGATGGATCTGAAACTTACGTATTACGTCAAAAAATTTTGCGCCCAAGTCAAACATTAACAGATTGTAAATACTCTTCCGACTATGAAACAGACAGCTTCCACTTAGGCGCATTTATAAACGATGAACTTATTAGTATCGCTTCTTTCTCAAAAGAAATATACCCTGACTTACCAGCAGGTATTCATTATCGTCTACGAGGAATGGCAACATTACCTGCATTTCGAAACAAACGTGCTGGAAGCTCCTTAATTCAGAAGGCGGAACAAATCTTACAAGAACGCCAAGCAAATATATTATGGTGTAATGGCCGAATTACTGTGGCTGACTATTACAAGCGCTTAGACTTCCAGGAACATGGTGAAATCTTTGAAATTGAACCAATTGGCCTTCATAAAGTACTGTATAAAAGGATATAAGAAAAGCTTTCCGCAATATGGGAAAGCCTTTCTTATATTTCAATCTTCACTTTTTATCTTTTTCATATATATGTATATAAACAAACTAGGAACTAAAAAACAAGCCAACATAATAAGTGCTGTCAAACTAATTTCCTTTATCGAAATATCAGGTGTTGCCACGATACAAATAGCTAAAATTCCAATAACAATACCTACTGGAATTAATAATAGCTTCATAAAATAACTACGCGATACTCCCCCCGTATGCTCATACACTTCCACCGAATTTTTTAAGTTTAAAAAGTTAATAACTACGATCCCGCCCATAAATACCATTAATAAATCTGAAACACTTTCATATCCTGCACCTTGCAAAACGTAGCGATAAAAAACAATACCTAGTATGACGATATTTTGTAAGATGAAAACTAGTCTAATATGTTTTAACCCCTCAATCATTAAACGTTCATCTTTCACGATTTTCACCCTATCACTCCTTTTCCTCCCAAAACAAATCATTCAATGTTTTATCTACTGCATAACAAATTTTCAAACATAAATCTAAAGACGGATTGTATTTCCCCTTCTCAATTAAACTAATCGTTTGCCTTGTAACGCCTACTTTTTCTGCTAATTGTTGCTGTGTTAAATCTAACTGAACACGCGCGACTTTTATTTTACTTACAGCCATTCATGTTCCTCCTCTACCTTTATTGTAACATATATATTCCATTAAGTAATTTATATTTTACGTAATTGATTTAATTTTCACCTTACCCTACATTAACGGATAGTAAAACGCCCGATTGGTGAGGGCTGATAAGCAGTGGGAATGAACAAAAGCCCCACCGTTTATAGTTTTACTTTATTATACACAAAAAAGGGCCTCTCATAAGAAGCCCCCTTTCTATATCTATATTATAAGAATAAATGACATCCAAATAAAATTGTAAATAAGTATAGTAATGGATGTACCTCCATCCCTTTTCCCTTCGCAATTTTTAAAATTGGATACACTAAAAATCCGATTGCAATTCCATTCGCAATACTAGATGTTAACGGAATACCAACGAAAATTAAAAATGCCGGTAATGCATCTTCGAATTCATTCCAATTAATATCACGAATGCTTTGTGCCATTAAACTACCTACTATAATTAAAGAAGGAGCTGTAATAGCTGCTACACTTGATAAAGAGGCAATAACAGGGCTAAAGAATGCCGTTATAATCGTTAAACAAACGACTACAATACCTGTCAATCCAGTTTTACCACCTGCAGCAATTCCTGCTGACGATTCAATTGTCGCTGCTGTCGGGCTTGTCCCAAAGATAGAACCTGTCGTCCCACCAATTGCATCCGCAATGAACGCCTTACCAAAGCGCTTTTCAGTGTTATCTGTATTTAAACCTGCTTGTTTAATTAAACCGAGTAAAGCACCTGTTGTATCAAATAAAAGTACAAGTAAGAATGAAAAAATAACTCCATATAACCCGTATTGAATTACATCCGAAAATGCATTGATAGGGTTTGAAACAATGATGCCTTCTGGCAAATGTGGCATTGCGACAATGTTATTTTCAAACTTTAATTGCCCTGTAAAGAAAGCAATAATCCCTGTCACAATCATACTAATAAACAATGCTCCACTAACACGTAATACCATTAATACCGCCGCTAATATTAAACCAATTAGAGTTAAAATAACGGCTGGAGAATGGAAGTCACCAATCGTAACTAAGTTAGATGGATGATCAACGATAATTCCAGATAGACGTAATCCAATAAAAGCAATAAATAACCCAATTCCACCTGCAATCGCATGTTTTAAACTGTCAGGAATTGCGACAATTAGCTTTTGCCTAAATGAAGTGAACGATAATAAAAGAAAAATGATACCTGTTACAAATACTGCCGAAAACGCAATGACATATGTAATCCCCTCTGCCTGTTGAACAACAGAATAAGCAAAATACGCATTCATTCCCATAGCTGGAGCAATAACAATTGGATAGTTAGCTAAAAACGCCATACATAGCGTTCCAACAACTGTCGCAATAATAGTTGCCGTAAATGCTTGATCAAATGGTACACCTGCATCAGATAATATTTTCGGATTGATGACAAGAATATACGCAAATGTAAAAAAAGTTGTGATGCCAGCCAAAATTTCTTGCTTCACAGAAGTGTTATACTTTTGTAATTGAAACATACTTATGTACCCTTCCTACACCTGAATTATTATCACACATTCTTTTCTTATTAGTATGTGAGAAAATGTAATACTTAATCTTAACAATCAATAAAAAGAAGAGTCAATATATTCTCTAATAGTTAGAATTTTAAGTTTAAGTCTGACAAGATCAGATGTAGTACAGTGTATTATGATTATTTTTGTAGCATAACAGATAGAAATGTTTTATAATTTGAAATAGTTAAATATTTAGTAAACGCATTCAAATATCGTTCACTCTACAGGGGGTATTCTTCTTATGCAGCAAACAAACAAATCTGAAACTTTAAACCGTGGTTTAAAAGAACGACATATTACCTTAATGTCTCTCGGTTCAGCTATTGGCGTTGGATTATTTTTAGGATCAGCTTCCGCTATTAAACTAGCTGGCCCATCCATTTTACTAGGTTATATGATTGCCGGACTCGTTATTTTTTTCATTATGCGCGCACTCGGAGAAATGGCAATTGAACAACCAGTTGCTGGCTCTTTTAGTAAATATGCAAATGATTACATCAGCCCACTAGCTGGATATATTACAGGCTGGAATTACTGGTTTTTATGGGTTGTTACTTGTATGGCGGAAATTACAGCGGCAGGAATTTACATGCAGTACTGGTTCCCAGATATCCCGCGTTGGATCTGGGCGTTACTAGCTCTTTTATTAATGAGTGCTTTCAACTTCTTATCTGTAAAAGTATTTGGAGAACTTGAGTTTTGGTTTGCTCTCATTAAAATTGTCACAATTATCTGTATGATAGTAGTCGGTGCTGGGATTATTTTATTCGGATTTGGAAACGGAGGCGTCGCAACTGGCATTTCAAATCTTTGGGAGCACGGAGGCTGGTTCCCAAATGGATTCTCTGGATTACTACTTTCCTTACAGATGGTATTATTCGCTTATTTAGGAGTCGAACTTATCGGGGTTACAGCTGGTGAAGCTCAAAATCCAAAAAAAACACTTGCAAAAGCAATTGATAACGTATTTTGGAGAATCTTATTATTCTACGTTGGAGCTCTATTCGTTATGATGGCAATTTATCCTTGGAACGAATTTGGTGAGAAAGGCAGTCCATTCGTACTAACGTTCCAGCAAATCGGTATTGCAAAGGCAGCAGGTATTATTAACTTTGTCGTTTTAACAGCTGCTCTTTCTTCTTGTAACGGTGGTTTGTTTAGTACAGGCCGTATGCTATTTACATTAGCACAACAAAAGAAAGCTCCTGAACGATTCGGCCGTTTAAATAAAAACGGTATTCCTAGTCAAGGAATTATAGCAACAGCAATCGTTTTACTCGTTGGCGTTATATTAAACTACCTTGTTCCTGCAAAAGTGTTTACATGGCTAACTAGTATTTCAACTTTCGGTGCAATTTGGACTTGGGGAATTATATTAGTCGCGCAAATTAAATTCCGTAAAGGATTACAGACTAATAAAAAGGATAAGCTAGCATATAAAATGCCTTTACACCCATTAAGTTCATATTTCTCACTCGGCTTCCTTGTACTTGTACTAGGTATCATGGCCTATTCAGAAGATACACGAATCGCATTAATCGTCGGTCCAATTTGGCTTATCGGCTTGGCTATCGTGTATTATATGAAAGGTTTTCATAAGATTGATGAAACACCTAATTCAAAAATTAGTTAAACCTATGATCTCTTCCTCATTTACTAGGAAGAGATTTTTTCATTATTCACATAAATATTTCTCAATTAAATTAACGTTATCTTTACACTATTTAATATTTTCTATCTTTCTTTCCTAAAAAAAATAGATTACATTATTAAAGCACATATATTTATTATTAGGGGGATTCTTCTATGAAGAATAAAAAATGGATTCAATTTTCTTTAGCAACAGCAATCACACTTAGTATAGGCAGTGCCTATATTCCGTCTACTTATGCCGAAAGCCCCGTAGACCCCGCTCCTGAAATTGCTGCAAAAGTTGTAAACCAAAACAATGGGAAGAAAGTATTATTTGATAATACGCACGGTCAAACGGCTGGGACAGCTGACTGGGTTATTGATGGCGGTTTTTCTGATTTCGGAAACGGCATTGCCCAAAACGGATATCATGTAAAGGAACTTCGTAAATCAACATCTATTACATACGACGATTTAAAAAATTACAATGTGTTTATCGTTCCCGAAGCAAATATTCCTTATAAAAAATCTGAGCAAGATGCAATGTTACAATACGTGAAAAACGGTGGCAGTATTTTCTTCATTGCCGATCATTATAATGCAGATCGTAATAAAAACCGCTGGGACTCCTCAGAAGTGTTTAATGGATATAGACGCGGGGCATGGGATAATCCAGCAAAGGGTATGTCTAATGAAGAAACAACATCACAAGCTATGCAAGGAGTAGAAAGCTCTGATTGGCTATCCGATAATTTCGGTATTCGCTTCCGTTACAATGCACTTGGTGATGTTTCAGCTAAAAATATCGTCTCACCTGCGCAATCATTCGGAATTACAACTGGCGTTTCATCTGTAGCAATGCATGCCGGTTCTACTCTTGCGATTACAAATCCAAAACTAGCGAAAGGTCTTGTATATCTTCCAGAAAATCCATCAAAATGGAATAACGCTGTTGATAGCGGCGTTTATAACGGCGGTGGTGTTGCAGAAGGGCCTTATGCTGCTATTGCAAAAGTTGGTCTTGGAAAAGCAGCCTTTATTGGTGATTCTTCTCCTGTTGAAGATGCATCGCCAAAATATGTTCGCGAAGACTCAGGTCAAACAAAGAAAACTTATGATGGTTATAAAGAAGAAAACGATGCTGTTCTATTAGAAAACATAGTGAATTGGTTAGCGAAGCAAGAAACATTTACAAGCTTAGATCAAGTAAGTGGTTTACAGCTTGATGCACCTACAGCTCTACAAACATTTGAACAACCAAGTTTATCAACAGAACCACAACCAGAACCTTGGAGCGCACCAAGTCAAGGTTACCAGTGGTTCAATACAAATACTTTCAAACCAGGTTCATACGGCTATAACGGTGCAGTGACAACGAGTGATTACGTAATTACGCACCCTAGCATTCTACCAAACAATGAAGTATTCCAAATGAAGATTCAAGTAAATAACTTATTACCAAATACAACATACAATAATTATTCTTTAGGTATTTTCACAACTGGCGGAACACAGGTAGCAAAAGTTCAAAATACAAATGGCACTTGGCCGTCTTCTTTCGGATATAGCAGTACATTCTCTTTCATAACAAATAACCAAGGATCTGCTGAAAAAATTGTGAACGTACAACTTGATCCAAATACAACTGGACAGGCAACACTTCGTCTACGTCAAAACACAACAGCGAAATATAATGAAACTGTAACGATTAATAAAAAATAATGAAAAAGGCAATCCGGATATGGATTGCCTTCTTCTCACTTCTCTTCTTTTGAGAAAAACATTCTTGAAATAACGATACCTATACTACCAACGATTAAGAATAACACAGCCCTGATCATCATAGACACCTCTGGTAAGTCAAGAAGGAATAACTTCCCTACTGTCACTATTAATACGACTAAACCCGCATATAGTATTTCGTTCATATGTCTATTACGGCCAAACCAAACTGCAAATAAAGCATATACCATCCATAATAATGATACAGATACGCTAATTATACTTCCATCTGTAGAAAGAACTTCACCGATCCTCGTAATTGTAATAAATACAATAACCATTAACGAGTAGAGCGCTATAGAATAAACATATTTACCTAAACTCGCTAACACTTCTTTTGCTTGTATCATGCAATAATAGAACGTTCCTATTAAAATAATATGAGCAACAAACCCTGCTGAAATGAACTCATCAAACGGGCTAAAAATCGTCTGTACCATTCCAATCGCATAAATCGTTGCACCTACATACAACTTAATATTTTGCTTTACTTTAATAGCAGTAACCATACCGAGGAAACCTTGTAACAATAATACGATCGCTGCATTTCCCAAACTATACTCGTATAAAATCGCTAAACTAAATGACCCCATTGCAAAGCCAAATATTAGATTTGTAAATACAGAATGTTTATTCTTCCTATATTCAAGTACAAACATAACAGCATGCACAAATGCACTTATAACTAATCCCCACGTTGTAAATTCAGGAATTTGGGAGATCGCTAAAATAAAGAAAACTGCATTTGCACTAAATATCGCCAATCTTGCTTCTTGTATAAAATTCCTCTCCGAAAACATATGCCAAAATAACAGCAAATGAATTGTACCGTATACAACCGTTAACTGTACTTGCACATTCTCTACCAATATTGACATAACAACAAAGAAGACAAATAGGACAATTGCCGCAACAACATAAGAAATCATATACAAGTAATTATAACGGTTTCTCAATGCATACCATAATAGGCTAATTGTTAATATAGTCTCATAACTAAAGAAAATATACGTATTAGGAGTCGTACTATTTAACAAGAAAGGAACAAAAAATGCTCCAACCGCCACGAAAATAGCGAGGTATTCCGAGCTATATCTTTTCGCTAAATAAATCCCTAAAATAACCCATACAATATTACAGATAAACGCAATACTTGCAGGAATAAACTCATATAAATAATGTGCCGCAAACGTTGTTAAAACAATTCCCGTAATACTTCCTCCAGCTAATACTAACCCTAACGCTTGCCGCTCTCTTTTAATTTGTATATCTCCTACGTAATACAAACCGGCAGATAGTACTATACCAAACACAACCCGTATCGCTGGTGTTAATAATCCAGCATCTACTCCTGCTTTAAATAACCAAATAACGCCAAGTAGCATAATACCGACAAATATGCGTGGTAACCATGTTTGACAAAACTTTATAATATTAAATGGTGCGGGCTTAAATGCAGATATATCTACTTGTTTCACCTTTTGCTCTTGTATGGATTCCCTCGTCTTTACTACGTCTTCTTGTAACTTTTCATTACTTACCGCCTCAATATATTCTTTCTTTTCCTTATTAACATTTTGTTGAACTTTATCTACTTCTATTTTTCTTTGCTTCGCTTTCAATTCATAAAGTGTCTCTTGCATCGTTTCAATTGCCGTTTCGAGCGCTTCTATTTTCTTGTTTAAATCCTCCTTCATATACTCCCCCCTCATCATCGATTTTTCAATCAACCTATATATTACCAATTACCCTTATCATACTATTAGTCTATTCATGTTCGATACCATTTTTCCAAAAAAGAAAGGTGTTTTCCGAAATAGGAAAACACCTCTTACTTATTTCTTCTTATTTATAGCAATACTAACAATAACACCAATACAAACACCGAAAATAGCTGGAACAATCCATCCAACACCTTCTGTATAAAACGGAATGTATTTCAATACTGGTGTCCACTTATTCATCATCACATTTTTATTTAAAATATCAATCGCACTAAATAACGCTACGATTCCAATCGTGACCGAATATACATATACATACTTTCCAATATACTTATGGAATAACCCTAAAATAATAAGGGTTAGTGCAACGGGATAAATAAATCCGAGAATTGGTACTGATACTTTTAAAATTTGTGTTAATCCTAAATTAGCTAAGATCATACTAACAAGACTTAATATAAACGCCCAAACTTTATAAGATACTTTCGGAAATACACTAGCGAAAAATTGACTACAAGACGTAACGAGTCCAATCGAAACACATAAACACGCGATAGTAAAAATAAGACCTAATAAAACTACTCCACCTTGTCCAAATAATGCCGTCATAACTTGCGCTAACACTTGCGCACCGTTATCAAATGTCCCCAACGAGCCACTAATTGAACCAACATATCCGAGGACGACATAAATAACAGATAGTAATAGTCCTGCCCCGATTCCAGCAATACTCATATATTTAGCTAAACCTTTATCATCTTCAATACCTTTTGCACGCAAAGCATTTGCAATAACAATCCCAAATATTAAAGCCGCTAACGCATCCATCGTTAAATATCCGTCTAAAAACCCTTGGAACATAGGAGCTTGTCCATAATTTCCTGCAGACTCTTTCAAACTGCCTACTGATGTAAACATACTTTTTATAAATATAATGGCAATCATACATAATAATAAAGGTGTTAAAACCTTTCCAAACAAGCCCATTAATTTAGATGGTGATAAACTTAACCAATATACAATACTAAAGAAAATAACTGTGTAAAACAATAATACAACGCTTCCCGCTTCTGGGAGTAACTGCCCTGGACCCATTTCAAAAGCTAAACTTCCTGCACGCGGTATACCAAGACCAGGTCCAATAAATACATATACAATACACGGAAAAATAATGGCAAATGAAGAATGAACTCTACCCGCTAACGTTTGAAAGCTTCCTGCCTTCGCAATAGCAATAACCCCTAATATCGGAAGCCCTGTTGCTGACATAATAAAACCTAACAATGAAATCCACACATGCTCTCCCGCTTCGTATCCGAGGAAAGGTGGGAATATAAGATTCCCTGCTCCAAAGAACATAGAGAATAACATAAGACTAATAAGTAAAATTTCTTTTTTCTGTAACAAGTTCATTTCTTTCTCCTTCTTCAATTTCATCATGTATGAAATCCATTCCACACGTAGGAAAAGCGCGATAATCCGCTTCCTTACAAAGAAAACATAGTCCATAGTCTACCATAAAAGAAACACCCATTCTATAACTACTTCCCTTTTCCAATTTCTTCTGAAAAATCAACCTTTATTGACTTATAATAGTTAATAAGGTAAAATATTAAATGTACAAAATTATTAACTTTGTTTTTGTTTGTGTCAGGAGGAAAATAACATGGAATCAGCGATACAACTAGAAAAAGAACAACAAAGAAAAAAGAAACATCCTCCAGGTTTATACTTACTCTTCTTTACAGAAATGTGGGAAAGATTTAGTTACTATGGATTACGAGGATTATTAACATTATATTTAACGACAGCTTTAGTAAGTGGTGGTCTTGGGTTTAGTCCCGCATGGGCACTCTCTATTTACGGGTTTTATACTGGAGCCTGTTATTTTACACCAATGATTGGTGGATACTTAACAGACCGTTTTCTAGGTAGACGAAAAGCAATCACAATTGGTGGTATAACAATGGCACTCGGTAACCTTACACTATTTGCCTTGCAAAACCAATTGGGCCTATACCTCGGATTAGCGCTTATTATTATCGGTAATGGATTCTTCAAACCAAATATCTCTACACTTGTTGGAGAATTATACGAAGAGAACGATCCAAAACGTGATAGTGCATTTACAATTTTCTATATGGGTATTAACGTCGGTTCATTTTTAGCTCCACTCGTTTGTGGATTTTTATCAGAAAATTTATTCAAAACAACAGTTGATGGCGTTGTACATTTCGGATTCCGTTACGGCTTCTTAGCTGCTTCAATCGGAATGATTATTGGACAAATTTTATTTACAACACTATCTAATCGCTTCCTTGGTGATATCGGTAAAAAACCATCTCGCGATTTGCAAACGGCTGCTGGACAACAGACAGTAGGAGATACACCGTTAACAAAAAAAGAAAAACAACGTACCGCAGTTATCGTCATTTTAACATGCTTTGTTGTCTTCTTCTGGGCTGGCTTTGAACAAGCTGGTAGTTCGTTAACATTGTATACAAACAAATTTGTAGACCGCTCTGTGTTCGGATGGGAAGTTCCAACATCTTGGTTCCAATCGGTCAATCCGTTATTTATTATTTTACTTGCTCCAGTCATTTCAGCATTATGGGCAAAACTTGCAACTAGAAAAAATGGTGACATGAAAATCCCAACAAAAATGGGACTTGGTATGATCCTACTTGGTATCGGTTATATCATTCTTGTTATCGCTACATTAAAAACAGGTAGTGATGAACATAACATTACAGAAAAAGCAAACTTACTATTTATCGTCTTTACGTATCTTTTCCATACGTTAGGTGAACTATTCTTATCACCTGTTGGACTATCAATGGTTAGCGCACTTGCTCCAGTAAAACTTGCTTCTTTATTAATGGGTGTATGGCTAGCAAGCTCGGGAATCGCCAACATTATAGGCGGACAACTTGCAAGCTTCACAACTTCACTTGGATATGCTGAAGTATTTACAGTAATCGGAGCTGCAGCGATTATTTTAGGTTTTGTTTTATTATTAATTTCTAAGAAATTAGTGAAATGGATGGATTAAAAAAAGATGAGGAATTTTCCTCATCTTTTTTTACGCTTTCTTTCCCTTTTCTATTGCTTGTTCATACAAGCCTTTATGTTCTTTATATTCACTTGGCACGAAACTCTTATAGAAGAATGAAAGCCAGCTGTCTCCTTTTTTATATCCTTCTTCTCGAATTTCCGCTGCCTTTTTATTTGATTTAAATCCTTCAGTAAACCATTTCTTTAATGTTTCATTCTTTTCATACTTAGCAGGAACTTTTAAGTCGTAGTTTTCAAATGCATATGTATATCCAGCTTTTTCCGCTGCCTTTTTAGCAGACTTATATCCCTTTTCATACGCGGTTTCATATGCTTTCACATATACATCCTTTTCAGTATTCCCAGGTTTCTTTTCAGCTAATTCTTTACCAGCCTTTTCACCAAGTTCCGCTTGTTCTTTTTCAATCTTTTCGGTTCTCTCTTTATTACCTACTTGGAAACCTTCTGCAAAGTTCACCTTAAACTCAGGAGTAATTTGACTATCGTCCATTGTCTCTTGTGCTAACCCTTGCTCTTTACCTTTTTCAAAATGCGCTTTTTTCTGTTCTTCTAAAGACCACGTTACAGCATAAGCAGTTGTAAATGCTTGTTTATATGCATCTGACTTTCCAGCTACATGTCCTTCTGCATTGTTTTTTCCTGCTTTAAAATCTGTCTCTCCGCTTTTTTGCCCTTCAGCTTGTCCCTTTTCAGCCTCAGCTTTACGCTGCGCTTCCTCTGCCTTACGTGCTTCTTCTGCTTTGCGTTGTTCTTCTGCAGCACGCTGGCTCTCTTCCTCTACTTTGCGCTGTTCTTCTGCAGCATGCTGTCTCTCTTCCTCTGCTTTACGCTGTGCTTCTGCAGCACGTTGTTTTTCTGCCTCCGCATTGTGCTGCGCTTCTGCTTTTCTTTCAGCTTCTACAGCACCATTATTATTTTGGCTAGGAGCTGGGCTCGTTGTACCACTACTAGAAGCTGGTTTATTGTGATAATGATATTCCCCGTACTGCAATCCCCATTTTTCACAATTTGTACGACACGTATGTCCACCATTAGCATCTGTACGTCCTGGATGTGCATAAGTAGAAATTGGCGCTACCAATAACGCTACACTTGTTGTTAAAAGAAGTTTTTTTACTTGCTGTTTCACTTTTGTTCCCCCCAAAATCTAGAATCATTACTTTATTATACAAAAATAGAAAAATACTTAAATACCAACTAAAATATTCTTTATTTCCCAATATTTGATAAAAAAGAAGGTTCACTCTTTAAAGAGTGAACCTTCTTTTTTCTTTATTTCTTCGCCTTCGTTCCTACTAGATCACCCGTAATAACAAAACGCTTAGAATTATCTTTAACAGATACACATGTAATAAGCGTTATCTCATTTTTCCCATGATCCTCTACAACTTCCCATTTATCAGGAGTCACTTCAGATACACCGGTAACAGTATACTCATACTCATTTGCATTGTCATACAAATAAATTTTATCGTTCTTTTTTAAAGTTGATACATCACTAAATAAAACACCTTTTTTTGACATATTATGCCCTGCAAGCGCATAATTCCCTTGTCCCATCACTTGATTTTCTTTTACAGTTGCCGCACCTGATAATAAATTCTTTTCAGTCGACGCTTTTAAAACAGGAAGTTCTACTGAAATACTTGGAATCGAAATACGACCGATTACTTGTTTCTTATCTAATGATGCATTCGCTACTTCTGCCAAGTCTGGTTGATTAATTTTCGAAGCATCTACAAATTCCGTCTCATGCTTTTCATAATCCATCTTTTGAACAGCTTGTACATTTCCAGTCTGTTTCTTTTCAGCCTGATATCCATCATAAAATGGCTTTCCGATTAATACACCACCTACAACAAATAGAAGGATTGCTACTATACTATAAATTCTTTGCTTATTCATATACAATTCCTTTCCGTTACAAAATCTTACTCTATATAAAATGATAAGACAATATTGCTATATGTACAAGTGTAAGCTGAAAAGAAACCTTCTTGCTTCAGCAAGAAGGTTTCTTTTTTAGACTAATTTATTTCTGTACAGGGATACGTAAAAGACTGTCATTTGAATAAAAAGCATGAAAAATAAAATATATAATGGGTATCCAGGAATATATAAATTAGCTACAGGAGAAAGTGTTAAAAATCCAATAGCAATAACTATTCCATACCAGAATGACACAAATGTTGTCCGGCATGCCTTTTGTGTAATTGCATTTTCTCGCTCGTCTTCTTGTGGAAATAATAACGGGTACATCCAATAAGAAAGAGCTTTATGTTTCTTCTTTTGAACTTTATAAAAAACAGTTGTTGTAATAGCCACAATTAATAACAATCCGAATGGTATCATATTGATTGTTACTTCAAACGGTACTTTCTCAGTTTCAATAATATTTGCTAGCTCTATCCAAGCATAATAGAGCTCAATAAATGCCCAAAAAGCTATCATAAATCTCAGCACATTTAAGATATAAGAAACCCCAATTCTATTCATCCTCTTCCCCCTCCTTATTTAAAACAAACACATCTTCCATCTTTAACTCGAATACATCACAAATCGTAAGTGCTAATAACAACGAAGGAACATAATCCCCTTTTTCAATTGCAGCGATCGTTTGTCTCGTTACTCCAACCTTTTCTGCTAATACACTTTGCGTGAAATTAAAGCGAGCTCTTAATTCCTTCACCCTGTTTAAAATGGTCAAATTTACCACCTCTTACCATTATTGTATGCTACTCTTAACAAAATGTAAACTCAACTTAACATTATTTCCACAAAAAAATCCAACTTCACTTGTTGTGAAGTTGGATTTTTATTTAGTTTAAAATTGTAATTTTAACAGTTCTTCTACCCCAAGCATTAGCTGTTGCAGAATCTGGCATTAATAAATCGATAATATGACCTTTAATTGCACTACCCGTATCTCCAGCAATTGCTGTTCCATAACCTTCTACATATACAGTAGATCCTAATGGAATAACTGCCTCATCTACAGCAATTAATTTCATATTGGGATTTGCAGTCAAGTTATGCCCCATCTTAGATTTTACAGTTTCACCCGCTTTATAACCATTTTCAGATGGATCAGCTGTATAAGCAGTTGCTGTTACATAAAATTCTTTTCCACCTTGAGCTGGTTTAGGGTCTGGCTTAGACTCTGGTGTTGTATTTTTTGCTACAGGCTCTGCCGGCTTAGCTGCCTGTTCCTCTTTTTGCTTAGCTGCTGCTGCCTTCGCTTTCGCTAGCTCTTCTTGCTCAGCCTTTGCAGCTGCTTCCGCTTTTGCACGCTCTTCTGCTGCAATTCTCGCTGCTTCTTGTTCACGAGCAATTGTTTCTTGTACTGTTTTCATATTTGACTCAATTTTAGCTTTTTCTTCTGCTGCTAAATTAAGTTGGCTTGCAATCGTATTATATTTAGCTTGAACTGCTTGTAAGTTATCTTGACGCTTTTTCAAGTTATCTTGCAACTCAGCTTGTGCTTTTGTTAATTTTTGTTTATCTACTACTAAAGATGCTTCTTTTTCGTCAATCTCTTTTTTATCTTCTTCAATTTGACGAAGATCTTGTTCTTGTAGACGTAAAATTTCTTTATCTGCATCTAAAATTGTAGATACCGCGTTCATACGTTGTATAAAATCAGCAAAGTTTTTTGATTCTACAACAACCTCTACTACTAAACTCGTATTTGAGCTATTTTGAACAGAAACCATACGTTTTTTCATAATGTCCTTACGAGCAAGGACTTTATCTTCTAAAACGACAATATCTGCTTTTTTTTGTTCAATCTGCTTATGTGTTTCATCGATTTTACGTTGAATAGCAGCTTGATCCTCTTTATTTTTTGCAATTGTATTATTTAAATTATGTAGTTCATTTTCGATACCTTGAATTTCTTTACTAACAGCTTGCTTCTCTTGCTCTTTCTTTTGCATATCTGCATCGTTTTGCTGCAATTGCTGTTGCATGTTGTTAAGTTTCTCGTCGTTTGACTCTGCTTTTACAGCGACTGTACTAGAAAGACCTATGATTCCTGCTAATACTAGACTACTGATTCGCTTAAAATAGTTCATAATCCGACTCCCTTCTTATACAGTTATACATGATTTATTTTACAGTTTGTTTACAAAACCATTAAATACAGTTTATTTTTCATGACAAAAAAAAGAGAATTATGAATAAAATGTAATAGATTCTTAAATATTCAACAATTCCTATATTTAAAAATTATAAAAGATGCTAAAATCCAAATATAGAAAAATTAAAAATCCTAAAGGCGGTTGAATTAAATAAAATGTTTACTCAAAAGAAATCACTCCAACATAAAATTGATCAACTAGAAACTCATATACATGAACTAGAAACACAGTTAAAACAAAAAGATGTGGAAAAACAAGAAATTATATCCTCTATCCATAATCGTGTAAAAAGTGTTATGCAAGAGCACGAACTTGTAAATAACCAACATCATACACTCCAAAACTTAATTCAACAATTGAACGCATGCTTTGAAAATGTTTCTATGCGTACTACACATTCCAACGAATTAAATAACGAAATGCTACAAAAAGAGCAAAATTTAATTCAAGCTATTGAGGAAATTATCGATTGCTCTAATGAAGGAAAAGAATCCGTTCATCGCTTACTCATTGTAATTAATAAGTTAGGTGAACAATCTCAACGTACTTCTAATAGTATGAATCATTTAAGTGAACGCTCTAAAGAAATTGAACAAATTGTAGAAGTGATTCAAAACATTGCTGCACAAACAAATTTACTAGCGTTAAATGCAAGTATTGAAGCTGCACGTGCTGGAGAACACGGTAAAGGATTCGCTGTTGTTGCTAATGAAGTAAGAAAACTAGCAGAAAGCACAGCTGAGAGTACAAAAAACATCGGTAACTTAACGAAAAAAATTCAAGAAGAAATTGAAAAAGCATATGAAAATACAAAAGATAATTTACATTTAGTTGATGAAGGTGTAGAAATGAGCTCTGATACTAACGCTAGAATCGAAAATATTTTAATTATGATTCAAACATTACAAAGTGGCGCTACAAATGTTATTAAAGCTATCGAGAACCAAAAATCTTGTAATGATGATATATTACGAGAATTTGAAAATACACAACTAATGTTCCAAAAGTTAAATACTACTATTATGAATCATATTAATGATGCTGAAAAAGTTGATGTCCAATTATCAAAAAGCATTCAAGAAATAGTTGTTTCTCAGTAATATAAAAAATCCCCTATGACATAGTATGGGGGTTTTTATATTATTTCGAATATTATTTTCTTCTCAATATTCGCTCTCTCTTTTGTTATAATAAAAAAGTTGTTTCTTTCGACTAATACACAAGGAGGATGTTATGGAACAATTTTATTACATTTTAAAATATTTAATTCTTGGTCTATTCCAAGGACTAACAGAACCAATTCCGATTTCTTCAAGCGGTCACCTCGTTTTAGCACAGCATTTGCTAGGACTAAAAATAGAAGGGTTTAGCTTTGAGCTACTTGTTAATTCAGCTTCATTATTAGCTGTATTACTTATTTATAGAAAAGACTTAATTCGTCTAACAAAGAATGGTCTATCTTATATATTTACAAGAGCAGAAGATGCAAAATCAGATTTCTTCTTTATTATTTACCTTGTTATTGCAACCATTCCAGCAGGTGTAATTGGAGTTTTATTTAAAGATTATATCGACCAATATTTAAAAGGTGTTAAAATGGTTGGGATTTCCCTTCTTATTACTGCTATCGGTCTTTGGATTATTCGAAACTTGCGTGGACGTAAAAATGATGGCGATCTTTCTATGAAAGATGCAATCATTGTCGGTCTAGCACAAGCTTGCGCACTAATTCCTGGTATAAGCCGATCAGGTGCTACAATCGTAGCAGCAATGTTACTTGGTATGAAGCAAGAAACAGCACTTCGCTTCTCATTCTTACTATACATTCCTGTTAGCTTAGGTGGTTTATTGTTAAGTATTACAGACATTGCAAACGATCCAAATTTAGATACATTATTTGTACCTTATATTGTTGCTTTCATCGCAACATTCATCATGACATATATTTCATTAAAATGGTTTATGAACATTATGGCAAAAGGAAATTTAAAATATTTCTCTTTCTACTGTATTATCGTAGGTATACTAACTATCATTTTCTTATAAAGTGAAACTTTAATCAGTGGGGGTTTTGTTCATCCCCCACTGATTATTAGCCCTCACCAATCAGGCTTTTACTGCCCACAAATAGCGGGATAAAATGACCGTTAACACTTTTTAAAGTAAGCCATCCTATTCAAATAGGATGGCTTACTTTTTTATATTTCAATTTCGAATACCCTTTATTATTTACTTTGAATTTTCTGAATAGTATAATATAAATTATTCCCGTTACTTTTTCTTACTATAAAGAAAATAAAGTGAAACTTTATTTAGCCCTCACCAATCGAGATTTTACTGGGTAAAACTTCTCTCTTCTAGCCCATTTTTTTACTACTATCGAAAAAGAGGTGTTCGTATGTTTATCGTTACTAAACTTATTCATATTAAATATGGCTATGAAAATGAACTATTTCATTCACTTAAACAGCATTCTCCATCATATGGAACACAAGGCTTTATTAACATAGAATTTTCACAGATGCATCTTATAAATAATAGAGCTGAATATATGGTTCGCATGCTATGGAAAACTCAACAAGATTATCACGAATGGCTTTCTCAAAGAAAGAATGATGAAACGTGGAAACACCAAATACAAAATTATATCCTTTCTTCAAAATCCAATGCTGCCTATATGTAATAAAAAACCTCTTACTGCCCCCGTACAGTAAGAGATTTTTTATTGCATAAACTTTCTTTTCCTGACAATAAAAGCGAATAATAATCAAATTTCGTTTTGTATTATCATCATGAACAAAAATCTGTTCCTCCTCCTGAAAACGCCATGCACTTTCAAAAGTCGTAATATGATCCCCACTTACAGAAAAAAGCTCATATCGCATCTCTTGTATCCTCTCTCAACTTGCATAATCACAGTATTCTTATATTGAGTTTTACATAACTTAATTCATGTGAAATTTGTAATTCTTTCTATTTCGAAATATTTTAACTTTGTTTTAAAACCTTTTTAGCGCTATAATGATAAACGAATTTTCATTGAAAGGAGTTTCATTTTGACTGCATATTTATTTCCAGTAAAAACAGCATTTATTTTATTTCCTTTTTTAGCAATGTTTCTCTTAATCCCTTTTTTAATATTTAATTATCGAAAATATGGTTATTTAAATAAATGGCGCTCATTTATTTTATACTCTTTATTACTCTATTTATTAAATGCCTATTTTCTCGTTATTCTACCATTGCCACAAACGTATGATACTTGTAGCCTACAACCGGCCAATACACAACACATGCAACTCTCGCCATTTTATTTCGTACAAGAGATTAGTAATCATACATCAGCACTTTTAACGAAACCAGCTACGTACTTTCATCTATTAAAAGAATCTGCGTTTTTACAAGTAGCTTTTAACGTTCTACTAACCGTTCCATTTGGTATTTACTTGCGTTATTATTTCCGACGTAGTTTCTTGCAAACTATTTGCATTTCTTTATGTCTTTCACTATTTTTCGAACTAACCCAAGTGACTGGACTATACGGTATTTATAATTGTGCATATCGCCTATTTGATATCGATGATTTATTTTTAAACACACTAGGTGGCGTAATTGGCTTTATCATTGCACCAATATTTACGTACTTCCTTCCAAAAGCAAACGAGTTAGATAGTCATATTGATTTGGAAACGAAACCAGTCGGATTCGTTCGTCGCTTTATCGCGATGCAAATTGATTGGATTTTCTTATCTATCGTTGTACCTGTCATTAAAAACAAAGGAAATTCTTTCTTTGTTTCTAATATTCAATCTTACACGAACATATATGAACTCATTTTCATTACGTGTTCGATCTTTATTTACTTTATTATCATTCCATACTTTACGAATGGAAAAACAATTGGGAAAGCATTGCTTCGCATTTACGTGAAAGGAAAGTCAGATCGTATTACAATGAAGGAATTATTCATCCGTTACGGTATATTCTACTTTATTTTAGGTGGAATCAATTATATTCTTTCTAGTAGCTCTATTTTAAATCTTACAGAGCCTTTAGTATTGCTGGTTACATTGTTGTTCCAATTCGTAATTAACGGCCTATTCATTATTCATGTTTTATTGCATGTATTTAGCCAGGATAAATTACTATTTTATGAGCATATCAGTCATACAAGAAATGCAATTACACTAAAAAAAGCTGACAAATGATTATTTGTCAGCTTTTTTTCATACTCATGAATAACTTTTCTGCATAAGGATTTAAAAACATTCCCGTTTCATCTAGTGACTTCCTCACTTGTAAAAACAAATGAAACTCTGGATATATATCTTGTAATTGCTCATACGATAAAGTATGCATTTTCCCCCAATGCGGGCGTCCTTCATACTTTCGAAAGATTTGCTCCACCTCACCAAAATAAGCAGCATACTTCATACCTTTATACATATGAACGGCAATATACGCTGAATCTCTTCCGTACGCTGGACTGAGCCATATATCATCACCATGCACATAACGACATTCAATTGGGAAATGCACTTTATACTTTTTCTTTTCAATTAGATTTGAAATCTCTTCTACAACAACCCTCATATGTTTTGCAGGGACACTATACTCCATTTCATAAAAAGGAACAGTGCGAGATGTAGCGAACACTTCATAGCTTGGCCCAATTATTTTTGTATTCGGTACAACCTTGGCTGATAATTGGCTTACTCCTTTACTAATAGAAGGAAACCACTTACACCCTTTAGATAGTAGAGAAAAGATCCTATTTTCAAGTAATTCGACCTTTAGTTTATGCCACTTCAAATCAGTTCCTTTACTCGTTGTTTCATTTGTAAATTTCACTTGAACTTCATCTGAATAAGGAAAAACAAAAAATTCAAAATGGCGATTCTTCTTATATTCTTCTAATTTATCCATTACAGTAGAAAAAGGCTGTTTTTCACTTTCATAAACAAGTGAATAAGCTGTAATAACTTTCAACTTCACCTTTACAATGATACCAAGCATTCCAAGTGATAGCTGGAACGCTTTCCAATATTCATAGTTCTCTTCTTCAGAGCAAATAATACTCTCGCCTGTAGACAAAACTGCTGTAATTTCTAGCACTTGTGTTGATAAACTCCCAAATGTAACACCGGTCCCGTGAGTCCCTGTACTAATTGCTCCTGCAATAGATTGCGAATCAATATCTCCTAAGTTCTCTTGTGCATACCCTTTCGCCTCAAGTAATTTCCCTAAATCATGTAGTTTTGTTCCCGCCCATACTTCTACGGTCATCTTCTCTGCATCAACATTCATAATCCCCTTGAGTTCATCTAACGAAACTAAAATTTCTTCTGTTTGGACGAGAGGTGTAAAAGAATGCCCTGAACCCACAACCCGAATTTTCTTTCCCCTTTCTTGTGCAAGTCCTACAACTTCTATTACATCTTGTATACTTTCTGGGTACATCGTATAATGCGGAGTTCCCTCTACATTACCTGTCCAATTTCTCCATTTTTGTCCCTTTACAGAAAGCATTGGCTATCCCCCCGATATGTTGAATACTCTCCAACAATTTCCCCTTGTTTAATACGATACAAAACAGGAAAGCGCTCACATAATTCTCCAGCTTTACTATGGCGAAACAATATAGTATCCCCTATATACAATTGTTCCTCACCGTTATAGTAAACCGGTGTTTGCACTTCACCAGCTCCTTCTAACGCTAATAACTTTGCACCATGCGGTTTCCAGACCTCGGGCTCCTTCTCTTTACCAACTGCACCTGAAGCAATATACCCACCTCCTAGGCAAGTATAAATATGTGGAGCTGGTTTACGTACAATTGGTACAGCAAATCCAACGGCTGGTTGAAATTTTACTTCTTTATAATAATCAAACAGTTTCGGAGAGTAAAAAGCGGATCCTACAGTAATTTCCGTAACTGAGTGATCTTGCTCAGTTGTTTTTATACTCCCCGTTCCGCCCCCATTAACAAACCTTAGTTCAATACCAAGGTTTTGTATTTCTTTTACGATATTCCCTCTTCTTTCGTTAATTTCTAGCACCGATTTCTTCTTTAAATACGAAATAAGTTTATTTTGAAGCCTTTGTTTTGGCATATCATCTCCCACTCCAGCAATTTGTGCTTCATATCCCATTACACCATCCAATATTAAATATGGTGATGCCTTCACCTTTTCTACTATTTTTAAAGCGCTCTGGACATCTTTAACTGGAGATCTTCTCACACCAAAATGAAATTGAAAAATACGACTACTCATATCAATATCTAAACAAACTCGAAAACACCCACTAGATTCCACAGCAATTTTTTCTAAATAAACAATATGTTCTTCACAATCCACCATACAAGTAATAATGATCCCTTGCTTTGTAAGTAAACTAATTTCATATAAAGCTCTTTCATCATAAGCAGGATATCCTAGCAATAAATCATTAAATCCTTCTTCAATTAAAAATAAAGCTTCTCTAGGTGAAAAACACATAATACCTTGAAAACGATCATTTTCAGCTAAAATCTTTTTCATAATTGGAACAGAACGTAATGATTTACTCGCTATACGAATCTTCTTATCTCCACTTAACTCTATAATCGATTGAATATTTCTCTCTAAAGCTACTTCATCTAAAAATGCACACGGTAATGGAACTTCCTTAAAAATTCCTCTATCCACATTTTTCTCTCCTCTTCTATATATGTCTTATACATATTGGAAAGAAAGATTGATTTTCCTGTTTTCAAATAAAAAAAGTTTCTTCTTCACGAAGAAACTTTTTTGACTACTTCATAGAAATAGTCGCCTCTACTGGATAATGATCGGAGTAATCATTATATGTATATTTTTTGAACCATGACGTAACAGTCCATTGTGGCGATTTCGGCTGTAACACCTTATTCTCTATATACGATGGATTCGCATGGTCCTTACTTGTAATAATATAATCTAAATACTCGGCAGGGCTATCGGGGAAGTTATATTTCGCAATACTGTTTGTCGTTGCATCCCAAGTTGTAGTATGTCCCGTATAAGATGGAATAGAAGCGTGCAATGTTTTGAACATGGATGCGTACTCTGAGTCACTATTGTTCTCAGCATTTATTTTATTTACATTCATATCACCACCAATTAACACATACTCGTTATTTGGTATATTTTTATTTTTAATAAACTCTTGAATTTCTTGTAGCTGTTTTGTGCGTACAGATGCTGGCGAAGTGTTTCCACACATACTATCTTCAGCTTGTAAATGCGTCCCAATTACATGCACGAAACGATCATTTTTCTTAACTTTTGTGTATACAAATCCTTTATTTGATAAGTTATCTGGTCCACAGCCTTTTTCAAATACATATTGAATCTTTTCAACAATTGGCCATTTACTCACAATCGCTACACCTCCATCTTCAGGAGTCGAAGATGAATAGTTGCCTAACGTCTTATCCCACTCGCTTCCACTACTACGACCTAATACTGCCGTTTGATTTGGATATTCTTTCTTCAAATTTCCTAATAAGCGATTTGAAGCACTATTATCAAACACTTCATTTAATATAACAACATCTTGATTCTTTATATAATCTGCCGCTCCAATTAAATCAGCACGCTGACTTTGCCCCCAGTTGGGATATAGGTTTGTTGATAGCATGTACACATTATGCGTCATAACTTTTAACGTACCATTTTGATTTGTGGACATTTCTGCTTGAACGGAAGATCCACTATATAAAGCTGCTAGACTCATTCCAAAGCTAAGTACAACTTTTAACAATTTACTTTTCACGAGTCATACCTCCATGTATTGTATAGTGATAAAAAGGCCAAATACTCTATTCTGAGATTTGACCTTTCTCCAATACTTAACGATTTCCGTACGTATCAAACCAAAGCTGAATATATCCAGCTGTTACACGTTGCGCTTCCGTTAATCGCTTACCAGTCATTGGTGTAACTTCAGCACGCCATTTGTCCGCATAACTTTGTGATACAGCAGCTTGCACGAACCAACTTTTCGTATTACTATTTACGATACCAGGGAAATCTTGTTTCGCAGCTACCGCAGCACCATGAATCCAATCTTCAGGGTTTGTACCTTTCCAATTCCAATATCCATTTCCGTCTGTTACTTTGTAATTATCTTTAATTGTATCTACAAAGTTTTCATATTTAGAATGGAATCCTTGTGGATAAGAAATATTTGTAAAGTTTGCTGCATGCATCGGTTGATTTACATCTCCTAAATAATGAAGAGATAACCCTAAATAGAAGAATGCTTGTTTCATATCTTTATTTTTATAAGATTCACCAGCTAATTTAAAATACTTAGCTCCAGTTTCCTTCGCTTGCTTTGCAAGTGGAATGTATGTACTTCCATCGTCTGGATCATAGAAATGCGACGCAAATGTACTATTGTCATAATAAGGATTTTCATAATCAGCAGAATAAATGCCATTTTCTAAATCTGTGCGCCATTCATTTAATAGTGCAACTTGATCTTGTTTTACAATTGTCGTATTACGGGACATAATATCAATTGCACGATTCACGATCCATAAATGAGAATTTACACCTTCTGAGTGTTTATCTTCAGCGGACCAATATTGAATAATCTGTACTCTATTCCCTCCATCATTTTCATGTGCAAAAGCTACATTTTGTAACGGAGCTGCTAACGTAATAGCTGCTGCTAAAGCAAGCACTTTCTTTTTCATATGAAATCCTCCATTTTATAGTTGAGTTATTGTAAATATTTTGTTTGGATCCTACGATGTTTTTCGGTTAACCTATGACTAGAATATCCCACCTTCCACCGAATTTCTATTATTTAATCAAAATATGCAAATGTTCATATCACTATAACTTTATACATAGTGAACGTAATGAATGCACTTACATTGTAATAAAGTATTGTTAAGCTACTGCAAATACTTGTCTAAACTAATGTAAAAAAAGAGTAAAGCGATTGATTAATCGCTTTACTCTTTTTTTCTTTTCGATAATATACTTGGCAGTTGCACATTCACTGCCAATTTATGAATAAATCCAAACACTAATCCAATCCCGATAAATATGTATAAGATCGTAAATACCTTTCCAAAATCAGTTTGCGGACTAAAATTCCCATCACCGACAGTCGTCAACGTAACCACACTAAAATATAGAGCGTCAAGAGGACGTAGTCCTTCAACTGTACTATAAAAAATCGTCCCCGATGTTAATGTCAAAATTGTTAATACGAATAACACTTGAAACTCTTTATCTTTCCATGCCCGTAAACAAGCTCTTAACATCCGTTTCAATGTCAACATAAATGAAAGCATTGGACTTCCCCTTCCAAACAAAAATACCTTTAGTTAAAGGAAAGTCTATCACCTTTCAGTATAGAAAAAAAGTAGCCCTTTTCTATTTCTAGAAAAGAGCTACTTTCTTCTATTATATATTATTTAGGTGAAACAAGAATTTTCACTTGTGTTTTATCTTTTACAAGTGCTTCAAAGCCTTCTTCAACAACTTGGTCCACTGTAATTTTTTTCGTAATTAATTTCTCCGCTTGAATTTGGCCAGAGCTAATTAATTTAATAACAGCTGGGAATATATGACGATATCCAAGAATACCGATAACTTCTTTTTCTTTTAATACAAGGTTGTTCGGAGTAATTGTCGCATCTTTTTCCCACACACTAACAATTACTGTCTGACCTTCAAAGCTTGTACTTTCAATCGCTTGACGAAGTACAACTTCAACACCTGTTACTTCAAAGCTCACATTTACACCTAAACCATTGGTTAAGTTGCGAATTTCTGCTAGTACATCTTGAGTTGCTGGGTTTAATACATAATCAGCACCTGCTAATTTCGCTAACTCTTGACGTTCTTTAGAAAGTTCAACTGCAATAACAGGAGTTGCTCCTGCTGCTTTTGCTGCTTGGATTACAAGAAGTCCAATCGGACCACAACCAAATACCGCTACAGCTTCTCCCTCTTTTAATTTACTTTGACGTACTGCATGAACTGCTACTGCTGCTGGTTCTACAAGCGCACCTTGTTCATACGTCATTTCGTCTGGAATATGATGAACCATATCTTCTGGTACTACTGTATATTCAGAGAAACCACCACCGTCTCCACCAAGACCGTGGAAAACAAGTTGTTCACAAACATTGTAATGTCCATGTTTACAAGCTTCACATTTACCACAAGAATAAATTGGTTCTACAACAACGCGGTCTCCCACTTTATGAGATGTAACGCCTTCACCGATTTCTACTACCTCACCGCTAAACTCATGACCTAAAATAACTGGTGCTTTCACATGTGTTAATGGGTGCTCTTCTGTTGGAATAAAAATTGGTCCTGCTAAATATTCATGCAAGTCTGTCCCGCAGATACCACACCATTTAACTTTAATTTTCACTGCTCCTGGTCGTACAGTTGGTTCCGGTACTTCTTCTACTCGTACATCACGTTGATTATGCCAAAGTAATGCTTTCATTTTAAACATCCCTCTCTATGTATATACTTAACCTGGTGAAGTTTACAAATCTATTATAGTACTTCTATCCATATATTTCAAAAAAACAATCTCATTTCCACTAATTTTTAACAAATAACGTTCAATATTTTGTCACTTTGTACTTTTTTCCACATCTGTTAATGCTAATTTCATTGCAGTTGAAATTAGCATTATGCCATAATAGCATAGGAGAGGTGAATATCGCTTGAAATATTTTATTTACTTTATTGTTATCGTAGCGTTTTTAGATACATTTTCACAATTACCTATTATGAGTACTTTCGCTCAGAGTCTTGGAGGAACCCCTCTTGTTATCGGACTAGTTGTCGGTATGTACTCATTCGCTAATATGATCGGTAATATTATTGCTGGAGCCGCTGTCGATAAATTTGGTGCAAAAAAAATCCTTTATATAAGCATGGGAATTACGAGTTTCATAGTCTTGTTATACACCGTTGTTCAAAGTGGTGAACAACTATTAGTTGTGCGCTTTATGCACGGTTTTAGTGACGGATTTTTAATTCCTGCTGCCTTTACATTTTTATCAAAGCAAACGAATTCAGCAAGGCAAGGTAAGGCAATGGCTCTATCTGGTGCTGCTGTTGGAACAGCTGCAATCGTAGGACCTGCTTTCAGCGGCATTATGAAAGCAACAGCTGGTATAGAGTGGGTGTTCATTACTATTTCTATTTTAATGGTCCTTGGTACAATCGTATCTCTATTCTTCTTACCAAATAACGTATCAAGAAAAGATACATCAAGAACTCAAATGATGAACAAAGAAGATATGATTGAACTATTGAAATCAGAACCGTTATTACAAGCATATATTGGTGCTTTCACACTAATGTTTTCACAAGGGATTGTCACTTATATGTTACCAGTAAAAGTTGAGGCATTAGCACTTAAAGCATCTACAACAGGCATGATGTTAAGTGTATTCGGAATTACCGCTATCCTCTTCTTCTTACTGCCAACAAATCGCATTTACGATCGATTTAATCGTTCAAAACTAATGCTAATCGGGATTGCAGTAATGGCACTAGCATTATCTTTACTCGGATTATTTGCAACAAAAGGCATGCTCTTTATCGTTATGATGATTTATGGAATTGGGTTCGCTATCCTCTTCCCAGCAATTAATGCTTTACTTGTTGAAAATACGACAGATAATAATCGCGGGAAAGCATTCGGTTTGTTTTATGCATTCTTCTCGTTAGGGGTTGTTGCTGGATCCTTTACAGTTGGAGTAATCGGAGCATCACCTAGCGCTAGCTTCGTTATCGGAACTGCATTCTTGTTAACATTTGCTGGAATGATTTTTGTAAGAAGCAAAGTAAAAAAGACAATGATGGGTTAATTCCATCATTGTCTTTTTTTCACCTAATATATATTACTTTTGCATATAACCAAGTAATACTGTAAATAAACTTATGTATAAAAGCAATACTACATTCTTCCTTAAAAAAAGAAAGTCTATAAATACCAACGATACTTCGACAATTTCCTCGGAAATATTTCTTTTCCCCACATAATTTGCTACACTATATATGAACAGACGCTTGTATTACATAAGCTGAAATAATAACTTACTGTACAAATATAAAAGCACACTCTTCATATGAAGAATGTGCTTTTACTTTATTAACGTCTAATCCAAACAGCGCCTGCCGACTTATCCTCTGCCTGTCCAACAACTTGGAATTTAAGTCCAAGGTTTGGAACTTTTCGTCCCGCGTCAGCAATTTGCTTATTACTGTATACCTTTGAATCATCAAACGTTGTAACACCTTGTAATCCAGTATAATTAAACTGTCCTCGTGTAAATGAATTTACACTCCATGAAGGTGTTTGATCAAATGAAAATGCAGCATCTGCAATTTGAATTCCAGTATTACCGTATGCTGGTTTCCCGCCTAAATTTCCAACAATCGCTTCTGGATGAGAATCTACAACACCAAGGAAGCCTTCACCTGGATGTAACCCAACCCAGTTATCTTTGAAACTATCATCTGCATACCAAACGACAAGACCTGTATTATACACCGGACCTTTTCCCGCTTTTAATCCATTATCTGATCCGGCATAGTTTCTCCACTCTAGATAATAATAATGGGGTTTTTGTTCTGTCCCATCAGAAACAACGAATCCATTTAACTTCATTTTAGACTGTCCTTCTGCGTCATCTGAAAATACTACTTGTCCATCAACTGTTACATTTACATTATCCATTGCGAAACCTTTATATGTTAAAGCTGGATCTGTAATATAGTCGAATTGTAGTTTAACTTTCTTCCCTTTAAATTGACTTAAATCATATGATTTATCAACCCATTTTCCATCTGTTGTATCTCTATCTTCTTGGACTATGTTTTCTCCCAATCTATCAATTAATGTTTTCGTTCCATCTTCAGTTACAGCATGTACTTCGATGAAATCACACTCTGCTTCTAGTTCATAATTCGCTTTATAATCAAATTTTGCATTTGTTCCTTTTGTTAAATCGAAGAATGGTGTTTCTAATGTCGTATGAATATCATCGCCTCTTGTACTATAGTATGCACGCTTTCCAAATCCAGGCTTAATTGTTTCAATACTCTTACCTGGTAAGTTGACACGTACGACACCTGGACGATTTGATTTCGTAACACTTTGATCAATATATGTAGGGACTCCTACACCACTCTTAATTTTATCGTAATCTACTTCTAAAATTTTCGCCCAGTTTCCACCCATATTCTTTTGTAAGAAGTCTTTATTTTGTGGTGAAAAACTAGTTGGCTCTGTCCCTGCGATTTTTCCTGTCCAGCTACCTCCACTCATTAATGACCAAGCTTCAACAGGTGATCCATTTCCAGTATAATTCGTATCATACTCATCTGGTAAACCAAGGTCATGTCCAAATTCATGTGCAAACACACCTACTGCACCGTCTTCTGGTTCAATTGTGTAATCATGAGCCGCTACTTTTCCACCCCAATAAGGTACTTTAGATGTTGTTCCTTCAATCGCTACTGGATCCCTTGCTAATTTAGATCGATGTGACCAAATTGCATCATCTCCTAATTTACCACCGCCAGCTTCTTGACCAACACCGGCATGAATTACCATTAAATGATCAATTACACCGTCCGGTTCATTAAGATTGCCATCGCCATTTGTATCATAGCGGTCGAACTGATCGAATTGTGATAAATCTAATCCTTTATCCGCTGCAGCTTTTAATGCTTCTTTCACTAAATCACGCGCACCTTTTGGTCCTTTATTATCGTGACCGCTACTACCATCAGCACCGTAATCAGCAGCTTTACCCGGAACAGTTAACCACTCTGTTACATACCCATCTGTCGTATAACTGCCACCAGACTGTTCTTCATAATATTGCTTAAATGTTTTTACTTTCGAACCATCAAATAATGTGTAAGGCTCATTACCAAATAACATTTTTTGATAATGTTCCCTACTAAAATCTTTCGAGTACATATAACCCGGTGTTTGCTCAATATTATTATGTTTATAATCACTAAACTCAACGAGTAACACTAACACTTTATCCGTACGAACAGGTCCATTATATGGAGCTTGTTTCGCCTTAGAAGTTGGAACTTTCCCATCTAATTGCTTTTTATTTGGCTCCGGCTTTTGATCAGGGCTCACATTTTTTTCAGCTTTCTTTACCTTCTCTTTTTCCTCCATCTTTTTCTCTTTTACCTTTTTTACAAAGTCAGATGCTTCTTTAGCAGTATCCTCTGGAAGAATTTCTTTATTTGCTTGATCCCCTTTTTTCTTTTCAATATATTGCTCTACAGCTTTTTTCGTCTCTTCTTTAGATGATGCTGAATTAATTGTTCCTCGTTCTTTCAATGCTTCCGCTAAACGATCTTCTTGAATTAAATTATGATCAATTGGCGTTGTAGACATATTTTCTTTTGCTTTCACTGGCGTTTCTGCGTATGCTAACGGAGCACTCAATACAGCTGTGCATCCAATGATTGCCGTAATTGCTAATGACGACAACACTTTAAACGGTGCTTTTCTTCTCATTCTATTTCTCTCCTTTTATAAAACTTAAAATTCAGATAAATAAGTATATTTTAATTGAAATCCCTGCTTTCTGCCCTCCCTATATAAAAAAGCATAATTCTATAAACGTTAAGCTTTCTGTTATAGAATCATGCCCTCCAGTTTTCTGGTCAGACTCTCTATCCTTTTATCCCACTATTTGCTGGGCAGTAAGACTCCCACCTCAAAATTCGGCGAACCCGAGGAAGTTAGATGGGAGATAACTGCCCGTAAAAGCCCTATTGGCGAGGGCTAATAATCCGGTGGGGGATGAACCCACCCCACCACTGATTAAAGTTTTACTTTATATCGAAATATAAAAAATAAAGAGTGATTTGTATATATTAAATAGCTTATATTAAAAATTTAAAAGACAATATGCAAAATTGCATGAAAATTCCTTCAAATAAAAAAAAGAACCCTAGTCAATTAAACTAGGATTCTTGATTTTCTATTATTTCTCTTGTGTTTTCTCCCAATCAGCTAAGAATTTCTCAATTCCTTGATCTGTTAATGGGTGCTTCACTAATGAAGCAATTACGTTTGCTGGGATTGTTGCAATATGTGCACCGTTTAATGCTGCGTCTGTTACGTGAACACTGTGACGTACAGATGCTGCAATGATTTCTGTTTCAATGCCGTGAATTGCAAAGATTTCTGCGATTTGGCGAATTAAGTCCATACCGTTATGACCGATATCATCTAGGCGACCTAAGAACGGTGAAACGTATGTCGCACCAGCGCGAGCTGCAAGTAATGCTTGAACTGCTGAGAATACTAATGTAACGTTCGTACGAATTCCTAAATCTGAGAATGCTTTTACTGCTTTTAAACCTTCTGTTGTCATTGGAACTTTTACAACAACGTTTGGAGCGATTTTTGCTAACTCTTTTCCTTCTTCAATCATTTTATCAGCTTCTAAGCTAATTACTTCTGCGCTTACAGGTCCTTCAATAAAGCTGCAAATTTCACGAATACGCTCATGGAAATCTACGCCTTCTTTTGCTACAAGTGATGGATTTGTCGTTACTCCAGCTACTACACCTAATGCATTTGCCTCTTTAATTTCGTTAATGTTTGCTGTATCAATAAAAAATTTCATTTGTTATTCTTCCTTCCTAATTTTCATTTTATATTTATTTATTTTTTCTTAATAAGCTCTAATTCAATCGGAATAAATTTGTCCACCTTTTTACCTTGTGTTATCTCTTTCGCTGCTTCCATCGCCTTCTCTCCGATTAATTCCGGTTTTTGAGCGACTGTTGCTGCCATGCGCCCATCTTTAACCGCTTTTACAGCATCGTCTGTTGCATCAAATCCAACAACAACCACATCTGTTTTACCAGCAGATTTCAATGCCTCGAGTGCGCCTAATGCCATTTCATCGTTATGAGCAAACACTGCTTTTATATCGCTATTTGCTTGCAAAATATTTTCCATAACGGATAATCCTTTTGCACGATCGAAATCAGCTGCTTGTTTTGCTACTACTTTTAAAGACTTATCAGCTACGTTATGGAATCCTTTCCCACGCTCACGAGCAGCAGACGATCCAGGGATTCCTTCTAACTCAGCAACATTTGTTCCTTCACCAACTAATTCCCGAATGTAATCACTAGCCATTTGACCACCTTCTACATTGTTGGAAGCAATATGAGAAACAACTTTACCTGAATTCGCAACTCGGTCTACTGTAATAACAGGAACATTGGCTGCATTAGCTGCACTTACCGCTGAAGCAACAGCATCTGAATCGGTTGGATTAATAACAACTACATCGACACCTTTTTGAATTAAATCTTCAACATCGTTTGTTTGCTTCGCTGCATCATTTTGTGCATCAACAGCAATTAATTCAATGCCGCTATCTTTTGCTTTCTTTTCTGCACCTTTTTTCAACGTGACGAAAAATGGGTTATTTAAAGTTGAAACAGAAAATCCAACTTTAATAGTTTTATTTCGACCTTTATCGCTAGAATCCTTTGCCCATTCTGGTGGTTCCATTGAACAACCAGCAGTAACTACCATGATGCATGCAACGAGTATCAGTAACCATTTTTTCATGAATTGCCCCTCCATTACGCTTCTTTTCGACGATCAATTAGTACAGCTAGTAAAATTACAAGTCCTTTTACAACTTGTTGGAAGAAAGAAGATACACCTAATAAATTTAAACCGTTATTTAGTACACCAATAATAAGCACACCGATGAATGTACCAACAATCCATCCTCTTCCGCCAGAAAGGCTCGTTCCTCCTAACACAACTGCAGCAATTGCATCTAATTCGTAAGAAGTACCAGCAGTCGGCTGTGCAGAATCTAACCTTGATGTTAAGACAATACCTGCAAGCGCTGCCAAAATTCCGGAAAGACCGTAAATCATTACTTTAATTCTCGTAACATTAATACCTGATAAAGCTGCCGCTTCTTCATTTCCACCAATAGCAAACGTACGGCGACCAAACGTTGTTTTCTTTAAAATAAAGTACAGTACTGCAAAAGCGATCATCATTGTAACGGCTGGCACAGGAATACCAAGGAAATAACCACGGCCAAACATTTGGAACATTAAATGATCACCAAGACCAGTGATCGGACGTCCGTCCATATAAACAAGCGTCAACCCGCGAAAAATAGTCATTGTTGCTAAAGTCGCAATAAACGGAGCTACTTTTCCCTTCGCAATAATGATACCGTTTACAATACCCATTACAAGACCTGCTAATAATCCAACTGCCATTGCAAGGAACGGATCCATGCCACTTGCCATCATTCCAGCAACAAGTGCACTTGATAATGCTAAAATAGAACCTACCGATAAGTCAATACCCCCTGTTAAAATAACGAAGGTCATTCCAAATGCAATGAGTGCATTAATCGATACTTGGCGCAGTATATTAAATAAATTTGGAATTTCAATAAATGCTGGATTTAAAGCTGTAATTACCACGATAATTAATACTAATCCAATTAAAGAACCAAGTTGTTGTAATACATTCCCCTTCTTAGCCATATCTTACTCTCCCCCTGTAGCTAGTGCCATAATAGACTCTTGCGATGCCTGATCTTTCTCTAAAATACCACCGATTTTCCCTTCATGAATGACAAGAACACGATCACTCATTCCTAAAACTTCTGGAAGCTCAGACGATACCATAATAACGGCATCACCTTGCTCGGTAAGCTTATTCATAATAGAGTAAATTTCTTTTTTAGCTCCAACATCTACACCTCTTGTTGGCTCATCTAAAATGAGTAACTGCGGATGAATACCTAGCCATTTTGCAATTACAATCTTTTGCTGATTTCCACCAGAAAGAGATTTTACAGATTGCTCTCCGTTTGCTGCTTTCACATTAAGGAGCTTCATCATATCCTCTGTAAATTGCTGTTCTAAACCTTTATTAACAACGCTCCCCTTTGAAAGACTTTCTAAGTTTGGTAATGCTAAATTTTCACGGATAGAAAAATCTAACACAAGCCCTTCTGATTTTCTATCCTCTGTAATAAAAGCAATTCGTTGTCTAATTGCATCAATTGGACTATCAATTTTCACTTCTTGTCCATTCATAAAAATTTGTCCTGAATCGAGCGGTTCATATCCAAATATTGCTTTCATGATATCCGTACGACCGGCTCCCATCAAACCAGCAACACCAAGGATTTCACCTTTTCTAACTTGAAACGAAACATTTTCAAATTTTCCTTTTTTCGTTCCGTTACGCATTTCAAAAATCACTTCACCAATTTGACTATTACGCTCTGGATAACGTTCACCAATACTGCGGCCCACCATCATACTCACTACTTCATCAAATGACGTTTCTGGAATTAATCTTTTCCCTACATATTCTCCATCACGCAAAATCGTAATAGCATCACATATTGAAAAAATTTCTTCCATCCGGTGTGAAATATAAACGAACGAAACGCCCTCTTTACGTAATTTATTAATAACAGTAAACAGCGTTTCAATCTCGCGATCTGTTAATGCTGCTGTAGGTTCATCCATAATAATAACGCTCGCATTTGTCATTAATGCTTTCGCAATTTCAATAATTTGCTGTTGTCCAACTGATAATTCACCTGCTAGCATAGCGCCTCTCACATGTAGACCAAGATCCGCTAATTGTTGCTTGGCAATCGCATTCATTTGGCGCGTACGTAAAATGCCCGTTTTCCCATACATTAACTCTTTTCCAAGAAACATATTTTCAGCTACCGTTAAATTCGGTAATATGTTCAACTCTTGATGGATAAATGCAATACCATACTCTTCAGCTTCTTTCGCATTTTTAAAAGTTCTTTCTTGTCCATCAATCGTGACTGTTCCACTGTCTTTTTTATATACACCTGTTAAAATCTTCATGAGCGTCGATTTCCCCGCTCCGTTTTCCCCCATCAATGCATGGACTTCTCCTGTTTCAATCATAAACTGTGCGTTTTTTAGAACAGGATTACCACTGAACGCTTTTGAAATGTTTTTCATTTCAATATGCATTCTCATCACATCCCTTTATTAAAAAATCACGCCTGCATGTAAAATAACATTCGCATAAGGCGTTGCTTCTCCTGTACGAATAATCGCCTTCGCTCTCTTTGTATGCTCTTTAAACTCCTTATGAGACACATATTCAAATGCCGGCTCTATTAAACGCATCTCAACCTCTTTATTTACCTCTGCATTACTCATAATAACTTCTTCTGCTAACGTCACTTTTTCAATCGCCATATCATCGGCAACTACTTGTAATACGTCTAAAAAACTAGGTTTCCCAATCTCAACTGCTAAATCAATTCGTTTTACTCCATCAGGAATAGGTAATCCGCAATCAGCAATTACAATTGTATCTGTATGTCCAAGTGAAGCAAGGACTGCCGCGATTTCGCTATTTAATACACCGTGCTTTTTCATCCGACAATCACCTGCACTTCACGCACCCTATCTCTCGTTGGCATACCGCCTTGTGCCCCAAGTTTTGTTACAGAAAGGCCACCAGCAATATTGGCAAAACGAATTGCTTTTTGAAGTGTTTCTCCTTCAGAAAGTGCAACTGCTAACGCACCATTAAATGTGTCACCAGCTCCAGTCGTATCTACTACATCAACAGCAATACTAGGAACATGTACAATCTCCGTACCATTATGGAAACGAACACCGCTAGAACCTTCTGTTATCAGTAGTTTGTTTGGGTATTTAGCCAGTAGATCTTCAATTGGTGATGTGAAATCATCTAATACAATGCGACACTCATGCTCATTTGGCGTAATATAAGTCGCCTTTTCTAAAATATCTTCTGATAAGATTTGTGCTGGAGCAGGATTCAACATAACCGGAATTTTATGCTCCTCACAAATAGACAGAACGTATTTTACTGTTTCAAGCGGAATCTCTAGTTGAAGAACAACCATATCAGCTTTTACAAGAAGGTCTTTTGAACGATCTACAATCGACTCATTTACAAGAGCATTTGCTCCTTGTACGACAACAATACTGTTGTCCTCTTCTGCTAAAATGATATGAGCAATTCCTGTCGTTCTATCTGTAACCGGTACCACATAGTCGATAAAAACGCGTTCGTTCTCCAAATTTTTTCTAACTACTGTTCCATAATCATCATTTCCTACTGCACCAACCATCGCTACATTTGCTCCTAATCTAGCTGCTGCAACTGCTTGGTTAGCTCCTTTCCCTCCTGGGATCGTATGAAACGCTTCACCAATTACTGTTTCTCCTGCTTTCGGCCGTATTTTTGAAACAGCCACTAAGTCCATTGAAATACTACCTACTACTGCAATATTCGGCATCTGTCTCATCTCCTTACTTCGTTGTATTTCTTTCTATAATTTCAATCGGTAAACGATAGTGTTTCTCTTCTAATGCATTTCCTTCCATCTGCTCTAACAACAGCTCTGTTGCAATTTTCCCCATTTCATATATTGGCTGTGCAACAGTCGTAATAGATGGATACATCATTTCTGTTAAAGAAATTCCATCGAATCCGATAATTTGTAAATCATCTGGGATAGAAATCCCCTTTTGAAGTGCAGCCTTTACAATACCAATTGCAATTAAATCATTCCCAGCAACAATTCCGTCAATATGCGGATACTCTTCCAATAATTCTACCGCTACCTGTTCACTATTAGCTGGATCGAATGTACTCTCTGCAATCATATAAGAAAGATTATTTTGCGTAATAACGTCTACAAAGCCTTCAAAACGTTCGTTGGCTGTGCTTACATCACGTGGTCCGCGAATATGTGCAATATGTTTACATCCTTTATCTATTAATAACTTTGTCGCCGCCTGACTCCCTGCATAGTTATCTGCATATACAGTAGGAATGCGCTCATTAAACATACGGTCAATCGCAACAACTGGAATAGACAAATTCATGTAATTAACACTATTTTGTGGATTCGTTGCCACAATAAACCCATCCACATTATTTTGTCTAAGTACGTCAATGTATTGTTTCTCTTTTTCTAAACTTTCATCAGAGTTACAAAGGACAACTGTGTAACCTTGCTTATGTGCTACATCTTCTACGGCACGTGCAACTTCCGGAAAGAATGGATTCACGATATTTGGAACAACTAAGCCAATTAAACGAGATTTTTTATTGTATAAAGAACGCGCTACTGTACTAGGCTTATAATCTAGCATTTCAATTGCTCGCTCTACTTTCTTTAATGTATCCTCATGAACATATCCATTTTTATTTAACACTCTGGAAACGGTCGCAACAGATACTCCCGCTAATTTCGCAACGTCTTTAATCGTACTCATTCTCTTTTCTCTCCATTTCATGTAACCGTTTACAGAAAATAATATAACGTATTTCTAAAAATACGTCAATCATTTCTCATAAAAAAGCTTTTAAGGTTATACTCAAAAAAAGCACCGCCATAAGGCGATGCTTTTTCATTACGAAGATGATGCAGTTCGTTCGTTCTCTTCTACAGCAGGCTCTTCAGCACTTTTTTTACGATCAGACAGCTTAATCTTCTGTAAGAAAATCGTAAAGATTGCACCTACTATGATAAATACTAATCCTGTTAAGAATACAGTATGAAGTGAGTCTACTAAAGAACTTTTCAAAATTGGTACGATGCTATTAGAGAATGCTTCTGGCATTTGCTTTAATGCTTCTGGATTAAAGAGCATCGAATATAAACCTTGTGGGTCTGTATGAATCATATCTTTAAATTTTGTTACCATTTGTCCCGCTTCTTTCGGGAACGTATCTAATACAGGTACTAATTTATTTGTTAATGTTGTACCTGAAGTGTTATTCATAATTGATCCTAAAATTGTAATACCGAATGTTCCACCGATTTGACGGAAGAACTGACTTGATGATGTTACTACACCAAGATCTTTTTTCGGGAAGCTTTCTTGTAACGCCAATGTTAATGTTGGCATAACAAGACCCATTCCTAAACCGATAACCATCATATAAGAAGTAGCAGTAAGCTTAGTTGTGTGCATATCCATCGTTGTTAATAACCAGAATCCACCAGCCATAACAAGCATACCTGTGATAATTTGTGGTTTCACACCGACTTTTAATACAAGTTGACCGCCGATAATACTCATAACAATCATTGTAATCATCATTGGTGTCATGATCGTTCCTGATTCAGCAGCACTTACTCCTACAATTCCTTGCATGAAGAACGGTACGAACATAATAGCTCCAAACATTCCGATACTCATAAAGAATCCAATCGCATTCAGTATTGTAAAGGTGCGATTTTTAAAGAAATGCATTGGTAAAATTGGTTCTTCAGCTTTCGTTTCAACAATAATAAAGCTAACAATACCAATTAAAGCTAATGCGAATAACCCGATAATTTGCCAAGAATCCCATGCGTAATCTTTCCCGCCAAACGTTAACGCAAGTAATAAACTTACAACACCGAGAATCATCGTAAAGATTCCAGCGATGTCAATTTTAATTGGACCTGTTTGTTTATGTGATTTTAATCCCATTGCAATAAAGATCGTCGCTAAAATACCAACTGGTAAGTTAATGTAGAATACCCATCTCCAGTTCACTGCATCTACAATCCAACCACCAACTTGTGGTCCAATTACAGAAGCAAGACCGTATAGAGCTCCAAAAATACCTTGCCATTTCGCACGTTCTTTTCCTGTGAACATATCTCCGATAATAATCATAGCCATTGGCATCATAATACCGCCACCAAGACCTTGAATACCACGGAAAATAATTAATTCTGTCATACCATTTGCCATACCACATAACGCTGAACCAATCATAAAAATAACTAATCCTGTTATATATACATTACGACGCCCAAGTAAATCCGCTAATTTACCTGCAATTGGTACGACTGTCGTTGATGTTAACATGTAAGCAGTTGTTAACCATGTCATTAAGCTTAATCCGCCAAGTTCACCTACGATACGCGGCATTGCTGTACCAACGATTGTTCCGTCTAACGCAGCAAATAGCATCGCGATTACCAAACCGACTAACAACAACTTTCTATTCTGATTTTCTTGTTGCTCCATGTAATCTCCTCAATTCCTCTTATTTATTCTCTTTTTTCTCTTGTGTCCCGCAAATAATTGTTTCTAACTTTTCAAAGAGACGTAACAAATCTTCTCGCTCTTGTAATTCTAATTGTGAAAAGTATTTGCCGATATGCTCATTACGAGCTGCCATCGCCTCTTCTACTGTATCTTTCCCCTTTTTCGTTAGCTCAATGACAACAACACGGCGATCATTATCGTCGTGATAACGCTCTACTAGCCCATGATCAATTAAACGATCAATCATTACTGTAATCGCGCTCGGTTTCACGTACATTTTCTCCGCTAATTTTGTTGCTCTTGAGGCTCCGTGATGATCTAAAATCTTCAAAATATAAAACTGTGGTGGTGTAAGTCCTGATGCTTGCATTTGTTCCAGTAGCTCCGTTTGCATTTTCTTTCCTATAGCAAATGTAAGAGCTTGAATCTTATCAATATGAGTCATATCATTTGGCATGTTATCCACCTCTTATTTAAACAATAAAATATTTAACGTATTTAAATATTAATCCCACAAACAAATTACGTCAACAACTTTATTTATAAAAACGTTTACATTTTTGTCACAAAGTTGTATAATTTTCGTCGAAGTTAATATTGACAGTCACGGAGAATCGGAGTATACGGCTATGAATCATAAAAAAGGGGAACTTTTTTATATTTCATGGCCTTTTTGTATTCTCTGTCTTAAAACGCTTCGAATTAATTAGGGGAGGATTTTCATTTTATGTTTTTCACACAATTATTTAAACCTGCGCCCCACGCGGAACGCTTACCAGCTGATCGCGTTGATAGCGAATACCGTAAATTACGTTTACAAGTATTCTTAGGTATCTTCATCGGTTATGCAGGTTACTACTTTGTTCGAAAAAACTTTTCACTAGCAATGCCATACTTAATCGAACAAGGCTTTAGTAAAGGAGAACTTGGGGTTATCCTTTCAGCAGTATCTATCGCTTATGGATTAAGTAAATTCCTGATGGGGATCGTATCTGACCGTTGTAATCCTCGCTACTTTTTAGCAGCTGGGCTATTTTTATCAGGTATCATTAATATTATTTTCGGTTCATTTTCTTTCATTACAACGAGCATCATACTTATGTTTGTACTTCAGTTTTTAAATGGATGGGTGCAAGGTATGGGGTGGCCTCCATGTGGCCGTACGATGGTTCACTGGTTCTCTATTAGTGAACGTGGTACAAAAATGTCTATTTGGAACGTCGCTCATAATGTCGGCGGAGCGCTTATGCCTTCCCTTGTAACATTAGGCTTATACTTCTTCGCAAATGACTGGAAGAGCATTTTTTACTTCCCCGGTATTCTTTCAATTTTAGTTGGTATTTATGTATTAATTACAATGAGAGATACACCTCAATCTTGCGGATTACCTTCTATTGAAGAACACACTGGAGAGTATCCATCAGATGAAAAAGTACAAGATCGCGAACGCGAACTTTCGGTAAAGGAAATTTTATTTACATACGTACTAAACAATAAATTTTTATGGTACATCGCTATCGCGAACGTTTTTGTATACTTCGTACGTTACGGCGTTGTAGACTGGGCTCCTACTTATTTAGTAGAAGAAAAAAGCTTTACTCATAGTAGCTCACGTACCGCTTACGCTCTATATGAATGGGCTGGTATTCCAGGTACACTTCTTTGCGGATGGATGAGTGATAAACTATTTAAAGGGCGCCGCGCACCTGCAGGTATTTTATTTATGGTCGGTGTATTCATTGCCGTTCTCGTTTACTGGCTAAATCCTGCTGGTCACCCAATCATTGATAGTATCGCACTTGTTTCCATTGGATTTTTAATTTACGGACCTGTTATGTTAATTGGTCTACACGCTCTTGATTTAGCACCAAAGAAAGCTGCTGGAACTGCCGCTGGTTTAACTGGGTTCTTCGGTTACCTAGGCGGAGCTACTTTTGCTAGTGCTGCTATGGGCTTTATCGTAGATGCATTCGGATGGGATGGCGGATTCATCTTATTACTTGCATCCTGTGTACTTGCAATGTTCTTCCTTGCCCTTACTTTAAATACAGGGTCGGCAAAATCAAAACAAGCTTAATTACTAATATTATACTTACAAAAAAAAAGAGAGACCGTTCTTCCCAGAATGCCTCTCTTTTTTCTACATATAAATCTTTTTTCTTACAAAAGATTTATTTTCCTCTTACATATATGTTAGCGTTTTCAAAACTCTTCAACTACTAGTACAACTGCATTCAATTTTTATATAAAAAGATTTTTGAATATTTTTTCAACTTATGCTTGTCAAACATTGTCAATTTATATTAAAATAACAACAACATACAAAATATTTAGTTTTTTCAGAAAGATGGAGGGATAGCCATGAAGAATCCACTTCTTCGCATTGAAAATTTACAGACGTCCTTTCGCATACAAGATCAATACCATGCAGCAGTTGATAACGTTTCGTTAACTGTCCATGAAAATGAAATTGTCGCGATAGTTGGTGAATCAGGTTGCGGAAAAAGTGCACTTGCCCTTTCCATTATGCGACTGCATAATGAAGCAAATACAAAATTACAAGGGCAACTTTACTATAGAGATAAGGATTTACTAACTATGTCGACCGCAGAAATGAATAAAGTACGCGGATCAAACATCGGTATGATTTTCCAGGAACCTCTTACAGCACTCGATCCTCTTATGACAGTTGGAAAACAAATCGAAGAAAATTTAGACTACCACACAAGCCTTTCGAAAACAGAAAAGAAAGAACGCACCTTAGAACTACTCCATCAAGTTGGTATTCCAAAACCAGAACTTACATATAAACAATACCCACATGAATTATCTGGCGGAATGAGACAAAGAATTGTTATCGCAATCGCAATTGCTTGTAACCCAGGACTCATTATTGCTGATGAACCGACAACCGCTCTAGATGTAACAATTCAAGCTCAAATACTAGACTTACTAAAATCCATTCAAGAACAAACAAAGATGGGTATCATTTTAATTACACATGATTTAAGTGTTGTTGCCGAAACGGCTGATCGTATTGTCGTTATGTATGCAGGACAAGTTGTAGAAACAGGAACAGTAGAAGAGATTTTTAATAACCCTCTTCACCCATATACTCGTTCTCTATTAAACTCAATTCCATCTGCGTATGCTGAAAAAGAAAAATTGCATGTAATTCAAGGGGTGGTTCCTTCGTTAGCAAAGCTACCTCGCACAGGTTGCCGCTTCCAAGCTCGAATTCCATGGGTTAGACCAGACCAGCATGAAGAAAACCCAGTTTTACATGAAGTAAAACCAGACCATTGGGTACGTTGTACTTGTTATAAACATTTCAACTTCCAGCATAAGAAAGGAGATGACGTAACTCATGGCACTGCTTAAAGTAGAAGATTTAAAAGTACACTTTCCAATTAAAGGTGGTTTCTTCGGGCGCACATTAGATTACGTGCGTGCTGTCGATGGTGTAAGTTTTGAATTACAACCTGGTGAAACGTACGGAATCGTTGGTGAATCAGGTAGTGGTAAATCAACAACCGGTAAAGCAATTATGCATTTAACAAAAGCGACGGGTGGTAACATTCATTTTAATAATAAAGATTTAACAAAATTAAGTCGCTCTGAGTTACGTGAACAACGAAAAGATATTCAAATGATTTTCCAAGATCCATATTCATCGCTAAATCCGAAGAAACGCGTTCTCGATATTATTGCCGAGCCTCTTCGGAATTTTGAGAAGCTTTCGCCTGAGGAAGAACGTAGAACCGTTCAAGAGTATCTTAGTATAGTTGGATTAAATCCAGAGTCTATTTATAAATATCCACATGAGTTTTCCGGTGGACAAAGACAGCGAATTGGTATTGCACGTGCTCTTACATTAAAACCAAAGCTTATTATCGCCGATGAGCCAGTATCTGCACTTGACGTTTCTGTACAAGCGCAGGTTTTAAACTTCTTGCAAGATTTACAAGCTGAACTAGGATTAACATATTTATTTATTAGTCACGATTTGGGTGTAATTCGTCATATGTGTGACCGCATCGGTGTTATGTACCGCGGGCGCATTGTGGAAGAAGCAACTAGTGCAGAGATTTATAATAATCCACAACATATTTATACGAAGCGCTTAATATCAGCTATTCCTGATATTCGTCCTGAAAACCGCGAACAACAACGTAAATTACGTCGTGAAGTAAGCGCTGAATACGAAAAATCATACGAAAACTATTTCAACGAAAATGGTCGTGCTTACGATTTAAAACCAATCTCGCCAACGCATCGGGTGGCATTACCATAAGGGAGTGATAAATCATGTGGAAGTTTATATTACGCCGAATCTTAATCATGATTCCGCAATTATTCATATTAAGCGTGCTCGTATTTCTACTAGCTAAAGCAATGCCAGGTGATGCATTAACTGGAGCAGAGATGGCAAATCCGAAAGCAGATCCAAAAATCCTTGAAGAACAACGTGAAAAGCTAGGATTAAATGATCCTGTAACAACGCAATATGTACGGTGGGTTAAAAACGCTGTACAAGGTGACTTCGGTGTTTCCTATGCTCATAAAATGCAAGTAACAGATTTGATTGGTGAACGTCTCGGAAATACAATTTCATTAGCAATTGTTATTCTTATTCTTACTTATATTATTGCCATTCCACTTGGAGTAATAAGTGGCCGTTGGAACGATACTTGGGGCGATCGACTCATTACACTCTATAACTATTTAGGATTTGCTACACCGCTCTTTATTTTCGGATTAATTATGCTCTTCCTTTTCGGATTCCAGTTTCCAATTTTCCCGACCGGGGGTAGCGTAGATCCACAAATTGATACTGGTACATTTGCTTATTATGTAAGTAAATTTAATCACATTTTATTACCGGCTCTATCAGGGGCATTAATTGCCACTGTCGGTACTGTACAATATTTACGTAGTGAAATTATTGATACGAAACATAAAGACTTTGTACGAACTGTACGAGCAAAAGGTGTTCCTGAATCTAAAGTTTATTCACGACATATTTTACGAAATTCTTTTTTACCAATTGCGGCCTTTTTAGGTTATGAAATTACAGGTTTAGTTACTGGGGCACTCTTCTTAGAAAATATCTTTAGTTATCCAGGAATTGGACAATTATTTATCCAATCTATGGGACAACGTGACTTTAGTGTAGTAACTGCCATTGTTTTATTTACTGGATTCGCAACGTTACTCGGAACACTTCTTTCCGATATCATTTTAAGCATCGTTGATCCACGTATTCGAATCGATTAATGGGGAGGAGGAAAAAATCATGTTAGCAAATCCTGAAAAACAAACCGAAGTCATTCATTACGAGAAAAGCCCCTCTGGTTTCTCCATTATGTGGCGCGAATTTCGTAAAGATAAATTAGCAATGTTTTCACTAGTCTTTCTAGCAATATTACTATTAGCAGTCTATGTAACATCTTTTATTATGAAACAAGAAGATATTGTACGTGTAGATTTGTTTTCTATCTACGCACCTCCCTCTGCTGAACATTGGTTAGGCACTGATTATGGAGGCCGTGACATTTTTGGACAACTTATCATCGGTACACGAAACTCATTTACTATCGGACTAGCAATAACAATCCTTTCTTGCTTAATTGGTCTTTCTATCGGATTAATTGCAGGCTATTTCGGAGGAAAAGTTGATAATGTTATTATGCGATTCATTGATTTCGTAATAGTACTACCAACGTTAATGCTTATTATCGTATTTATCACACTTGTACCTACTTTTAATATCACAACGTTTATTCTAATTATGACTGCTTTCTTATGGACAGGAAAAGCAAGATTAATTCGCTCAAAAGTATTAACTGAAAAAGAACTCGATTATGTTGCTGCATCTAAAACTCTAGGTACACCTAACTGGAAGATCATCCTTTTCCAAGTATTACCTAACTTAAGTTCTATTATTATCGTAAGTGTTACATTAAACCTTGCAGGGAACATCGGTATTGAATCTGGTTTAACTTACTTAGGATTTGGTTTACCAGAAAGTACACCTAGCCTTGGTACACTTGTAAGTTATGCAACAAACCCAGATGTTTTACAAGAGAAATGGTGGATTTGGTTACCTGCATCAATCATGATTTTAGTGTTGATGCTGTGTATAAATTTTATTGGTCAAGCGTTAAAACGTTCGGCTGATGCAAGACAAAGAAAAGGATAAGGGGTGGAGAAGTTATGAACAAACCAAAATTGTACAAAGTATTAAGTACACTTGCTGCTTCAACATTATTACTATCTGCATGTGGGGGTGCTGATAGCGGAAGTAAAAAAACTAGTACTAGTACTAACCAAACAGATACGAAAAAATTTAATGCTCTTGTAAAAAATGATAAAAAAGAAATTCAAGACGGATCGTTAACATATGCTCTTGTTTCAAATACACCATTCGCAGGTGTGTTAAGTAGAGTTGTATATGACGGTGCTCCTGATGCTGAAGTTATCGATTTCTTTGATGAAGGCTTATTATATACAGATAAAAACTGGGAAATTAACAACGAAGGACCTGCAACTTATACAATTTCTGAAGATAAGAAAACAATTACAATAAAAATTAAAGATAATGTAAACTGGCACGATGGTAATCCTGTAACAGCTGAAGATTTAGAATTTTCTTACTTAATTATTGGTAACAGTAAATATGCTGGAGTTCGTTATGATACACAAATGCAAATGATCGAGGGAATGGAAGAATATCACGCTGGAAAAGCTGATAAAATTTCAGGTATTAAAGTTGTTGATCCAAAAACGATCTCTATTACTTATAAAACTGTTAATCCATCTTTAAAAACTGGTATTTGGACATATCCTACTTCTAAAAAATATTTAGGCGATGTACCAATTGAAAAATTAGCTGAATCAGATAAAGTTCGTAAAAATCCAATTGGATTCGGACCATTTAAAGTGAAGAAAATTGTTCCTGGTGAATCAGTTGAATTTGAACGCTTCGATGACTACTGGGGCGGTAAACCTAATTTGAAAAATGTAACTTTAAAAGTAGTAAACCCAGCAATCGTAAATGCTTCACTGAAAAAAGGTGATATTGATATCGCAAAAGTTACTGCAGATCAATATCCAAATGTAAGTAAATTAAAAAATACACAGCTAATTGGTAGAACGGGTCTTTACTATAGTTACATCGGATTTAAGTTCGGACATATGGACAAAGAGAAAAACGAAGCTGTAATGGATAAAGATAAATTTAAAGATGTTCGTTTACGTCAAGCGATGGCATATGCAGTGAATCGTGAAGAACTTGGGCAGAAGGTTTATCATGGCCTTCGCTTCCCAGCTAACTCACCAATTCCACCATCTATGCCGAAGTTCCATAATAACAAATCTGGTGCATATGACTTCGATGTAGAAAAAGCGAAGAAATTATTAGATGAAGCTGGCTATAAGGATAAAAATGGTGATGGATTCCGTGAAGATCCAAAAGGCGGAGAATTCAAAATTAATTACTTAGCTAGTAGTGGTAGCGATACAAGTGAACCACTTGCAAAATTCTTTATTCAATCTTGGAAAGACATCGGCTTAAAAGTAGAACTTGTTGATGGTCGTCTACACGAATTCAACTCATTCTACGATATGATTAAGAAAGATGATCCAAAGGTTGATATCTTCGGCGGTGCTTGGAATACTGGTTCTGACCCTGACTTATCTGGCCTTTGGTCAAAAGATGCAAGCTTCAACTACGCTCGCTGGGTAAACGATGAAAATACTAAATTATTAACTGAAGGTTTATCAGAAAAAGCTGGTGACGAGAAATATCGTAAAGAAGTATATGATAAATGGCAAAAATTAATCCATGATGAAGCACCTATGATTCCACTTCATTATCAATTTGAATTAACAGGCGTAAATAATCGTGTGAAAAATTACGATGTTGCTCCTGGTGCAAAATTAACATGGAAAGACGTTGCAGTAACAAGCGATAAAGCAGAAACAGAGAAATAAAATAAAAATAGCTCCTAGCCTATACTTTCTTTCGCTAGGAGCTATTTTTTATTTATCTCTAAAGTATACATTTTGTAGTTTATAATGACCATTTCCCTTCTTCTTATACAATACGATTAAAACATTTGCTGAAACATCTTTATTAAAACAGCTAACGTAACAGATCCAGCAAATCCCCCTAAACAAATTAAACTTACCCCTTGGCTATAAGACAAATTTTGAAGTGATTTCATATCTTCCATCCTCCCCATATCCTCTTTGATATTCTTATTTTATCAATGGGAATTTTTTCATAACATCGATTTCGCTGACAACTAACTTACAAATTTGTAAGTTAACAAATTCCCTTTAAACTTATATATCTAGTATGTCCACACTCTCCACCTTTATACATCAAAAAAGACCTCGAAATATATCAAGGTCCTGCTTACACTACATAATATCTCACTCAACTTATTTTATCCCGCTATTTGTGGGCAGTAAGACCCCCACCTCAAAATTCAGTGAAAGCAAAGAAGTTAGATGGGGGTCGGGCTGCCCGTAAAATCCCGATTGGTGAAGGCTGATAATCAGTGGGGGATGAACAAAACCCCCACTGATTAAAGTTTCACTTTATAATCATCACCGGGCATTTCACTCGTTTTGCTATTTTATGACTTACGCTACCAAGCACCATTTCTTGCAGTGTATTTAACCCTCTACTTCCAGCAATAACAAGGTCTATATCTCCTGTATTTACATATTGAACAATCGTATCTCCTGGATCACCATGTAGAATTGTAATTTTGTAGGAAATGTTCTCTTTCTTTAATAAACCCTCAATCTCTTTTAATTTATCTTTTCGACTAGCTGATATTGTTTCTAAATCCGTTTGTCCTTGTATAATATCTGATTTTGCCGTTCTATTATCTACTACGTACACAACTTCAACATGTGTTTCTTCGTTAAATTTCGCAATATATGTTGCATGCTCCGCTGCTCGAAGTGCATGTTCAGAACCGTCACATGCTAATATAATTTGTTTGTACATATGCTGAATCCCCTTTTCGTTATCCTATCCGTATTATATAATAAAGCCCCCTAAAAAGGAGGCTTCTAACTAGCAATTCTCTTATTATAGGTAGCTAAATTTGAAACAATCTTCGAGCTTCGTTCATTTAACCCTGTGATCCTTACTTTCACACCGCTTTGTTCATACTTCATTATAACTTTATCAATTGCTGCTACTGCTGAATCATCCCATACATGTGCATGAGTAAAGTTCAGCTCAATTTCTTTTGCATCTTCATTATATGAAAAAGCATTTATAAAATCTGCCGTAGATGCGAAGAATAGTTGGCCGTGAATTTCATATATTTTCTTATTTTCAATATACAAATGTTTCACGTGAATCTTTGCCATATTGAACGCAAATAAAACCGCGCTAATTACTGTTCCAATAATTACACCTAATCCTAAATTATGTGTGATTAAGACAATTACAACTGTTACGATCATAACAAATGCGTTTCCTTTTGGTACTTTATGAAGCGTTTTTACAGAGTTCCAATCAAAAGTCCCAATCGAAACCATAATCATAACAGCAACTAAAGCAGCCATTGGAATATGAACAACGTAATCACCTAAAACAAATAGCAATACGATTAAAAAACCACCGGCTACAAACGTCGATAATCTCCCGCGACCACCCGATTTAATGTTAATAACAGATTGTCCAATCATTGCACATCCTGCCATTCCTCCGAAGAAACCAGCGACAATGTTTGCAATACCTTGTCCACGTGCTTCCTTATGTTTATTACTTTCCGTATGTGTCATATCGTCTAAAACCGAAGCTGTTAATAACGACTCTAGTAAACCGATAATTGCAAGCATAACTGAGTACGGTAAAATAATACGTAATGTCTCAAGTGTAAACGGCACATCAGGAATACTAAAGAACGGTAATTCTTTCGGTAAGCTTCCCATATCCCCTACTGTTTTCAACTGTAATCCGCTCATAAGTACAATACTTGTCACAATGATAATTGAAATAAGTGTAGACGGTACCGCCGTCGTAATACGTGGAAATAAATATATAATTGCAAGTCCTAATGCGACAAGTGCATACATTTGCCAAGTTGCATTTTTAAAATGCGGCAATTGTGCTGTAAAAACTAAAATTCCAAGCGAATTTAAAAAACCACTCATAACGGATTTAGGAACAAACTTCATAAATGAGCTCAGTTTGAACACCCCAAAAATAATTTGGACAATACCTGTTAATATTGTCGTAGCAAATAAATATTGTAAACCGTGATCCTTCACAAGAGTGACCATTAATAAAGCCATCGCACCAGTTGCCGCCGAGATCATCCCAGGTCTTCCACCAACAAACGAAATTGTAACCGCAATACAAAAGGCAGCGTACAATCCAACCGTCGGATCTACACCTGCAATAACAGAGAAGGCTATCGCTTCAGGGATTAACGCTAAAGCAACAACAATTCCTGATAGTACGTCCCCTCTCACATTGGAGAACCAATCATTTTTTATCGTTTGAAACAAAATACCACTCCTCTACTCTTTTATCATTTGATTTTCTCCGTAAGAAAATCAGGGCCGACTGCACGAAGGCTATTATATAACGAGTAGAGGATTTTTTGCTATGTAAAAGTTTCCTAAAAAAAGACGCTACCTTAGCAGCGCCTTTGCTCATTTTACCCCGCATTAACTGGCAGTAAGACCCCACCTCAAAATTCAGCGAAAGCAAAGATGTTAGGTGGAGATCAACTGCCCGTAAAAGCCCGATTGGTGAGGGCTTTTAATCAATGGGGGAGGAACCCCCCCCACTGATTAAAGTTTCACTTTATTAATGTCCACCGTGACCTTGACCACTTTCTTGCACAATCTCTAATCTCTCATCCAATATACCTTGTGTTTCAAATGAAATATCACTAGTACTTCCTAATAAGAAGCCATGGTTATACGGTCCAAGTGTTGGGTCATCTTTAAACTTCGGTTGAATACTAGCAAGGAAGTCATAAACTGGTTGTGAAGCTTTTCCTTCCTCAAGCAAAACAACAGGGGCATGTTTACCCATATGTGAAAACGGCGCTCCCGCAATTGCTAAGTCTGGTGTTTTACTTGAAACAAATGATAAACCGTGACCTGTTTTTGTGAACCCCCACCCAAATTTCGTTTTTTCATCTTTAAATTTCGCAAATGCAATAGAATTTTCTACTGGAGTCTCCCCACTAATACGCGTTACTTTCCCGTATTTGCTTAACTCTTTTTCTACTTCTTTGGAAACGATTTTTTCTGGTCCTAGTAAATACATATTTGCTTTATCTTTTCTCATCTTTAATGCCTCTATCGTCGATTCTGGCACTTTATTCTTTTCTGTATAGAGTAGTGGTTCTGGCATATGAGAAATCCAGTTTACAGCTGGTGTTGTATATAAACGCCCTTCCTCTTCAGACGAACCGACGATAACGCTATTTGGATAGCTTCCTGTTATATCGGCGTATTCTTTATCAACATCTTTTGCAAATGTAGCTGGATCTGTTTCTTTTATTTGTTTTACTTTATAATCTTTTAATTGTTCAAGCGTGCTAACGCCTACATCCCCCATAACCATAATTTGTGTTCCATCTTTCGTTCCGAGCGGATTTAATCGTTTTATTTCTTTTAACGTCATTTCAGGTACTTTTTCTTTTTCTATAAATAAAATCGGTCCGTTATTCGGATGATGAATAAGATCCGCACTTGCAATACCTAATTGCCACTCGTTCACTGGCACTAAAATAACAGCACCTGGCTGATTCTCTTTATGAGTTGCCGGCCATATTGTTTGCGAAGTTAATACTGCCATTTGCAAAGGATCATTTGTATTTAATCTCGTTACATTTTTTAAACTTGTCGTTAATAAATCATTCGATGCACCTTGATTCATTTCTTTCGGCGCAGTTACTTTCTGATTCATTTTCATTTCCTTTTTCTCTGTTTTCTTCTCTTCTGTAGATTCATGATTTTTATGATCTGTATTCGTTTGTCCGCATGCCGCAAGACCGACTGCTGCAATTATTGTTATCCCAAAAATTCGGGTCATCTTTTTCACTATATCGCCCCCGTAATTGTTTTCGAACCAATCTTATTACCTAAAATGGAATTTCAACTTTACAATAACAAGCAATTCTGAAGAAATTATGCAGATGCATTATAATCTGCACCATTTCTTCATGATTTTGACTTACAATTTAACGTAATAACTACAAATGCGGAGGTACTCTATGATCGATATACTACTCGTAGACGATGAACCGAGAATGCTTGAATTATTAACACTTTATCTTACTCCAATTGGATATAACTGCATATGTGCGACTTCAGGAGAAGAAGCTATTTTACATATAGAAAATCGAAACTTTAAATTTGTTTTACTCGATATTATGATGCCAAAGATGGACGGATGGGAAACGTGCAAAAGAATTCGATCATTTAGTAACGTGCCTATTATTATGGTTACCGCTCGTGATCAAACAGTAGATGTTGTCCAAGGGTTAAAACTCGGAGCAGATGATTACGTGACGAAACCATTCCACGAAGAAGAGCTTTTCGCAAGAATTGAAGCTGTTTTAAGGCGAACGAATCAACGTACGCAAATCCAATATCACGGCATTTTATGGGATGAGGCAAAGCATTTCGTTTCTGTCTATAATGAAGAAATTCTTCTCACACCAATCGAGTTCTCTTTACTCGGATTATTTTTACGTCATGTGAACTACGTATTAAACCGTGATCAGCTCATTGAACGAATTTGGGGTTTAAATACAAATACAGAAGATAGAACAGTCGATTCACATATTCGTAATTTACGTGATAAATTACGAAAAGTAGATTTCCCCATTGATCACCATTTAAAAACTGTTTACGGAGTAGGATATCGATGGATTGATATTGAAAAATAAGGAGCAAAATGATGAAGCGAATTTCTCTTCAACTCGGATTTTATTTTCTAATTGTTACACTTTTAATCGAAAGTGTTCTATTTGTCTTGCTCTATTATAGCCTTGTAAACAATAGAGTAAATGAAGAAATGACAGCTTTATTAAAGCGTGGAAATAGTCACCGAGATGTCCTTGAAAAATATTTTGATAGGCAAACAATCTCCCATGTTGCTTTAATGGAATCCGAAGCTGAAACAACTGTTATTATTACAAATGCAAATAAGGAAGTGCTAGCAAAATCCAATGAAATAAATACTACTATAAAAAAGCATATTGAAGGCATGCAAACACGAACAGATCATGATGGAGCAATTATAGAGAATCATTGGAAAACATCTAATTACATATGTACAGTTAGCCCAATTATAGTGGCAGGAAAAACGGAAGGCTATGTATATATGTTTCTCGGGACGGAATCAATCGAAAAAATGGTTAACGGGCTAACAAGACAATTCATTATCGCCGGAGTCATTACTTTCCTATTAACAGCTATCACCATTTTTCTATTGTCACGTTTATTAACAAAACCATTGTTACACATGAAACAAGCGACTGAAAAAATGAGTAAGGGGGATTTATCGGTTTCATTAACGACTACTCGAAATGACGAAATTGGTGAACTAGCAGAATCCATCCAAACTCTCGCAAATGATTTACATTATATGAAAACTGAAAGAAGTGAATTTCTAGCAAGTGTTGCTCATGAATTAAGAACACCTTTAACGTACGTAAGAGGTTATGCTGACATTGCATTAAAAGAAAGTACACCTCCTGAGCAACGTTTACGATACTTATCCATTATAAAAGACGAATCTGATTATATTACAAACTTAGTTCAAGATTTATTTTCACTCGCCCAAATGGAAAAACATAACTTTTTTATTCAAGTAAAGGAAGTGCATTTACACACCTTCCTTACTCGCATAACCGAAAAAGTAAACGCGATGTATAAGGAAAGACACATTACAGTTTCTTTCACTTGTCCTCCTTCACTGTTAGTAAACTTGGATGAACAGCGATTCGAACAAGTTGTAGTGAACATTTTAAATAACGCTTACAGGCATTCAAAAGAACATTCTCATATCAATATTTCTGTTACAGAAGAAGATAAACATATTTCCATCAAAATTGAGGATGAGGGAGAAGGTATTCCCCCAGAAGACCTTCCTCACATTTTCGACCGCTTTTACCGGGTTGATAAAGCGCGCTCCAGAGCTACAGGTGGAACTGGTTTAGGACTCTCCATCGTAAAGGAAATTGTAGAACTACACGGCGGAAATATTACTGCAACAAGTGAAGTTGGTCATGGATCTTGCTTTACGATTTCATTACCAGCTACATAAAAACACGACTATACATCAATAGTCGTGTTTTCTTATCCTTTAGGACTTTACTTTATAATATAGATTTACGAATTGGCCAAAACGTTTCGTATCCGTTAAAGTTAAATGAATTTCCGGGTTCTTTTCTTTAAATAACGGAATACCAGAACCTAATATATGAGGTGTAATCGTAACAACATATTCATCAATTAGATTATTCTTAAAGAACTCTCTCAGTAGACTCCCTCCACCGACCATCCATATTTTAGATCCTTCTTGTGCTTTTAACCTTTTTGTAAATTCCACTATATCTTCATTTACAAACTCCACGTTTCCGTTTGAACCTTTTTCTGAACGAGAAAAAACATAACATGCTTTATCTAAGTACGGGAATGTTTCCGTATGCTCTACCACATAATCATACGTTCTCTTTCCCATAATTATTGTATCAATCGTTTCATACATTTCTGTATAACCGTTGTCCCCCTCACCTTCCGTTTCCATTAACCACTGTAAATCATCATCTTCTTTCGCTATATATCCATCTAAACTAGCCGCAATAAATAAAACAATTTCACGTGACATACCTTTTCCTCCTTGCATCTCATCTTGATAAAATTATGATGTAAGCAATATACTAGCAGTAAAACATGACAATGAATGTCATGTTAAAAAGAAATAGGTGATATATTTGTCAAAAGCAAAACGTTTATTAGACATTCTTATATTTGCTTCTGCGAAAAAAACATTTACAGCGCAAGAAATAGCTGATGAATTTAATATTTCCGTTCGTACAGTTCATAGATACATTTTAGATTTAAGTGATATGGGGTTACCCATTTATGCTGAACAAGGTCGTAACGGAGGATATAAAGTATTAACGAATAAAGTAATTCCACCTATTTTATTTACTGAAGAAGAAGCAGTCTCCATCTTTTTTGCATTTCAATCTTTAAGCTACTACCGAGACTTGCCTTTTAATACAGAAATTAATTCCGTTACTCATAAACTGTATAGCTCTCTACAAAATGATGCGAAAGCTAAAGTAGATAAAATACGTTCTTATATCGCTTTTTGGAATCCGAAGAGAGCTATTGAGACACCTTTTTTAAACGAAGTGTTAACAGCGGCTATTGAAAATAAAAATTTACACTTTCAATACGAATCTAAATCGGGAATAAAAACAAGACATGTTCATCCTATCGGTGTATATGCTCACGACGGTTTATGGTATTTGCCATCCTATGACTACAGTCGAAACAAAGTATTACTGTATCGCGTCGATCGTATTCTTTCTATATTATCAACGGAAGAAAATGAAGATACATTCATGAATTTAGAAGAATGGTTTGCCTCTAACTCTAACGTAATAAACATTCCTACTCAGTTACATGTTTTATTAACGACAGAAGGCTTGCGCCAATGTAAAAGCGTTCCTTACCTTGAGGAATTCGTTGTAGTAAACGAAGATGGGACAGGGTATATAAATTCAACAATTGATAAAGGTGAAATTAACTTTATTACTCCTTTATTTTATAGACTTGGAAAAGATGCACGAATTTTAGGACCGAGAGAATTGATAGATGGTTTGCGTATACGCGCGAAAGAAATTTTACATATGTATGAAGACGAAAAAAGCTGCTAAATATAAGCAGCTTTTTGGTTCAATTGTTCCTATTGTTTTTACTATTGACGAATATCAAACCACCAACGATGTTTCGCATTCATATTTTCAGTGTCGCCAGTCCCTCTGTAATTGAAAGCATCCAAAAAGATTGAATCTAGTTTATCCTCATCTACAAAATAACCTAGGTTAACCTTTACCGTTTGTCCTGGTGTGATACTGCCAATATTGTAAAAGCTTTTTCCATCTCCGTGGGGTTCTAAATAATCAACTTCGCCCGTCATAATATTTCTTTCTGCAACTCCATTTTTTCCAGCGTACTCCCATGCATTCCCTTCAAATTTAAGCTGTTTTATGGATGGATGCATATAGATTTCTTCTGTCGCCTGTTTACCAATGTTTTTCACTGTTGTTGTCAAGTAGACAAATTTAGGCTGAACTAAATTTGACTCTACTAATTGATCAATTGAATCTTTACCATTTCCAATTTTATATTTATCCCGTCTATATGGTATCAATTGTCCTGCTTGATCCAAAGCTTGATTCTCGCTTAGTCTCCCTAATCCCGTTTCATTAAAGTTTTCTTGCTTAAAATCTTTGATTGAATCAAAAACTTCAACTTTTTCTATCACATATTCAATTTTGCTGTTATCCATGATAATCGTTACTGGAACCTTTTGTCCTATATGAAATAGTCGTTTACTATCTTTTTTCAAAGGAATCACCTTAGTTTTTTTAGGCTTACTTTCTTCGCTAAAATACTTTTTATCATAATCTGTTATATGTGATGCCTTTTCTTTTGACGTAGGCTCAAGTGAAATGTTCCCTAACACATCCATCATTTGTTCTTCATTTATATCGTTTCCAATATAACTTTGTAACATAATTCCCTCTTCCTCAAAATAGAGAAAAATCACTCTATCAAACATTAAATCTTTATTTCCATTGTCTTTATGAACAACCACTGCTTTTTTACCATTTATATCCTTTTCCTCGTAACTTTTCGAATACAGAGTTTGAAAATCCGAGTTTTCTCCTATCCTCCAAAGAGCAAATGAAAATCCCCCCATTGCGTAGTTATCTTTAAATGAATATTTCATAGCAGAGTCATCAATTGCTTCCATATTTTCTGGTAATTTACCAACCTTCAACTTATACCACTTATCAGTCTTTTTCGATTCCTTATTTGTTACTGAAACATTTACTTCGTAATTTTGTTTTTGAACAATCATATTATAGACTTTCACTGCACCAAAAACAGTTGTCGGCATACCAATTAATAAACAGGCAGCAGCGATTAACATACGATGTCTTTTACGCTTTTTCTGTGGTCGCTCGCCCTTCAGCTTCATTTCTTCCATAAACAATTTCTTTTTGCGCGTATATGTATGTGAAAATTCATGTTGTTCTTCGAGTTTATCAAAATCATCTAAAGCAATTTTTTCAGCAAGGTCATACATTTCTTTGGAGTTCTTTGAATTCGTCATGTTGTATACCTCCTATCATATTTTGAACTCGTTTTCGAGCACGCTCAAACTGCTTACGGACATTAGCCTCCGTTATCCCCATGACACTTGAAATTTCTTGATACGTTAAGTTATAGAAGACTTTGTACTTAAATACCTGTCTATTAGATTCATTTAACTCTTTTAGCAATGTATCAATTTGAACCTCAGACATTGTACGTTTTTCCCACTCTTCAATATTTTCATCTACTGCTTCTGTTGATTCTCTTTCATATTCTTCTAAAAATGTTTCATGTCGTTTATTTTTCCGGTAACTATCAATCGCCTTGTTTTTCGCGACCCTCAAAATGTAGCGTTTAAGCTCTTCAGTGCTCAAGCTATGGAGCTTTTCCAAGTTCTTATAAAGAGTAATAAACGTCTCTTGAACCGCATCTTCAGCCTGTTGAATATTATTTAAAATAGAATACGCTACATAATAAATCTTTTGTTCATACAACTCATATAGCTCTTCCATCTTTTCATAATCGTTGTTTGTAACTTTCATATAATTCCTCCTCTCACTCTATATAACGAATGAGCACTATACTTTGTGACACCGCAAAATCTTTTTATATATAAAATTTAATAATAGAATAGACAAAAGCTCAATTTCTCTATTGTAACTGAGAAATTGAGCTTTTGTTTATTAGAATTTTCCTGACTGTTTCCTTAAGAACATCCCTCTTACGCCTTTTTAGTAAGCAGTATTTGCTCTATCGCTTCTTGTAACAAATTCTGTGTCTCTTCCAAGTTATGATTCTTCTTTTCTCCTAGTTGTACCGTATAAAACTCGGCAAACGAGCGCTCTTTATATCTCGGTACGACATGCATATGGTAATGCGTTAACTCATTAAAGATTCCACCATTTTGACAAACTGTAATTCCATCTGGTTTATATAATGATTTAATCGCTTTTGCAATCAGCTTAGAAGCATCCATAATAGATTTCGCTATAACATCATCTAATTCGTCCACTTCTACAACATGCTGCTTTGGCACAATTAAAGTATGTCCTGGATAGAAAGGTTCATGATCTAAAAAGCATGTTACATGCTCATCTTCATATACTTTATATATTTTTTCCTCTCCGCTTGCTAATCTACACCCTAAACATTCCATCATATTTCCCCCTTTATTAAAAACATAAAAACGTGAGAGCCGTATTCTCACGTTTTTATGTTTCACTTTACTAATTCAATTGTTTCCGTAACTTTTATACTATCTTTTACAGATTGAACAATCGTGCAATTCTTCACTGCAAGCTGCAGCGCCTTGTCCAACTGCTCTTCTGTAATATTTTGCGCTTTAATTTTATAGTGCAAATGAACACTTTCAACTGGTTTTGATAAAGCTTCACTTCTCCCAATTTCAGTTTCAATTGTAAACGTATCGTATGTAATACGTTTCTTTTCTAAAATTGTTCGGAAGACAATTGCACTACATCCTGCGATAGAAGAAATGAGTAATTGTAACGGTGAATACCCGTTTTCTTTTCCAATCGCTAATGGACCATACGATAAATCTGCCTCTATATCATCATGCTTAATTTTTATTTTCATACTTCGTTTCCATCTCCACTTTCATCGGTTTCTTCCGTTTCTTACTCATATAATAATATATATAGCAGAAAATGATAAATGGAATACCACAATATAAAGCCATTCGTTGTTCTGGAATAAACGCTAAACTAATAACAACGATACTATTTGTAATTAAAGCTAAAATCGGAACAATCGGGTATAGTGGTGTTCTATACTTTAAGTCCTCTAATTTTCCTCCGCCTTTTATATACTGACTTCTAAAGCGAAGTTGCGATAAAGCAATAATGATCCAACTTGAAACAGCCGATAAGCCAGCTATAGATAATAAGTACATATATACTGTATCTTCTGCAAGGAAGCTTGTTAATAAAGATAACGCCGCAACAGCAATCGTTACGACTAACGCTGTAATTGGAATACCACGTTTATTTACTTTCTTGAAAGAAGTTGGTGCCATTCCTTCATTTGCAAGTGACCATAGTATACGCGTTGCTGCATATAATCCTGAGTTCGCTACAGATAATAAAGCAGTGATAATAACGAAGTTCATAATATCAGCTGCATATGGAATACCGATTTTATCAAATACAACTACGAATGGACTTTCAATTACTCCTGCTTCTTTCCAAGAAATTAATCCTACTAAAATTGTCATTGTTAAGATGAAGAATATCATAATACGCCATACTGTATTACGAATTGCACGTGGAATTGTTTTTTCAGGATTCTGACTCTCTCCTGCTGCAATCCCGATTAACTCTGTTCCTTGGAATGAAAAGTTAACTGTAATCATCGTAAGAAGCACTGCGGCTAGTCCATTTGGGAATAGCCCACCATCACTTACAAAGTTAGAGAAAAGAGGTGCTGCTTCTTTTCCGTCGTATGGTAAAAATCCTAGTAATGCGCTACCACCAAGTAGAATGAATGCAATAATTGTAACTACTTTAATACTAGAGAACCAAAACTCTAATTCAGCATAACTTTTCGCTGAAATAGCGTTTGAAGCATATAAAATAACCCCGAATACGAGACACCATACCCAAACATCAACATTCGGAAACCATCTTTTCATCATTAAACCGATCGATGTTAATTCTAATCCTACTGTTACCGCCCATCCAATCCAGTATAGCCAGCCGATCATAAACCCAGTTCCTGGTCCAATAAACTTCGTCGCATACTTTTGGAAAGATCCTGAAACTGGCATCGCTACCGTTAGCTCTCCAAGACAAAGCATTGTTAAATACATAATAAATCCGCCCACTAAATATGAAAGGATGGCTCCCCCTGGTCCAGCTTGATTAATAGTGTATCCTGAACCTAGGAAAAAACCTGTCCCGATTACACCACCTAGTGCGATCATAAATAAATGTCTACTCTTCATCGTACGATGTAATTTATCATTCGTTGTTTGCTGCATTGTAATCCTCCCCTATAAACCCTCTATCTCTTTTTAAAATTTTCTGATAATAAAAATATACACGAAAGCGGTTACAATTTCTATATAAAATTAAAACTTTTCTGATAAAACATTATAAAAATTTAATTATTAAGAGATTCAGATTCTATTTTAAGGTAATTAAGGATTAATAAGGAAAAACCCTTACGTATTATTGTAAGAGTTAACGTATTTCTAATCTTCTAGATAAAATTGATAAACCGTAATTTACAACGAAATACATACAAGCTGCTAGTATAAATGTTGGAATCATATAATTTACGTTCTGTCCGCTAATAATTTGAGCATTATGCATAAGCTCTGGCAATGATATAACAACCGCTAATGACGTATCCTTTAACAATGAAATAAATTGACTAACAAGCGGAGGAACCATTCTTCTAAGTGCTTGCGGTAAAATAATGTGCCAAAGCGTCTGGACATATGTTAATCCTGAAGAGCGCGCCGCTTCAATTTGTCCTCTTTCGATAGATAATAAGCCACTTCTAACAATTTCAGATATCATCGCTGCTTCAAATATCGTTAAAGCAACAATTGCGGCTGTTATAATTTCTAACTTCAAACCTGCCTCTGGAAGTGCAAAATACGTGAAAAATATAATTAAAAGAAGTGGTAAATTCCGAATAACTTCAACGATAAAGCCTAGTATTTGTGAGATGACGGGTATTTTTGCATAGCGCAACGTTCCTATTACACTACCGATAATAAAACTAAGTACAATCGCTACAAGAGCGACTTCTAGCGTGATAAGCAATCCTTTTAATAAAAAGAGTATATGATCTCCTGTAATAGCACCTTGAAAATCCATCTACACCCCCTCCTTTGCCAAGCGTCTTTCTAAATAACGCACTAGCATACTTAGCGGAATTGTTAATATTAAATAAAACATCCCGACAAATATATATACATCAAACGTAACGAATGTCTTCGTTGAAATTAAGTCTCCTTGATACATTAAATCCGTTCCAGCAATAATTCCGAGTATTGAAGAGTTTTTTACTAAATTGAGAAATTGATTTCCTAGAGGAGGAATGACGATTTTCATCGCTTGAGGTAAGACGACATAATACATCGCTTGCGTATAAGTTAATCCTGAAGAACGTGCTGCTTCCATTTGACCTTTCGCGACTGATAAAATACCAGCACGAATTACTTCCGCAATAAAAGCCGCTGTATAAACTGTAAGCGCAACTGTCCCTGCTACAAAACCGTTGAAAGTAATTCCTATTACAGGCAAAGCAAAATAGAAAATGAATGCAATTAATACGAGTGGAATATTTCTAACAAACTCTACATAGGCAGAGCCAATCCAATTCAAAATACGAATAGGTGAAATTCGCATCACTGCCATAACAATTCCTAAAACAAAACTTCCTATTAGCGCAACTACACTAGACATCACCGTATATTTAAATCCTTCTAAATACATATCAATATTATTCGTCAAAATAGAAAAATCAGGCACATATTCTCCCCTCTTTCTTTACAAGAAGAGGATGAGTACTCTCATCCTCTCACTCTTACTATTTATCACGAGAAATAAAGTTTCACTTTACTTCTCTTGTTTTTGACCGATCCATTTTTCATATAATTTGTCGTACTCTCCACTCGCCTTCATATCTTTTAGTAAGTTATTAATCTCTTTCGTTAAATCGTCTGCGCCTTTTTGTACTGCAATTCCATACGGTTCATCCGTGAAAATTTTGCCTACAACTTCATAATTAGAATCTTGTTTTGCCATTCCGTAAAGAATCGCATTATCTGTCGTTAAAACATCGCCTTTACCTGCTTTTAACGCTGTAAATGCTTCACTGTAATTTTCAAATTCTAATACTGTTGCTTCTGGTGATTTTTGACGAATGTTATTTGTAGACGTTGAGCCTTTTACAGCCAATACTTTAATGCCTTGTTTTACATCATCAATACTTTTAATATTGCTTCCTTTTTTCACAAGTAACGATTGCCCCGCTTTAAAATATACATCTGAAAAATCCACTTCTTTTTTACGCTCTTCCGTAATTGTCATTGTCGCAATAATGGCATCAATATCACCATTTTTCAGCATTGGAATACGTGTTTTAGATGTTACTTCTTTCAGCTCTAATTTCTTTTCATCACCAAGAATTTTTTTCGCAAGCGCCTTCGCGATATCAATATCAAATCCTTCTACCTGCCCTGTTGAAGGGTTTTTCAATCCAAATAAATTCGTATCATTCTTCACCCCAACTACTAACTTTCCGCGCTTCTTAATTTGTTCAACAGCTCCGCCTTGCTTCGTATTCGTTTCTTTCGCCTCGTCTTTTTTACCTCCGCATCCAGCAACAATAAGCACGAATAAACATGAGAATACGATTAGGGTAAACAACTTTTTCATCTTAAGCATGAAATTCCTCCTTTAATGATTTAATACCCGGCTTAAAAATAGACGTGCTCTTTCTTGTTCAGGATTTGCAAAAAATTGTGCTGGTGTTGTATCTTCGATAATTTGACCGTCATCCATAAATAAAATTCTATCTGCTACCTCACGTGCAAATCCCATCTCATGTGTGACGACGACCATCGTCATTCCTTCTTTAGCCAGCGCTTTCATAACATCAAGCACTTCTCCGATCATCTCTGGATCAAGAGCGGACGTAGGCTCATCAAATAGCATAATTTCCGGTTGCATCGCGAGCCCTCTAGCAATAGCTACCCTTTGCTGTTGACCTCCGGATAATTGATGGGGATATACACCCGCCTTCTCCGGGATTCCCACTTTCCCTAAATAAAACATCGCTGTTTTCTCTGCTTCTTCTTTTGAAATTTTATTTACTTTAATTGGTGCTAGTGTAATATTCTGCAGAACTGTTTTATGTGGGTATAAGTAAAAATGCTGGAAGACCATACCAATATTTCGGCGTAATTCATTCATATCTGTTTTTTTATTGTGTACGTCTGTATTTTGTACAATTAATTCTCCATCGGTAATCGCCTCTAACTGATTTATACAACGAAGCAATGTACTTTTTCCTGATCCTGAAGGACCAACAACTACTACCACTTCACCTTTTTTCACTTGCACATTAATATTTTTCAAAACTTGGAAGTTACCATAATATTTATTTACATTACGAAACTCTATCAACATACTCCCCCCTTCCCCTAAACAAAGCATGTACATTCTTTTTATATTCAAAAATAGGCAAAAAAATAACTTTCAGCTTCATTTTGTCCATAAAAAAGAGCAAAGGGATTTCCCTTTGCTCCTTCATTTCTATTCTCTTAAGATACTTCTTCTTTCTTGTCTTTCCCGTATTCATGCTCCCAGAAATCAGCATTTTTAATTCCTAATTTTTGCGGATCGAATACTGGATCTTTTCCTTCTTTTTTCTGCTTTTCATAATCCTTTAATGCAATCAATGCCGGCTTTTGTAATAATAGAATCGCAATAATGTTAACCCATGCCATAATTCCTACACCAATATCTCCTAAAGCCCACGCTGTTGCTGCTGTTTTTACGCAACCGTAGAATACAACTCCTAAGAATACAAACTTTAGTACGATAGACATCCAAGGGCGGTCTTTATCACGATTTAAGTAAGCGATATTCGTTTCTGCAATGTAGTAATAAGCCATAATTGTTGTAAACGCAAAGAATAGTAAAGAGATTGCTACGAAACCGTTTCCAAATCCAGGGAAAACAGATTCTACTGCTGCCTGTGTATAACCAGGACCCGGCTGTGCACCGTTTAATTTATTGACGATAAAGTTTTTTCCGCTTGCATCAAATACGTTATACATGCCTGTAATAATCATCATAAATGCTGTTGCTGAACAAACAAATAATGTATCAATGTAAACGGAAAATGCTTGTACTAACCCTTGTTTAGCTGGATGCGATACTTCAGCTGCTGCTGCTGCATGCGGTCCAGTTCCTTGCCCTGCTTCATTTGAATAAATACCACGTTTTACACCCCAAGAAATTGCTAAACCGATAATCCCACCAAAAGCTGCTTCTAATGCAAATGCACTTTTTATAATTAACATAAATGCTTCCGGTAATTTTTCGATATTCATAGCAACAATTATACAAGCTACTAAAATATAACCAAGCGCCATAAACGGTACTACAACTTGCGCTACGTTAACAATTCGCTTAACTCCACCAAAAATAATAAGTGCTAATGCCGCTACTAATACCGCTCCGGATACAGAAGTATTAATACCAAAAGCTGTTTCTAGACTTACAGCAATACTATTCGCTTGAACACCTGGAAGCAGCATTCCTGTTGCAAGAATTGTTGCTGCAACGAATACTAAAGCATACCATTTAACGCCTAGTCCTTTTTCAATGTAATAAGCAGGTCCACCGCGAAACTGCCCTTGATGTTTCGTCTTATATATTTGTGCTAATGTAGATTCTACATAAGCCGATCCTGCTCCTAAAAAGGCTACTGCCCACATCCAAAATACAGCTCCTGGTCCACCGAATGCAACCGCTGTGGCTACCCCAGCTATATTCCCTGTTCCAACGCGTCCTGATAAAGAAAGTGCTAACGCCTGGAATGAAGAAACACCAGCATCTGATTTTTCTCCTTGAAATGTCAGCTTCACCATTTCTCCTACGTGTCTTACTTGTAAAAACCTCGTTCGAATGGAAAAATATAAACCTACTCCTAAACATAAATAGACAAGTGCTGGACTCCAAACAATATTATTTATCCAACTTACGATAGCTTCCAACTTTCCCCCTCCTTCTTTGTAAAGAATATTCAGAATATATATAAAATTATAAGTGTATACCGAATCTATAACAATATTATTTTAATAAAGTAAACATATTTTTGTATAAAAAAACAAAGTATACATTTATTTTGTATACTTTGTTTCGATGTGAATGTATTATATATTCACAATTGCTTCCCTCTTTATAATTCTTTCATAGAGTTGTTCTGCTAATTGTCGGAAATGATCTGGCATATCTTTCCCTTTAAACTTCTTTTGAAGCGTACCGTATAAACCAATATCACGTAGACGTAAAAACAACGGTAACGCTTCATACCACCTATCCGCTAACCTGTGCTCATATTCATAACCCTTTCTTAGCACCTGCAACTGTTTACGAGCAAATTTTGTCTTCTCTTCTGCAGTCCACGGTGTAAATAGAACAGAGTAATAGAGAACCATTGCTAAATCATGTATAAAGTAATTATAAGCTGCATCATCAAAATCAAAGATTGTTAGCTCTTTGCCATCATAATGAAAATTCCCTGGATGAATATCGCCATGCATAAGGCCGAATGTTTCTCTTTTAACCGGAAGAGCCTTTATTTCCTCCATTAATACAGTGGCAATCCCTTTCACCTTCTCATCTTCTAATTCATTAACAATGCTACTTTCGTCCTCTTCCCACGTATCACGGTAGTCTGTTTTAGGGTAATTCATTGTAAGACGATGCAGTTGTCCAATCGCTTTTCCCCACGCTTCAAAGTAAGCATCTCCCCAATAAGGCGATTCTTCTCCTTTTACTTGCTCACCTTTTGCATATGTAAATAAGGAAGCAAAAAAGAAAGTGCCATCTTCCGCTCCGATTTCTTCTACAAGATTTTGAGATATTGAATTACGAGGTCCCGCCACTTTCGCCCCATGCTCCGCAACATACCGTAAAAAATCTAGTTCCGCCTCTACCTCTTTTTTAGACCGATGAGAAGAATGAGTTAAGCGTAATACGCAATCTTCATTATTTTTATCCTTCGCCTTAAAAATATAATTCTCAAAATCACCAAGTGGCTTTTCTTCCACCGTTACATGATATGCCTTTGCTGCTCTTGCTAAAATCTCTTTTGTAAAAACTCGTTCTACAGCTATTTCCATATGTATCCCTCCTATATCTCTTCTTAATTCGACATAAATGTGAGAAGTACTGCTATGAAGTTAAATAGTGCATGGGCAATCATAGCCGATAAAATAGAATTTGTTTTCTCATATAACCACGCAAATGCTACTCCGCTTAAAAAATTCACCGGTAATGTGTTATATGTTGGAATATGAACAACGGTAAATATTATGGAACTTATAAGTACGCCGCCCCATATGCCATATCTCTCACGAAAAAACGTATAAAAAGCACCTCGATATAAAATCTCTTCGTAGATTGGAGATATAACCGCCGCTCCAATTACCGCGATACAAAATGCGTAGATTGATTTATTATTTTGGACCGTCTCTGTTTTACTATTTTCAAAGAAAATACCCATTTTCTCCATTATCATTAATACAGCAGCACTAACTATAATTAAGAAAATAACCACTACAACTGTCCACAATAAATCTTTCCATGAAAGCTTCCGAATTCCAATATCTTTCCACGACAATTTATATCTTTTTATGCAAAAAAGATATACTACAAAGGTAAATATCACTGCCATCATAAGTCCCATTAATACTCCAGCATATAATGAGTTCCCTATTATTTTTAAAGCATAATCATAAAAAAGAGATTCAACCATTATTGGTACAATCAGAAATACAAAAACAAATAAATATAAAATTTCTTTCCATCCCCACATATATTTTAAAGTCATCTACACCATCCTCTACATCCTATTTTCTTTAGTATAAAAGATGATGTAACGTAACTTTCAAGCTAATTTTTCAAATAATCCAAGCATAAATTTCTTATAAAAAACAAAAATTAACAGAAGGAATTTTATTCTAAAAGAGGTGGAATTTATGACACAACACGAAGAACAGCAAGAAAGCAAGAACCAAAAGCATATGTTTCCATCACTTCCGGAAAACGTTAATTATATTGAAAATAAACTTTGCCACTCGGATGATATAAAAAAATTAGATATCCCTTTTCAAAACGGAAAAGGAACAATCTTATATATTGAATCTTTAGCAGACCCAAATTTAATTCACCAATTGGCTCTTGAGCCTTTATTAACGCGGACGGATTTGGCTTTAGATAAAGCTTTTTCTACATTAAATATGAAAAAAGAAACGAATTTAAATTATGGGGTGCAGCTTTTATTACAAGGAAAATCATTATATTTTCATGAACACGTCGATAGCTTTTGTATTTTCGAAACAGCTCTATCTTTAAAAAGAGATATAACAGAGCCGGATAATGAAGGCATTGTACGTGGACCACATACCGGTTTTGTAGAAGATTTAGCAACCAATTTAGCTTCTATTCGTAAACTCATAAAAAGTCCAAATGTCGTCGTTAAATATTTCACACTTGGTGAAGAAATGCACACGAAAGTGGCAATTACTTATATTCAAAATATAGCTAATGACGATCTCGTTGCAGAAGTAAAAAGAAGATTAGAAATGATTAAGACAGACGCACTCATGCCACCAGGCTACATACAGGAATTTATAGAAGATACATCTTTCTCACCATTCCCGCAGCAATTAAATACAGAGCGCCCAGATAGAGTGGCTGCCAATTTAATGGAGGGGCGAGTTGCTATTTTATCTGACGGAGATCCAACAGCTCTTATCGTTCCTGTTACATTATTCGCTTTTTATCAATCACCTGATGACTATAATAATCGCTGGATTGTCGGTTCTTTCGTGCGAATGATTCGCTTAGTAAGTTTTTTAATTGCCTTTCTCTTACCAGCTATATATATCGCAACTGTCGCTTTTCATCCTGATGTGTTGCCACTCGAACTCGTTTATACAATTAAAGCTTCATTAGAAAAAGTGCCACTTCCTCCTATTTTTGAAGCTCTCTTAATGGAATTGATCTTCGAATTATTGCGCGAAGCTGGTATTCGTCTGCCGAGCCGCGTTGGACAAACAATCGGTATTGTAGGCGGTTTAGTAATTGGGGATGCAATTGTAAAAGCTGGACTCGTTTCTTACACAATGATTATCGTTGTAGCTTTAACTGCAATTGCATCTTTTCTTGTTCCATCAAACGATATGAGCTCAGCAGTTCGGATCCTTCGTTTTCCGTTAATGATCCTTGCTGCTATATTCGGGTACGTAGGAATATCATTCGGTCTAATTATAACTTTCGTTCATTTATGCCAGCTACATTCATTTCATACACCATATCTTTCTCCTCTTGCACCAATGCGGATAAAAGATATGAAAGATTCTTTTGTAAGACTACCAATTTGGTCGTTTTGGGAACGACCACATGATCCAAAACCTAAAACAATGCAACGACAACATGTAACGAGAGAGGATGAGAACGGTGACAAACACGCAAAGTAAAATTTCACTAGTTCAATTTACCTTTTTCGTTATTCAATGCCAAATCGGTGTTGGTATACTTTCTCTACCAAACCGTCTTCACCCAATAGCGAAAGGTGGTGGATGGATTGCTGTTCTCATCGCTGGTTTTGCAATTCAACTTATTATTTTACTTATGTGGCTTCTCTTAAAACGATTTCCTGATGCAGATATGTATGAAAGTGTTTGTATGCTATTTGGTAATAAACTTGGAAAACTATTAGGTTTTGCTTATGTTTTTTATTTTACCCTTATCGGTATGACGGTTATGTTAAATGCTTGTAATGTCATTAAAGTATGGATATTACAAGCAACTCCTTGGTATGCCATTCTCATACTATTTACAATTGCTTGTTGTTATGTAGCTTATAATACGTTTAAAGTTATCGTACGGTTTTACGTCATGGCTTCTATCCTCATTTTACCAATGGCTTTTTTAATTGCCCTTGGGCTCTCGCGAGCTGATTTTTCTTATATTTTCCCCATTACAGAGGCTGGATGGTGGAATATTATTCAAGCATCCAAAGAAACAATTACAGCCATGTATGGTTTTGAAATTATTCTTATCGCTTTCCCAAAAGTAAACGGGAGTTCTGTGGCAAAACTGAAGGCAATTTCTATAGCTAATGGATTTGTAACTCTTTTTTATGCCTTTACAGTTTGGATTTGCTTTATCGTATTTAGTCCAAAACAAGTTGAGCTTATTCCAGAGCCAGTTGCTTACTTACTACGCTCCTTGCATATCGGGATTATAGACCGGACTGATTTACTATTCATACCAATATGGATGATAACAGTTGTGGCTTCTATTGCTAGTTATTATTGTGCTGCTTCAATCGGAATTGGACATATATTCAATCTTGCTAATCATAAAAAAGCTGTTCCAATCGTTGGTATTATTGCTTTTAGTGTAGCCTTATTTATAGTTACACCTGAAGAATTAAAAGTAATTGCAACTTTCACTGATAAGTTCACCTATATTTTCATAGTTGTCCTCCCTCTTTTATTTCTACTTTATTCAGTAATAAGAAATAAGAAAGGAGAGCAGTATGTTCAAAAAAAGAATTAAATTACTTTTTGTATTATGTGCTAGTTCATTCCTTTCTGCCTGTTGGGATCAAGAACCATTAAGAGAGGCAAGATTAGCTTATAGTATTGGATATGATATTACAGAAGAAAATAAACTTCAGCAAACGATTGAGCTCGTAAAAAGTTCAAGTGGCGAACAGTCTTCATTCGAGAATGAAGTACATTCAGCAACCGGACATAACATAAGAGATACAAGCGATGCACTGAAAAAAAATGTAACTGGGAATATCCGTTACTTTAAATACGGTGTTCAATTATTAGGAACAAAAATCCAACAAAAAGGTATACTACCCTATTTAGATGTCAGCTTTCGAGACCCAACAAACCCAACTGCTTTAGTGAAGCTTATTTCAGTAGATGGTGACACATCCGAGATACTCGAAAAGAAGAAAGTAGGGAATTTACTGATTGGAGATTTTCTAAAGAAAAAAGTGAAAAGCTTAGAAGATATGAGTGTGTTTCCAAAAGAAACTTTAGAAACAGCTGCTACAAAAATGTTAGATCCGGGTAAAGATTTCACTCTCCCTTCAATAAAAATAAAAGGAAAAGAAGTTATTACAGACGGGTTAGCTTTATTTAATAAAGACAAATTAACTGGACATTTACCCCTGAAACAAGCTGTTTTATTCGTGTTATTAACCGGAAAAATGGGAACAAGTGCCCGTATAACCCAAAAACTTACTAGTGATGAATCAGAGAAGACATCTGATTATTTAACAATGGAAGTGAGCAATCAGAAATTAAAACGAGACTTAAAAATAACAACAGATAAAAAAGGAAATGTTTATGCTCACATTAAGCTTCAACTAAAAATTATAGCGCTTGAAGCTCCAAGGGATAATCTTTATAAAATGGGTGAAAGAGAAAAGCTAAATAGAGAATTATCGAAACAACTTACGAAAGAAGCTAAACAAATAACGAAAAAGCTACAAAAAGCAAATTGTGATGCTTTCGGTATCGGAAGACATCTTATCGCTTATCATCCTGATTTATGGAAGAAAAAAAATTGGAATAAAGATTATGCAAAAGTGAAGTTTAAACCTGAAGTAAAAGTGGATATTTTGTATAGTGGTGTCTTAAAATAAAAAGGTTGTATGCCGCGCGGGCATACAACCTTTTATTTCGTATATCGATATACAATTGATTCATATGGTCTTAAATTAAGATTTGTAATATCCTTGCTTGAATCTTTATAATTTGACAATAATACTTCTTGTTTCATTCCATCTAATTGAACATTACCTGGTACAGAATATGTTATTTCTTCTCCATAGAAGTTATTTATAACAAGTAGTACTTCATTCTTTACAGTACGAGTATATGCCCAAGTCTTAGAATGATTTTCATCTAAAATAGCATATTCCCCTTCTGTAATTACATCATAAGTTTTTCTAAGTTCAATTAACTTTTTATAATGATAAAATACAGATTCTTTATCTTCTAACGCTTTTTCTACATTAATCTCTGTATAACTATCAGCAACGGAAATCCAAGGTGTACTCGTTGTAAAACCGCTGTTCACCTCTCCATTCCACTGCATCGGAGTACGGGAATTGTCACGAGATTTTTGTTTTAAAATCCCTATAATCTCTTCTTTTGATAATCCTTCTTCTAGCTTTATATCATATATATTTAACGATTCCACATCACGATATTGCTCGATGGACTCAAATTTAGGATTCGCCATACCGATTTCTTCCCCTTGATAAATGTAAGGCGTTCCTTGCAGCATATGCATAGCTGTCGCTAACATTTTCGCAGATTCATTTCGGTACTTCCCATCATCACCGAAGCGTGACACGATGCGAGGCTGGTCATGGTTACACCAGAATAATGCATTCCATCCCCTGCCCTTTTGCATTTCAATTTGCCAGTTAGACATAATTTCTTTTAATTTCATAAAATCAAAATCAGCTTTCGTCCACTTATCACCATTCGGATAATCTACTTTCAAATGATGGAAACTAAACGTCATACTGAGTTCATTGCGCTCAGGGTTTGAGTATTTAATACAATTATCAATTGTCGTCGATGACATTTCTCCAACTGTAATTACCTCTTTCCCTTCAAATACATTTCGATTCATCTCTTGTAAATATTCATGAACACGCGGACCATCCGTATAATATTTACGTCCATCACTTGTCGCAGTACTTCCGTCATCGCTTAAGAAACGTTGGTCTTTTGAAATTAAGTTAATAACATCAAGGCGGAATCCAGTTACCCCTTTATCAAGCCAAAAGCGCATCATATCATACACTTCTTCACGAAGCTTTTCATTTTCCCAATTTAAATCTGCTTGTGTCTCATCAAATAGATGCAAAAAATATTGCTCTGTCTTCTCATCATATTTCCAAGCAGATCCACCAAACTTAGACTGCCAATTATTTTTTTCATCACGCCAAATGTAATAATTGCGATATGGACTATTTTTATCTTCTTTCGCTTCTTTAAACCACTTATGCTCCGTCGAACTATGGTTTACAACGATATCAAGCATAATTTCAATGTCACGTTCTTTCGCTTTTTCTAGAAGCTCTTCAAACTCTTCCATCGTTCCGTAAGATGGATCAATGCTATAATAATCACTTACATCGTACCCATTATCATTTTGTGGTGATTGGTATATCGGTGTTAACCAAATATAATCCACTCCGAGTTCTTTTAAATAATCTAGTTTCTCTGTAACCCCTTTTATATCACCGGTTTCTTTATTGTAATAACTATTAAAGCTCTTCGGATAAATTTGATAGACTACACTTTTATGCCAATCCTTCATGTTTAACTTCCTCCTACTTCTATTTAACTCTTTTCGCAAATAACCATGTTAACGTAAACGGGATTACAACTGCGATAATCATTCCTACAATAAACATTGGAATCGATTTCGGAATGATAGAAATAAATGCTGGCAATCCGCCAATTCCGATAGCAGGTGCTAATACACCATTTAATGTAATGAATATCGATGCCACAGCAGATCCTATAATTGCTGCATAAAACGGGAACTTATTTCGTAAATTCACACCAAACATCGCTGGCTCTGTAATACCGAAGTACGCGGAAATTGCTGATGTCGATGCCATACTTTTATCATTTTGATTTTTAGAAATCCAGAACATTGCAAGTGCCGCACTACCTTGCGCAATGTTAGAAAGAGCAATCATCGGCCAAATAAATGTACCGCCATGTTGTGCAATTAATTGTAAATCAATAGCAATAAACATATGGTGCATACCTGTAATTACAAGCGGTGCATATAATGCTCCAAATAATACTGCTCCAACTACTGGTACTGTTTCATATACGCCCACTAATCCAGCTGTTAATAAATCTCCAATATGACGTGTAACTGGACCAATAATTCCTAATGCTAACACACCTGTTACAACGATTGTTGTAATTGGTACAACTAATAATTGAATTGCATTTGGTACATGTTTCTTTAGGAAAATCTCTACTTTACTCAATACAAACGCTGCTACTAACACCGGCAGGATTTGACCTTGATATCCTACCTTTTCAATTTGGAACAATCCTAAAATATTGAAGTACTCAATCTTTTGACCTTCTAAACCAGTCGCTGCTTTTCCATAATCCCAGGCGTTTAATAAGGCCGGATGCACAAGCATTAAGCCCATAACAATACCTAGTATTGGACTACCACCAAAACGCTTCGTTGCTGACCAACCGACAAGTGCTGGTAAGAATACGAATGCTGTATTGGCCATCATATTAATTAAATCCCAAAGCCCGCCTAAATTCGGATAAACATCTAATAAATTTTTACCATCAAAAAATAAGTCCTTTGCCCCTAATAAATTGTTAATCCCCATTAGTAAACCAGCTGTTACGATCGCTGGTAATATCGGCATAAATACATCTGAAAATACTTTTACAAACTTTTGAGCCGGATTCAACTTTTGATTTCCAGAATCTTTCACGTCAGCTACTGTCGATTCCTCCATACCTGCAAGCGTTATCAATTCAGCGTATACTCGATCGACATCACCTGGACCAATTACAACTTGAAATACCCCAGCATTATGAAACGCTCCCTTTACTAATGAAACAGACTGCAATTTATCATTATCTATTTTACTTTCATCTTTTAAAGCGATACGGAGCCTCGTTACACAGTGCGCAGCTTGTTCAATATTGTCTTTCCCACCAATATACTGCAACACTTCCTCTGCTGTTTTACGATAGTCTTTCCCCATATTCCCGTCCCTCTTTTCTGTTTTTGATACCGTTTACACTTACATATTAACTCGTATATATAAGTTAGTCAACACTCGTATATACGAGTTGATGATTTTTTTATAAAAAAAAGATGAAACGTTATTTCGTTTCACCTCTTTACTTTCTTCGCGCCACATCCGAAAAGTGAAAAATATCTAAGCGGTGACGTGATTCCGTATATTCGAATTGACTCCCATCGTATAAATGAGTAAAGTTTTTCACAACGACAACATAATCTGTGCCATTTAAATCTAAATACTTTCGGTCATCATCTGTACACGGCTGCACTTCAATTACCCTCTGCGAATAACTAATATGTAGCCCTAATTCTTTCTCAATGTATTTATAAATTGATGCCGTTGCAATTTCTCTCGTTAACCCTGGAATAAACTCAGATACAAAATGATTTATATCTAAAATTACTTTTTCTCCATCAATATTTCGCACACGTTTAATATGATCTATTTCTGTTTTTTCTTTCACGTTTAATAATTTGGCAACCTCTTTTGTCGCTTCTTCTTTCTCCATTTCCACGACTTCTGTAATACAATGACGTCCTAGACGCTCATTTTCTTCTTGAAAACTTACAATGCCACCGAAGTTAAACTCAATATTTTTTCGCTTTAATACAAAAACACCTTTTCCATGAATTTTTTGTACATATCCACGCTCTTGCAATAAATCTACCGCTTTTCTTACAGTTCCTCGGCTTGCTTCATACTGCCTCATTAATTCAGTTTCTGATGGGATTTTGCATCCCTCTTTTAATTGTTTATTATCAATAGACTTACTGATTTCTGTATAAATTTGTTCATACTTACTCATCATCTACAATAGCCCCTTGTCACCTTCTAATTCTATATGTATTATACCACGCTACACTCTTCTGCCAATCTCTCACTTATTTTCCAGTTCAAGAAAAATATAGATAAATATTTAACCAAGGATACGTATTTTTATAAAAAAATTTATATTTTTCTTTTCATTCAAAAAAACATGTAGTATACTAACTTCAAAATCAGAGGAGAAAGGGAGCAAAGAACTATGCTTACTTATACAACAATTGTAGTTACATTTGCACAAAAACATCATCATCATACTTAACCCTTGAAACCTAGCGGAAAAATTACGCGTAGGTACAAGGGTTATTCCCGTTGTACCTACGCTTTGGCAAAGAGCCATGTAGGTATTTTTTATCTACATGGCTCTTTTTTTATTGCCAAAAAGCTAGTAAAAAATGATGTTTAAGCAAATCTTACTACAAAGGAGTTAACAAAAATGGAAACGAAAAAATGGGGATTATGGGTTTTAACAGCTTTTGTTATCGGGAATATGGTTGGCGGTGGCGTATTTATGCTCCCAGCAAATTTAGCACACGTATCAGGTCCAATGGGTTCTACACTTGCATGGAGTATTACAGGACTTGGCGTATTTATGATTGCACTCGTATTTGGAAATTTAGCAATTCGAAAACCAGAATTAAAAGCCGGACCACAAAGTTATGCCCAAGCAATGTTTACATCCAAAAAGGCAGGTAAAGTTGCAGGTTATAGTATGGCTTGGGGATATTGGGCTGCTAACTGGGCTGCTACAGCATCTGTAATTATTTCCTTTGCAGGATATTTATCAACCTTCTTTCCTATTTTACAAAGTAAGCAAATTCTCTTTTCAATAAATGGATTTTCACTAGAACTTGGAAAAGGGTTAACTTTCCTCGTATGTAGCCTTATGTTATGGGGTATTCAATATATTCTATCTCAAAATATTGATCGCGCTGGTAATATGAATCTTCTTGCTACCATTGCAAAAATCATCGGATTTACAATGTTTATTGTAATCACATTATTCATTTTCAATGCCTCTAATTTCGGAGACGGTCAAACATTTATGAATGAATCTGGACAAGCCATTTCATTAGGTGGACAAATAAATTCAGCGGCTATTGCAACACTTTGGGCGTTTATCGGTATTGAGTCAGCAGTTATGCTTTCTAATCGTGCAAAATCTCAGCGTGATGTTAAAAAAGCAACGATTTTCGGATTAATTATTGCTCTTCTTATTTACATGGCAATTACTCTACTAACAATGGGCGCTCTTCCGCAAGATGTTTTAAAAGAGTCTCAAAAGCCATTAGTAGATGCATTAAATTTAGCAATTGGTAGTAAAGGTGCTTATATAATGGCCTTACTTGCACTCGTATCTTTATTCGGCTCTACTGTAGGCTGGATCGTTGTTAGCTCAGAAGTACCTTACCAAGCAGCAAAAAATGGGCTTTTCCCTAAGTTCTTCGGAAAAACAAATAAAAAAGGCAGTCCTTCAAAATCATTATTTATTACAAATGTAATGACACAAATTTTCTTATTTTCAACGATTTCTGGTACGGTTTCAGAAGCATATAATTTCGCTATTGTTGTAGCGACATTAGCATATTTAATCCCCTACCTTGTTTCTACCTTGTATCAATTAAAATTAGTTATTACGGGCGAAACGTATGACATAATGCCTGGATCTCGCATAAAAGATGGTATCATTACTGCACTAGCATTTTTATATTCCATTTGGGTTATTAAAACAGGAACTGCTGATTTAAAAACTTTCTTCTTAGGAATTGGGTTGTTTGTATTAGGCCTTATTCTTTATCCAATTTTAATGAAAGATTCACAAAAAAAATAATAAAAAAGAGAAGCATTCCGCTTCTCTTTTTTTATTAAAAATCAGTTAATAACTTTTCTTTTAGTTCACCTACATCTAGCGGTTTTGCATAATAAAAACCTTGCACAAAATCACAACCCATTGATTGTAATAAACCTTCTTGTTCTACCGTTTCTACCCCTTCAGCAACCACTAATAAATTTAAACTATGGGCAATCTCAATAACCGATTTTACAATCGTTCGCTCAGGTTGTGCGTGATCATAATGAAACTCACGAATAAAATTACGATCAATTTTCACAATATCAAGTGGGAGTTTTTTTAAATAATATAATGAGGAATACCCTGTTCCGAAATCGTCTAAAGCGATTAAAATCCCCATACTTCTTAATTCTTGTAATGTAGCAATAATATAATCAAAATGACGTACAGCTATACTTTCTGTTATTTCTAATATTAAACGATTTGGTGAAAATCCTGTGCGCTTCAATATACTACGAACAGATAAAATAAATCGCTTTTGCATCAATTGTTGCATTGATAAATTAACAGATAACTTCAGTCCCTCTTGATACTCTGGTAAAGTTTTAAACAGTCGACATGACTTTTCTAGTACCCAGTCTCCTAGTTTTATAATAAGTCCACACTCTTCAGCTACAGGTATAAATTCACTTGGTGAAATAGGTCCTTCTTCTGTATTACAACGTACTAAAGCTTCAATACCAGTACATTTCTTTGTTTTCAAATCAATAATAGGCTGTAATGCCACTTTTAATTCTTCGTCACGAATTGCTTTTTGCAAAGCAAATTCTATTTTCATTCTACGGTTTATTTTCGCACGTAATTCATCTGTAAAGAAGCACACCGCATTTCTTCCTTGCTCTTTTGCACTGTACATGGCTAAATCCGAATTTTTCAATAACGTTTCAACGTCTTTTCCATCTTGCGGATAGGAACAAAGTCCTAGACTAGCTGAAATATATACTTCATGACCTTCAAGCATAAATGGCGCTTGAAAGCATGACAATACCGATGTCGCTAACTGCCCCATCTCATCATGTGTATGAGTTTTTGTTAACAACACAAATTCGTCGCCACCCAGCCTAGCCAGAACATCTTTCTCTCCTAGCACATAATGCAACCGTGAAGCAACTTCGCTTAAAAGTAAATCTCCTATCATATGACCTAACGTATCATTCACTAATTTAAAACGATCTAAATCAAAGTAAATCATGCCAAACTCTATTTTCTCTGCAATCATCTTATTTACAGTCGTAATTAACTGTAAACGGTTTGGTAAACTTGTTAACGCATCGTGATAAGCAAGTTCCCTATAACGACTTTCGCTTAATCGTAATCTTTGTTCTGCTTCTTTCCTACTACTTATATCATTTCGAATTGCAATAAATTGATAGGGTTCACCCTTTTCATTTAGAAATGGAACAATTGTTGTTTTAACCCAATAATACGTACCATCTTTTGCTTGATTTCGAATTTCCCCCGTCCAAACTTTCCCACTCAAAATACGCTTCCATAAAATTTGAAAAAATGCTTTCGGATGATATCCAGAATTTAAAATACGGTGATCTTTTCCTATTAACTCTTCTCTTTTATATTTTGAGATTTTACAAAATTTATCATTCACATATGTAATACGACCATTTCGGTCTGTAATAGCAACAATTGAAGACTCATCTAATGCTAATTTTAAATCTCGCAATGAAGAGTCATATAATGCATGACCTCTTTGTTCTAGCATGCGCATCTCTCCTTGCTTCCTATCTGACTAAAACACAACTCGTTTCTCTTCATAGAAATAGAGATATTTCATTTTCTAACAATATGCCTTTACATAAATCACAAATTCTTTCTAAATAGGCCGATTAAAATAACATAATATTATTTATAAAAAAAGCAATATGGTGCCATTTTAATGATAGTAGAAGCTTCTCATCTCTCTGTTTATCTAAACTTATTATACCGTATTCTCTTACATTCTTTTAATTTTTAAAGTGACAATTTCATCAATATTAGCCTCTACTCCCTATTAATGTGGCCTCACACCTAATCTCTTTTATTTTATGAGATGTTAAGATGTAAATCTAACTGCCGATACATAATGAAATAGAGATTAAAATATAAAATGCAACTATTCACGAATAATAATATAAAGTGAAACTTTAATCAGTGGGGGGTTCATCATCCACTGATTATTAGTCTTCACCAATCAGGCGTTTACGGGAAGCTGGGCTTCCACCTAACTTCTTTGTTCCAGCTGAATTTTGAGGTGGGAGTTTTATTGCCCACAAATAGCGGGATAAAATCAAAATTTGCATTTAATATACTGAATTACAATAACAAAATATTAACATATTTTCACCTTAATTTTGGAAGAATTTTATAAATATAGTATTAAACTAAAAAAGAGGATATCCTCTTTTTTAATTTAATACTGATATGGTATTTGCTGATAACCCGGGTATGGCATTGGATATGGTGCTGGATATGTTACTGGGTACGGTGCTGGATAGTAGCCTCCACCTGCTGCACCCGTTAATGCGCCAGCTGTAAGCCCACCTAACATGCCTCCAGCAAAACTTCCTGGGAAAAATCCTCCGCCCCACGAGCCGCCACCCCATCCACCACCGTGATGATGATGATGATAATCATAATGATTGTGTCCACCATGGTGATTATGCCCGCCATTATGATGGTGTCCTCCATGATTATGACGATAATACAATCCGTTATTTTCTATATAATTCATTATTCCCCTCTCCTTTCCATTTTCTCACCTTAATAAGAATCCGCGTAATATGGATAACCATATCCTGGGCTTCATAATGCACCTGCTACAAATCCAGGAAAGAAACCTCATTCCCTTTCCTATATAAGGGACAAGATTTTTGTCCCTCCTACACTGATCATTAACCAGCAAATAGCGGGATAAAAACGTAACAATATACTGTATGTAGGACAAATGCGGAAAGCATGGGGAAAATGTCTATATTTTGTAAAAAAAACAAAACGCTTTATAATAAGAATGTCGGATTACACCTTTTATATAAGAAGTCTATATTTAAGAAAGATTAGAGGAATTTTATAGAAATGAAGAAGCCTATCATTCAATTATTATTAATATTTACAATTGTATCTATCGTTCTTTTCCTTTTAAATACATCGGTTATTTCGCTATATACATTTGTGGGTGTCCTATGGTCTATTACAATCGTAGGAATTTCATTCGTTATTTTTATCGAAAATAGATCCCCGCAAAGCACCCTAGCGTGGTTTTTAGTATTAGCACTTCTTCCTGTTGTCGGTGTGCTTTTATACTCTATTTTTGGGCGTAGCCGTTGGAGAAGAAAAAAACATCTCCACCGCTCAGAAGAACAAAGAAAATTATTCCGTGAAATATTAGAAGGAAGACGACTAGAATTGTCACTCACAGTTCCTTTACATGAACGTTCCGTACATTTAACAGAAGTCGTACAAAAGTTTGGAGGCGGTCCTGCCGCAGATAGAACGACCACAAAGCTTTTAACAAACGGAGATCAAACATTTTCAGAAATTCTGCAAGCTATTGAGCATGCAAAACACCATATACATATTCAATACTATATTTATAAATCTGATGAAATTGGTACAAAAGTTCGGGATGCTTTAATAAAGAAGGCAAAAGACGGTGTTATTGTACGCTTCCTTTATGATGGACTCGGAAGTAACACGTTAAGAAGACGCTTTTTACAGCCTATGAAAGAAGCTGGAATTGAAATTATAGAATTTGACCCTATTTTTTCAGCTTGGTTACTTGAAACGGTCAATTATCGTAACCATCGAAAAATCGTTATTGTAGATGGAGAAATTGGTTTTACCGGGGGACTCAACGTCGGTGATGAGTATCTTGGCCGCTCAAAAAAATTCCCCGTTTGGCGAGACAGTCATTTAAAAATAGAAGGAAAAGCATTATATAAATTACAAGCAATCTTTCTAGAAGATTGGCTCTATGCGTCTAGTGGATTGAATACTTATTCTTGGGATCAATTTATGAATAGACAATACTTCCCAGGAAAAGAAATTCTGGATGCAGCAGGTGCGGTGCAAATTGTAGCAAGTGGACCAAGCTCAGATGATAAAAGTATTCGTAATACATTACTAGCTGTTATGGGATCTGCTAAAAAATCTATTTGGATCGCTACACCATACTTTATTCCAGATCAAGAAACTTTAACATTATTACGCTTAAGTGCAATTTCCGGCATAGATGTACGCATTTTATATCCAGGTAAAAGTGATAGTATTATTAGTGATCAAGCATCTCAATCCTATTTCACTCCACTTTTAAAAGCTGGTGCTTCCATTTACAGTTATAAAGATGGTTTTATGCATGCGAAAATTGTACTCGTTGATGATAAAATAGCGACAATTGGAACAGCAAATATGGATGTACGTAGCTTTGAATTAAATTATGAAATTATTAGTGTACTTTATGAATCCGAAACCGTTCATGATATTAAACATGATTTTGAAGAAGACTTTAAGCATTCCACTGAAATTAAATGGAACTCGTTCCAAAAAAGAAGTATCAAAAAACGAATATTAGAGTCTTTCATGCGACTCATTTCTCCTTTACTATAAGCAATCAATATAATATTGATTGCTTTTTCTTTTACATTTTCTCTCTTTCCTTTTCTTTGCATACCATATTAAAACAAGTTATCATAAGATGTATTACTTTATGAAAATAATGTTAGGTGGGAAATACATGTTAGAACAATTTCATATACATGCTGATTTAAAACAGCAACTTTCTACAATTCACGAAAAAAATAAACAAGAAGCTGGCGAAAATGCACATTTAATTGGAAAGAAAATATATAAAGCATCTGATAACAGCATTATTGAAGATGCCATTACAGCACTTTTACTTGGTAAAAACATTCTACTAAAAGGACCAACTGGTAGTGGTAAAACGGTACTGGCGGAAACTCTTTCTTCTTTATTCCAAAAACCAATGCATAGCATTAACTGTTCTGTCGATTTAGATGTGGAAGGTATTTTAGGATACAACACATTACAAACGAAAGACGGAGCATCTGAAGTTACGTTCGTTAACGGTCCTCTTATGAAAGCAATGAAGAACGGTCATTTCCTATATATTGATGAAATCAATATGGCAAAACCTGAAACGTTACCACTTCTTCACGGTGCACTAGATTACCGTAAAATGATTACAAACCCATTTACACAAGAAGTTGTATACGGTGATGACGAATATCGCGTAATTGCTGCGATTAACGAAGGTTATGTTGGGACAAGTGAACTAAACGAAGCATTAAAAAACCGTTTCGTTATTATTGAAGTTCCTTACATTCAGGGTGATACATTAAAAGAACTATTACTATCTGAATCAAAATTAAATGATATTGCAACAATTGAAAAGTTCGTTGCATTCGCAAGCGATCTTATGCCTTTAGCTCGTGACGGGCGCGTAAGTGAAGAAGCGGCTAGTATTCGTGGCATTATCGATGCATGTGATTTAGGTGTATATATTCCTGTTATGCGTGCAATTGAACGTAGTATTATCGCAAAATTAAACGATGAAACAGAACAAATGACTGTCCGTGAATTAGCAGAAAGTTATTTCTTTGAGGGATAATTCATGAGACAAATTTTTAGTGACAAAAAAATTGATGCGTCGCTGTTTCTACAAATGGAAAACTTAATGTATGCTCTTCTAAAAGAAGACGATGCCTATCTTGAGTATGGCTATAAAGCATACTACGACGAAATTGAAAAAAAGGTTGTCATTAGTCACTTTTGGGATGATCGAAAAGAAGAGGATACAGTAATCGGATTAAAAAGCGAAGTGTTTTTGAAAGCACTTGGTAATAAACATTACTCGGACATGACTTTAATTCGTTCTTATGCGATTGAATTACAAGAATCGCCTCTAAAAAAGTTTTTAACACAATTATTTGTTCTATTAGAAGATTTACGTGTTGAGGAAATCGTAAAAAACTTACGCCCTGGCACAAAGCATGTTTTCAGACGCCGAAAAGAAATGTATCGCAATTACTTCGGCTCACAAAATGAAATCAATCGTGTTCGTAACTATCACGGTGATCGTCTATTTTGTCTCTGCTATCTTTCATTAACGAGCGATAAATATGAAATGTTTAATAATGAATATTTCGAACAAATTGAATCAATTTTGCATGAAACATTCCAAGCACGTAATACAGAAGATATTATGTATATCGTTGAGAAAATTCGCTATCGCTTAGAAGGACTTCTTGAAAGTGATATGCTTAATAATTATTTCGGACATGCTCCGCTTTATTTATCTGTCATTGCAGACGAAAAGAACTGCCGCGTTGAAGATTTAGCAAATGACGATACGCAGCTCATAGATGACGATGACAATAAAAACAAAATGGATGAAAGCTTCTCCACATGGCATCGTGAAAATAAAAATAACGAAAACGAGAACTTTTTACGCTTTGAATTAGAAAGCGGAACAAAAACAAACATGATGGGCGATACTGCTCGTGAATCAGAAGATGGCGACCAAGCACTTGGTTCTGTACAAGGTACTTCTCAAAAGAGTACACAATCCAACTTTGATGGCGCTGATACAGAAGAAGCAAGAGCTTCACACGCTTCTAGCCAAAACGAGGGTGCATACGGTAAGTATAATGTAGGTGCTTCTCATACATTTAAAGAAGCTCGCAAAGCAAATGCTGATGAGAAAAAAGATTACCAAGCTATCAAATCAGTCGTTAATAAAGATGTAAAAGAATTAAAGAAAATTATCGAGAAAACGATTGAAAATAAAACGAATGCAAATAGTGATAAATATTACGGAAGACTTCGCAAGAAATTCCTTCGTATTTATACTGAAAAGCAGCCACGCATGTTTTATAAAAAAGGGCAAGAATCACAAGAGCTCGACGTTGCATTCCAATTACTAGTGGACTGCTCTGGTTCTATGTATAACAAAATGGAAGAAACGAAGAAAAGTGTTGTCCTATTCCATGAAGCATTGAAATCTTTAAAAATCCCGCACGCTATTAGCGGCTTTTGGGAAGATGCTTCTAGTGCTAAACCTGAAGATAAACCGAACGTTATCCATGAAGTTGTAACGTATAAAAACTCAACGTTGCCAAACGTTGGTCCCGAAATTATGCAGCTTCGCGAAGAAGAAGATAACCGCGACGGATATATTATTCGTATCGTTTCTGAAAAGCTTGCGAAAAGACCAGAAAAGCATAAATTCTTACTTGTCTTTACAGACGGTGAACCTTCTGCGCTAGACTATCAACAAGACGGTATTTTAGATACGCATGAAGCTGTCAAACTTGCTCGTAAAAGTGGTATGGAAGTAATCGGAATCTTCATCGAAGAAGGCGAAGCGAAAGAAGCAACTTATCAATTAATGAAAAACATTTATAACCACCACTTCTTAGTTGCAAATCACGCTGAAGATTTACGTTTGAAGATTAAACCATTATTGAAGAAACTATTACTGAAGACGATTGAATAGAAAAAAGGAGCCTTTTGGCTCCTTTTTTTCGTTCAATTACTTTGTTTCTGGTTGAAACTTGTATGGAATGGCTACTTCTAATAATGCCTCGAATCCTCCATCGTAGAATGGGAATCGTTCATTTGCGATCGTTCGATCCACCCACTCTATTGCAAAAATTTCTCCTTCATCTTCCGCAATCAGTTCACCTTTTACTACATTTGCTCGGAATGTAAAAAGTATCGCATGATTCCCTGATTCTTCAAAGAATTTTTCATTAATCGCAACAAGTCCACCTGCCACGGCAGTTAAACCTGTCTCTTCTTTTACTTCCCTTACTAGAGCTTCCTCTAACGTTTCACCCTTTTCAACAGCTCCGCCTGGCAATGACCAAACGTTTTGTTCTGCATTATGTACCATTAATACTTTATCCGTTTCTTCATCATGTATTAGTGCATATACGACGTCAACTCTTTGCATGTTGCTTTTCTCCTTCAATTAACTCATCCATAGTAAATAAAGAATGTAGCTGTAAGCCATCTTCTAATAAGTTTTCTCTTCCCGCTTTCGTTCGTTCAATGACGCCTAGAACATGATGGACTTTCGCACCCAGTTCTCTTAAGTCTTTCGTGCTTAATAATATTTGACCGCCTGTCGTAATAACATCTTCAACAACACAAACATTTTTCCCAGTAATATCAACGCCTTCTGCTAACTTACATGTACCGTACTTCTTCGCTTCTTTTCTTACAAATACAACTGGTATACCTGTTTGTAAAGATAATGCCGTTGCTACTGGAAGTCCTCCCATCTCTAAACCTGCGAGTACTTCCGTTTCAGGAGGAATGAGCTCTTTCAATTGTTTAGCAATTTCTAATAATAGTACTGGATTAGATTCAAATAAGTACTTATCAAAGTATTGATTTGATACTTGTCCTGATCGAAGCTTAAATGTTCCCGTTAAACGCGATGTATTATAAATTTCCTTTGCTAATTCCCATTTCTCCATTGTATCTCTCCCCTTCATGCACAAATTAACTCATTCTATCACGCTTTTAATTATTTGTATATTCTTAAAAATACAAATAAAAGAGCCAATTCCTAAGAATCGGCTCTTCCTATTAATTCATTACTAACTCAGATGCAAGCTTTTTTTTTAACTTAGCCAACATGTCCGTTGTCATTTTGTCTAAATCATATTCTGCTTTAAAGCCCCACTCTTTCATTGCTGCTGTCGCATCAATAGAGTTTGGCCAGCTATCAGCGATTGTTTGACGAGCTGGATCTACTGCGTAATCCATTGTAAAGTTCGGAATGTGCTTACGAATTGATGCTGCAATTTGCTCTGGTTCAAAGCTCATTGCTGTAATGTTAAATGCATTTCTATGCACTAGCTTACTTGGATCAGCTTCCATTAATGAAATGATCGCTTGTAGAGCATCAGGCATATACATCATATCCATATACGTTCCTTCTGCAATGTATGAGGTGTATGTACCTTTTTTAATCGCCTCATAATAAATTTCAACTGCATAGTCAGTTGTTCCGCCTCCTGGAGGAGCTACGTAAGAAATTAAGCCTGGGAAACGTACACCACGCGTATCAACGCCAAACTTTTGATGATAATAATCACATAGTAATTCTCCTGCTACTTTGTTTACCCCATACATCGTAGTAGGACGCTGAATTGTATCTTGTGGCGTATTATCTTTTGGCGTTGATGGACCGAATGCACCGATAGAACTTGGCGTGAAGAACTTACAGTTTAATTCACGAGCTGCTTCTAATGCATTTACAAGTCCGCCCATATTTAAATTCCAAGCAAATAACGGATTTTTTTCTGCCGTTGCTGAAAGTAAAGCTGCTAAATGAATAATTGTATCTACTTCATTACGCTTTGCAATATCATGTAGTTTTTGTCCATCTGTTACATCTAACGTTTCAAATGGACCAGATGTTACTACTTCACTATCTGTTTCACGAATATCTGTTGCAATAACATTTGATGCACCGTATACATCACGAAGTTTCATTACTAGTTCAGAACCAATTTGCCCTAAAGAACCGGTTACTAGAATTTTTTTCATTTTCCCCACTCCTCATTTGCAAGCTATTCAAAAGATGTCGTTACTTAAATGATGCCCATTTCTTTCCCTACTTTTTCATACTTACGAATTGCTTCATCTAACATTTCTTTCGTATGAGCTGCTGTAGGCATATTACGAACGCGTCCTGTTCCTTTTGCTACAGTTGGGAACACGATAGATTTTGCATATACGCCTTCTTCATTTAGACGTTTACTAAATTCTTGTGTTAATACTTCGTCACCAATAATACAAGGTGTAATTGGCGTTTCACTTTCTCCGATGTTAAAGCCAAGTTCTTTTAACCCTTGTTTTAAATAGCGACCATTTTCCCATAAACGATCGTGCAACTCTGTGCTTTCCATTAAGATTTCAATTGATCTCATGCAAGCTGCTGCATCAGCTGGTGTTAATGCTGTAGAGAATAAGAATGGACGTGAACGAACTTTTAACCAGTCAATTAAGTTTTGTTTCCCTGCTACATATCCACCAATTACCCCAATTGCTTTTGATAATGTACCAATTTGGAAATCAACTTTATCAGACAGACCGAAGTGCTTTACAGTTCCTGCACCTTTACCAAGTACACCTGAACCGTGTGCATCATCTACGTACGTCATTAAATCTAATTCTTCTGCAATCTCAACAATTTCTGGTAGTTTTGCAACATCTCCATCCATTGAGAAGACACCGTCTGTAATTACCATTAATTTATTGTAAAGACCTGATTCTTTCGCCGCGATTGCTTTTTGGCGTAAATCTTCCATATCAGAATGTTTATAAACGATGATTTTTGCTCTTGATAGACGACTACCATCAATAATAGAAGCATGGTTTAATTCGTCTGAAAGAATCGCATCATTTTTATCCATAACGGCTGAAATCGCTGCCATATTACAGTTAAATCCTGATTGGTAAGCAATTGCTGCTTCTGTATGTTTAAACTTTGCAATTGTTTCTTCTAATTTAATATGCAAATCTAAAGTACCGTTAATTGTACGAACAGCCCCTGCTCCAACGCCGTACTTATGAATAGCACCAATTGCTGCTTCTTGCAAACGGCTATCTGTTGCTAATCCAAGATAGTTGTTTGAAGATAAGTTAATATATTCTTTTCCGCCAATTGTAATGATCGGTCCATTTGAACTCTCAAGCGGATCAATTACGTTATAAAGCCCCTTTGATTTTAAATCCTCTAAATTTTCTTCTAAAAATTTCGCAAGTGTTTTACTAGACATTGTGAAGCCTCCCATCGTTCATGTAAGCGAATTATTGTCTTAATAGTTCTAATAATCCCTCTACTAGCTTAACACGTTTTCAGAATTTATTATAGAAAAATAGTTTAAAGTAACCGCTTACAATTCTAGATTATATATGATTCATTAAAAGAAATCTATCATTTACTTTTCATATTTGATAGAATAAAAAAAATATTTAAGGGGGCTTCAATCATGGCATTTACTGAATCTGATGTATATAATAACGAAGCATTTTTTAAACAATATATGAAACGAAGATACCGAGAAAATAGCCCAAATGAGTCACTTGAAAAACCAGCCTTCTTTCAACTCATTGGTGATGTGCAAGGAAAACAAATCCTTGATTTAGGCTGCGGCGACGCTAAATTCGGTGAGGAGTTATTAGAAAAAGGCGGCCACTCTTACACTGGTATTGAAGGCTCCGAACTTATGTATGAAAAAGCTAAAAAACAACTAGAAAATAAAAATGGCACCGTCCATTTTTTAAACCTCAAAGACTACACATACCCTCCTGCTACTTTTGATTTAGTAACATCTAGACTCGCCTTACATTATATTGAACATCTTCCTATCATTTTTCAAAATGTATACGAAACTTTAAAAACAAATGGAACCTTTACTTTTAGCGTTCAACATCCTATTATTACCTCTTCATTTGAAAGCTTACAAACGAGCGGGAAAAGAACAAGCTGGCTCGTCGATGATTATTTTAAAATGGGAAAACGCGTTGAGCCTTGGATTGAGCAAGAAGTTATTAAATACCATCGTACAACGGAAGAGTATTTTACATTGTTACAACAAGCCGGATTTACGATTACAAACTTAAAAGAAGCTACACCAAATCGAAACTGTTTTCAGGATGAAGAAGAATATGAACGACGTTTACGTATTCCCCTTTTTCTATTATTTTCTTGCCAAAAATAAAAAAGACGATGAATCCTCATCGTCTTTTTTCGTTATTTCATCGCCTGAACAGCCTCTTTAAGTACACGTCTTCCTCTTCCATGCGGGATACAGAGCGGTGTCCCAAATAACGGATCAGCGCTTATTTGACACTCCATACGGAATACATCCCGAACTAACTTCTGGTCAATAACTTCTTCTGGTTTACCTTGCGCATATATTTGTTTATCTTGAATAGCTACGATGTTGTCTGCATAACGACATGCTAAATTTAAATCGTGCAATACCATAACAATCGTTCTTTGTTCTGTTTCATTTAATTCGAATAATAAATCTAGCACTTCAATTTGGTGAGTCATATCTAAATATGTAGTAGGCTCATCCAGTAAAATAATATCTGTATCTTGTGCAAGCGTCATTGCAATCCAAGCACGTTGACGTTGTCCACCTGAAAGCGCATGCACATCACGCTCAGCAAATTCTGTCATACCTGTTGCTGCAAGGGCTTTTTGTACCATTTCCTCATCTTTTTCTGACCATTGTTTCAGCCATGTTTGATATGGATAACGTCCTTGTTTTACAAGTTGCAATACTGTAAGCCCTTCTGGTGCTTGCGGTCCTTGCGGTAAAATTGCCATTTGACGAGCAATTTGCTTCGTTTGCATACTTTGAATGGCTTGATTATCTAACAAAATGTCACCAGTTGTTGGTTTTAATAATCTAGCTAGTGAACGTAATAAAGTTGATTTCCCGCAACCGTTAGAACCGATAAAGATTGTAATTTCGCCTTTTGGAATTTCTAAATTCAACTCATCAATAATAATTGTTTCACCGTAAGACAACGTCAAACGTTTCGTCTCCAATGCTTTTTGCATATTCATCTCCCTTTATGAATTCCGACTTTTATAAAGTAAATAAATAAAATAAGGTGCACCAATTGCTGATGTAAATACCCCTGCTGGAATTTCGAGTGGCGCGAAAACTGTACGCCCAATTAAATCTGCAGCAAGTACTAAAATTGCACCGACAATAGCCGCAACTGGGAGTAATGCACCATATAAAGAACCAACTAGTCTTCGTGAAATATGAGGTGCCATTAAACCGACAAATCCAATTCCTCCAGCAAAGGCAACCGCACCGCCAATTAAAGCTGTACTAAGTAATAACATGAATACACGTGACTTCGTTAAAGGAACACCAAGTCCTACCGCAATATCATCCCCTAGCTCTTGCGCATTTAAATGTCTAGCCGCTATAAATGATATTACCGTTAAAATAAGAACCCACGGCGCAAGTATCATAACGTTTTGCCACGAAGACCCGTAAACAGTGCCTGTAATCCATACATTTGCTTGACTCGCTTGATAAATTGGTGCTAACAACATAAATAAAGTTGTTGCCGCTTTCGTTAACGCCCAAAATCCAACACCAATTAAAACAAGACTAATCGGTGATAACCCGTCATTTCTCCATGCAAATAAATATACAAATAACGCTACAATCGTTGCACCAGCAAAAGCTGCAAGTGGCATATAATGAATGCTTACAGTTAGCGCGTTATTTTTATCACTAAATATAGCTAAAAATAATACAACTGCAACACTTGCACCACCTGTAATCCCGATAATATCAGGAGAAGCCAGTGGATTTCGAACGAGACCTTGTAAAATACATCCTGCTACAGCAAGTGCGATTCCTACAAGGATAGCAATCAAAATACGCGGCATACGAAACTTATTTACAACCATATTTGACATCGCATCGCCATTTCCAGTAATCGCTTGCCATACATCATAAGGAGCGATTTTCATGTCTCCCATACCTGCACTCGCAAAAAATAATCCTATTAAAACAACTAGTAAACTGAATAAGACGAGACAAGCTCGTTTATACATTAAAAACGAGAGCCCGCCTTTTCCTATACGAAACGGAATATACTTCTTCATTTGCTAAGCCCTCTCTTACGTGCAATATAAATAAAGAATGGGGCCCCGATAAATGCTGTCATAACCCCTACTGGTACTTCTTGTGGCATAATGACATATCTAGCTGCTATATCAGCTAAGAGTAATAGTATTGCACCTAACAAGCCGCTATACGGTACTCTCCACCTGTGATCTACTCCAACAAGGAATCTGGAAAAATACGGAGTAACAATACCAATAAATCCAATTGGACCAGCGACCGCAACTGAACCACCAGACAGTAGTACAATAATAAGTAGTACGAATGATTTCATTAAAATTGTCCGTTGTCCAAGTCCTTTTGCAACGTCTTCCCCCATCATTAATGTATTTACTTTCCCTGCCATCATGAGAGATGCAATCCAGCCTATTAATAAATACGGGAATACAGATTGTAAAATCTCTAACTTTCTTCCTTGCACAGATCCGGCAAGCCAAAATAACACTTCTTCAAATGCTTTTTCATTTAAAACAAGTAACCCTTGTGTTAATGATGAAAACAACGCGCTTATCGCGACACCTGCTAGCGTTAACTTAAGAGGCGTTGTCCCTTCTTTTCCTAAAGAGCTAGAGGCAAATACAAGTACTGCTGCAACTGCCGCTCCTAAAAAGGAAATCCATGTGAAAGCTGATAATGATGTCACGGAAAAGAGTACAATTGCTACAACTATAAAGAACGCAGCGCCTGAATTTAATCCAATAAAATCTGGTGAAGCAAGCGGATTCTTTGTTAAAGTTTGCATTAAACAACCCGCTATGGCTAAACTAGCACCAACACTAGCTGCAATTAACGCCCTTGGTAGACGCACATTTTGAATAATAATATGCTCATTTGAACCATTAAAATGGAAAAAAGCATCTAAAGCTAATTTCCAACTCGTATTTGTATATCCGAAAATAATACTTCCCCAAATACAAATAACGACTGCAATGATTCCAACAAATAATCCAATCCATTTTGCTTGATTTGTTTTTAATAACATGCAGCGTTTCCCCTTCAATGTATAATGATACGTTGTAAGTGTATTTCAACTCAATTCTCATTGTCAACGATAATGAGAATTATTTTCATTGACAATTGGACCACGAAGTATTAATATCATGCTTGCTATTGAAAAATATTCTCAACATGTAGGGGGTACATAATGAATTTCATGCAAAAGAAATCGTTCACAGTATTTGTATTTCTACTAGCTTTTTCACTTCTTTTAAGCGCTTGTGGAAAATCAAATAACAAAGAAGAGTCTACAAAAGAAGATAATAAAAAAGAAATGATTACGGTTGAACATGCAATGGGTAAAACAGAAGTTCCAGCAAACCCAAAACGTGTAGTTATTTTAACAAATGAAGGAACTGAAGCCTTACTTGAGTTAGGTGTAAAACCAGTTGGGGCTGTAAAGTCTTGGACTGGAGATCCATGGTATCCACATATTAAGGATGAAATGAAAGATGTAAAAGTTGTTGGTGATGAAGGACAAGTTAACGTTGAAACGATTGCTTCTTTAAAACCAGACTTAATTATCGGCAATAAAATGCGTCACGAAAAAGTGTATGAGCAACTAAAAGCAATCGCACCTACTGTTTTCTCAGAAACATTACGCGGTGAATGGAAAGATAACTTCAAATTTTATGCGAAAGCATTAAATAAAGAAAAAGAAGGTCAAAAGGTTTTAGCTGATTACGAATCACGTATGAAAGATTTAAAAGGCAAACTAGGCGATAAAGTAAATCAAGAAATTTCTATGGTACGCTTTATGCCTGGTGATGTTCGTATTTATCATGGTGATACATTCTCTGGTGTTATTTTAAAAGAACTTGGATTTAAACGTCCTGGAGATCAAAATAAAGATGATTTTGCAGAGCGTAACGTATCTAAAGAGCGTATTTCTGCAATGGATGGTGATGTATTATTCTACTTCACATTCGATAAAGGAAACGAGAAAAAAGGCTCTGAACTAGAAAAGGAATATATAAACGATCCTCTATTTAAAAACTTAAATGCAGTAAAAAATGGAAAAGCATACAAAGTTGACGATGTTATTTGGAATACAGCAGGCGGTGTAATGGCTGCTAACCTACTACTAGATGATATCGAAAAACGCTTTGTTAAATAATATTTCCCTAACCAGCTCCCTTTCTATGGAGCTGGTTTTTTCATTTCACTGAAGTGTCACATTATTTCATTTTGTATTTTTATTCCCAATATGTTATATTATAAAAGTAAATACAGTGTATTTTCTCTATATCGGAATAGATATTCTAATCTAAATTTTCTGATTAATCACTATTTTACTTTCTTTTAGAATTCAATTACTACATTTGAAAACGCTTATTATCTCGTTTTCAGGGAAAAATACAATAACGGTTGAAGAAAAATAGAACTTTTTTAGAAATTTTCTTTCTATTTCCATATAATTCTATTGACTTCTAAATATTTTGTGAATTAAAATAATTACATAAATATCCGTTATACAGGATTAGGGGGAAACAAACATGGATGCAGCTTTAAAATTAGACAAAGCTGGAGAGCAACAATCACCAAAAAAACATCCACCAGGATTATATTTGTTGTTCTTTACAGAGGCATGGGAAAGATTTAGTTATTACGGAATGCGTGGCTTATTAGTTCTTTATTTAACAACGAGCTTAGTAAGTGGCGGTTTAGGATTTGATAAAGCAGTTGCTGTGCAAATTTACGGTCTTTTCACAATGTTTGTATATTTCACACCGATTATTGGTGGTTGGCTAACTGACCATTTCATTACGAAACGACATGCCATTACCATCGGCGGTATCATTATGGCACTTGGTAACTTTGTACTATTTTCAATGAACACTAAAACTGGACTTTTCTTAGGCTTAGGATTATTAGTTATTGGTAACGGATTCTTCAAACCAAATATTTCGACTTTATTAGGTCAATTATATAGCGAAAACGATTCTCGTCGTGATAGTGCCTTCACTATCTTCTACATGGGAATTAACTTAGGAGCTTTTATCGCTCCATTCATTTGCGGTTATTTCACAGATTATAAATACGGATTCTTAACAGCTTGTATCGGTATGATCATTGGTCAGATTGCATTTAATACATTAGCACCTCGTTACTTAGGATCTATCGGAACAACTGTTGTCGGAAAAAAATCTAAAGAAAACAATGCAAAAGTAATTGAGAAAAAACCTTTAACAGCACAAGAGAAAAAACGTACAGCTGCAATTTTAATTTTAACTTGTTTCGTTGTATTCTTCTGGGCAGGATTTGAACAAGCTGGTAGTTCTTTAACACTTTATACAGATAAATTCGTAGATCGTACAATTGGTGGATTTACAATTCCAACACCTTGGTTCCAATCTGTAAACCCATTGTTCATTATCTTATTAGCATTACCTGTTTCTGCATTATGGATTAAACTTTCAAAAACAAAAAATGGTGATTTAAAAATCCCAACAAAAATGGCATTAGGTATGATTTTACTAGGAGTTGGATATTTAATTCTAACTTTAGCTGTTTTAAAAACTGGTAGCGATGAAGGTAACATTACAATGAAAGCAAACTTACTGTTCATTGTGTTCACTTACATGTTCCATACAATTGGTGAATTATTCTTATCACCAATCGGATTATCTATGGTAAGTGCAATCGCTCCTCTTAAATTAGCTTCTTTATTAATGGGTGTATGGTTAGCTGGTACTGGCTGTGCAAACTTATTAGCTGGACAGTTAGCTGCTTTCACTCAATCTTTAGGATATTTAGAAGTATTCGCGAGCATCGGTGTTATCGTAATCGTGCTAGGATTAGTACTTCTTATGTTCTCTAAGAAAATTGCACACATGATGGAATAGCAAATAAAAAAGACGCTTCTAAAATTAGAAGCGTCTTTTCTATTACCTCTCTTCTAAAGCCGTCACATCCACGTGAACGCTCTCTCCTGGATTGGATACGTCATACACTTGAGCACTCCCCTTCTGCTCATCACAGCTCTCAATCCATACGGGGACTCCCTCATATGTAACATCAATTCTACTTGAAGAAGATAATATCTGTTTCACACGTTTTACATCCATTATATTATTCCTCCTTTAGCTTACAACACTCCTTTCTATCTTTTCATATCCCTTCAGAATATATTCCATCAATTTAGCACTTCAATAGTTTGTTTCTTTCTGACGCACTACTATATACGCTCTCAATTCTTCCTATTAGTACATCCTTTCCAAATAAAAAAAGACGTATATTTCACACGTCTTCTTTCCATAATATTCAAAAATTAAGAAAATAATGTTTTTACTACTTCACTTACTTTATCGTTATGAACTTGATAGTACACTTCTAACCCGCGTCTCTCAAAGCGTACTACTTTATTTTGCTTTAGTTTCGTTAAATGCTGTGAAACAGTTGATTGTGGAATTTCTAATACCTCTTGTAATTGTGTTACATTACATGTTCCACGCTGCATTAGTTCCATTACTAAACGTAGACGCAATGGATGAGCTAATGCTCTTAACATCTGTACGTCTTCTTCTGAAATACGACAGTCAAATTGGTTTTGGTTCATAAAGTTCCCCTCATTTTCATTTTTTATTTTCTTTTTATTTATTTATATATCTGTTCTTATATTTCCTGTTACGACATAACTTTATCAACCCATAATGCTGAGAAAATTTTCCGACTTTTATCAGCACACAGTTCAAGAAAAAATCTCTCCTGATTTTGAATATTATACTATATGATACAATAAAAAAGCAAAATAAAGGGCCAGCGATACTTTGCTTACAAACGTTGTTTTATCAGGCTTTTTGTTATATTTTCACCTTACTGAAATGTACAGTAATGATATTGTAAAATATAGTCTATAATTGATAACCTATCGTAAAGTAATTTGACCATATTTAACCTCTTTGTTACGATAAAAAAGGAAATTTAAGTAAGGAGGAGGATGTAGTATTAAAAAATGGTTTATTATTGCGTTACTTAGCATTGCGGTTGGCTGGACTATTACCAATCACTTCCTATTAGACAAACAAGAAGATATAGCTTCAAAATCAAACACCCCCATTGGAACTGAAGTTGGCAATGTTGCCCTCGATTTCCTCCTGGAAACAACCACTGGTCAAGAAGTTCGTCTTACAGACTATAAAGGAAAAAAAGTAATATTGAATTTTTGGGCAAGCTGGTGTGGTCCATGCAAAATAGAAATGCCTGATATGGAAAAGTTTTATCATGATACTAAAGATATGGGAATTGAAATTGTTGCTGTAAATGCGACAGCTACTGAAAAAGACCCGAACAATGTAAAACAATTTCTTGAAGAAAACAAATATACCTTCCCCGTCCTACTAGATCAGAAAGGACAGGCAAGTGCCGCATATCAAATTATCAGTATTCCAACATCTTTTGTCATCGATTCAAACGGTGTCATTCAATATAAGCATGTAGGACCAATGACATATGAAAAAATGAAAGAATATGTAAATAATTTATAAAAGCGTAATCAAATTAATTTGATTACGCTTTTTGTCTACTTTATGAACAAAAAGTTACTTTTAATACTATTATGGAATAATTATACTTTTTTACGTTGACAATAGTGGTGAAGGAGAATATACTAAGCATGTAAGTTGATTGTGAATAGTTTCACAAATAATGTGAATTTCTTCACATAAAATAGATAGGAGTTGTCATTATTATGAGTACTTGGACACAAATTTATGACCCATTAAACAATATTTGGTTATCTGCACTAATCGCAGCACTTCCAATTTTCTGCTTCATCATTTGTTTAATGGGACTCAAAATGAAAAGTTACATCGCTGGTCTTTACAGTGTGATTGTCGCTATTATTCTTGCTATATTCGTTTATAAAATGCCAGCAACAGTAGCTGTAGCATCTGCCGGATTCGGTATTCTATCAGGATTTTATCCAATTTGTACTATCGTTATCGCAGCAATTTTCCTTTACAAATTAACTGTTAAAACAGAGCAATTCAACATAATTCGTGATAGTATTTCAAGCATTACAAATGATCAACGTTTACAAGTGTTATTAATCGCTTATTCTTTCGGTGCTTTCTTAGAAGGCGCAGCTGGTCTAGGTGTTCCAGTTGCTATTACAGCTGCACTACTTGTAGGTATGGGCTTTAATCCATTAAAAGCAGCAGGTATTTGTTTAGTAGCAAATATCGCTGGTGGTGCTATGGGTGCTATGGGTATTCCAGTTACAGTACCTGCACAATTAACTCAATTAGATGCATTAACTATAGGTCGTCAAACTGTTCTTATTTTACCTTTCATTAGCATTATTTTACCTTTCTTACTTGTTTCAATGGTCGATGGAATTAAAGGTATTAAAGAAACTTGGCAAGGTATTCTTGTAAGTGGTTTTTCTTTCGCAATTACTCAGTTCCTTGTAACTTACTTCTTAGGTGCAGAACTTACTAATATTTTCGCAGCCGTTGTAAGTATGATCTCTCTTGCATTATTCTTACGTGTTTGGCAGCCAAAATCTTCTGCTAAAGAAGATAAACAAGAAGAAAAAGAATCTCATACATTCAATCAAATTTTATATGCTTGGTCTCCATTCGTATTCTTAACTGCATTCGTAACAATCTTTAATTTAAAACCAATTAAAGCTTTATTTGCTCCGGATGGCGCGTTAGCAAACTTAGTATTTAACATTCAGTTCCCTGGTCTTCATAATATGGTTATGAAAACTACACCAATTACAAAAGCCGATACACCTTTCGCAGCTATTTTCAAATTCGATGTATTCTCTTCTACAACTACTGCGATTGTATTAGCAATTATCGTTTCACTTATCGTTTACCGCGTAAAAGGTAAAATGATTAAAGAACTGATGGTTGAAACAATTAAAGAACTAAAGGCTCCAGTATATACAATTTGTAGCGTTATCGCTTTAGCTTACGTAGAGAACTACTCTGGTATGTCATCTACACTTGGACTTGCATTCTCTTCTACTGGTAATGCATTCCCAGTTCTTTCTCCAATCTTAGGATGGATTGGCGTATTCATTACAGGATCAGTAGTATCAAGTGGCTCATTATTCGCACCACTTCAAGCAGTAACTGCAGACCAATTAAACATCGTTCCTTCTACACTCGTTGCATTAAACGTAGTAGGTGGTACAATGGCGAAAATGGTTTCACCACAATCAGTAGCAGTTGCTTGTGCGGCAGTTGGACTAGTTGGTCAAGAATCTGCCTTATTTAAAACAGCAATGAAATACAGTTTAATCTTCTTAGCCGTTATTAGCTTACTTCAATTAAACGCTGTATTTAATATCTTCTAAAAAAAAGAACCGATCCAAATGGATCGGTTCTTTTTACATTACATTTTTTTATTCTTTAATAAAGAAGCACCAGCAATTTCAGGATGCGTCATTTCATATGGATCCAAAATAATATCAAGCTCTTCTGCTGTAAGTACACCATGCTCTAAACATAGCTCCCTAACAGATTTCCCTGTTTCAATCGCTTCGCGTGCAATGCGAGATGCTACTTCATAACCAATATGAGGGTTCACCGCTGTAATAATTCCAACACTTTTCTCAACATATTGCTTCAGCAATTCTTCATTTGCTGTAATTCCTTTAATACAGTATTCACGGAATACACGGAATCCATTATTCATAATACTGATGGATTGAATTAAATTAAATACGAGTACTGGCTCCATTACATTTAACTCCAATTGCCCAGCTTCTGACGCTAAGCAAATTGTATGGTCATTTCCGATTACTTGGAAAGCAACTTGGTTAATTACTTCTGCCATAACTGGATTTACTTTACCTGGCATAATGGATGAACCTGGTTGACGAGCTGGTAATTGAATTTCTGCTAACCCAACACGTGGACCAGACGCCATAATACGAAGGTCATTTGCAATTTTAGACATATTCATCATACATACTTTTAGCGCTGCAGATACTTCTGTATATGCATCTGTGTTTTGCGTCGCATCAACTAAGTGCTCTGCACCAACAAGAGGGAAACCACTAAAAGTTCGTAAATGCTTCACAACTTGTTCTATATAAGTAGGGTTTGCATTTAATCCTGTACCGACAGCTGTCGCACCCATATTAACTTCGTATAGATGTTGACGAGACTGTTTAATTCTTTTTATATCACGCTCTAGCACTCTGCTATATGCTTCAAATTCTTGTCCAAGGCGAATTGGAACTGCATCTTGCAAATGTGTACGCCCCATTTTAATAACGTGATCAAACTCTTTTGCTTTATCATGAAAAGCAGAGTGAAGTTCTTCCATTGTAACAAGAAGTTCTTCTAGCATCATAAGAGTTGCAATATGAATCCCAGTTGGGAACGCATCATTTGTTGATTGCGCCATATTCACGTGAGTGTTTGGGCTAACTTTCGCATACTCACCTTTTTCGTACCCCATACGTTCTAACGCTCTATTAGCAATTACTTCATTAGTATTCATATTAATTGAAGTCCCTGCCCCGCCCTGAATTGGGTCTACGATAAATTGATCATGGAACTTTCCATCCATAATCTCTTGTGCAGCTTCTACAATTTCTTGTCCGATATCTTTAGCCAAGTAACCTGTATCTATATTCGCAAGCGCTGCCGCTTTTTTTACAATTGCCATTGCCGTAATGAGTGACGGATGAATGCGATATCCTGTAATCGGAAAGTTTTCTACGGCACGTAATGTTTGTACACCATAATAAGCTACACTCGGTACTTCCTTTTCACCTAAAAAATCTTTTTCTATACGTATATCCTTCGTTGCTATCATTTTTCATCACCTATACTTTTCATTCTAAATCCTTATCCAAAGAATTCGCCCTATAAAATACGAGTATCATTAAAAAGAATTCTTCAGTATCCACCTTCACTATAAAGCACCTTTTTTGAAAGCGCAAACATTTATTTTTCTATATATCCTTTTTATTAAAGTTTATATAATAAAAAATTCATTCTTCTACTTTCTTTATTTCAACTCGCTTAATTTGATGCATATCCTTTTCAAGAACTTTAAAAGAAAAGCCGTGTTTCTCAATAATGTCCCCCTCAGCAACGATTTGATTTTGTACCATAAACCACCCACCAATTGTATCAACATCAGCAGCGACCAAATGTATGCCAAATAAATCATTTACTTCGCTAATAAGCACTTTTCCCTCTACAATTTTACACACTTCACTTATATGCTCTATTGGTGGATGTTCATCTTCATCGTATTCATCTCGGATTTCTCCAACAATTTCTTCTAAAATATCTTCTAATGTAACGATCCCTGCTGTGCCACCATATTCATCATATAATACAGCTAATGGAATGCGCTTTCTTTGCATTTGCAATAGTAAATCATGGATTGGGATATTTTCTAATACTTCAATAACTGGACGTGTATATGGTGTAATCGAACACTCTTCATCTCGATTACCATCCATATAACGAATAAATAAGTCCTTTACATTAACCATCCCAATAATTTCATCTTTATCTTCGCCAAATACTGGATATCTCGTATATTTTTCTTGTGCAATTACTTTAATATGTGTCTCAAACGGCTCATCTTCATATAAACCAACAACTTCAGTACGAGGTACCATGATTTCCTTTGCTACCCTATTATCAAATTCAAAGATGTTATTTACATATTTAAATTCAGCTTGATTAATCTCGCCACTCTCATAACTCTCAGACAAGATTAATCTTAGTTCCTCCTCAGAATGTGCAACTTCATGTTCAGAAGCGGGATGTAAGCCAAATAAGCCTGTCACAAATCGTGCAGAGCCATTTAAAGCCCAAATAAATGGATACATAACTCGGTAAAAATAAATAAGGGGCTTTGATAATAATAAGCTAACTTGCTCTGCTTTTTGGATTGCAAAAGTCTTTGGAGCGAGTTCACCAATTACAACATGTAAAAACGTAATAACTGCAAATGCAATAATAAATGAAACTGTACTTGCAATTGCAGGAGATAAATCTAATTTTAAAAACAGTGGTTCGAGTAAATGCTTAATCGTCGGCTCTCCTAACCACCCGAGTCCTAAAGCAGTAATCGTAATTCCTAACTGACATGCCGATAAATACTCATCTAAATTTGAAGTTACCTTTTTGGCTGCCAATGCGCCTCGTCTTTTTTCACTAACGAGTTGATCAATACGACTGCTACGCACCTTTATAATTGCAAACTCTACAGCTACAAAAAAACCTGTTAGTGCAATCAGAACAGCTACCATCAATAATTTTAAAATATCCACATATGTTCTTTAGCTTTTCTTAGCTAAAGTTACACCTCCTTTAAAAAAGAAGTTTCACTTTAGTTTCTTCATTTACTTGAAAGCAACCCTATATAAAATTCACCAATTTTCAGTCCTCATACAATTCTAATGGCAAACCATCAGGATCTTGAAAAAAGACGAATTTTTTTCCCGTTATCTCGTCAACACGTATCGATTCCGTCTCAACATCACATCGGTTTAAATGTTTAACAGCTTCTTCTATATCAGTAACGGCAAAAGCTAAATGTCTAAGCCCAGCAGCCTCTGGAAAGCTTTGGCGGTTTGGCGGACTTGGAAATGAAAATAATTCAATTTGATACTCTTCTCCTACACATAAATCTAACTTATAAGAATTTCGTTCCTTTCTGTATACTTCATTTATCACTTTGAAACCTAATATTCGTGTATAAAAATCCTTTGACACTTCATAATTTGAACTAATAATTGCAACGTGATGTACTCTACATATATTCATGATTCCTCTATTCCTCTCTTTACCAAACATGCATATTCTCCTTTTAAATGAAAAACATATATAGCAGAATATCTCTTTTAGGGGGCCTATTATGAAATTTATCACTTTTTTCGTTGGACTTATCGTTGTTTTTTTCCTTGCCTACATTGCTAGCAACAATAAAAAACATATTAAATTTAAACCAATTTTTATCATGCTTATTATACAGTTAATTTTAACTTATTTATTATTAAATACAGCAATTGGCCTCGTACTTATTACGATAATTTCCAATCTGTTTACGAGGCTACTTGAGTATGCTGCCAGTGGAATAAATTTTGTATTTGGGGGTCTTGCAAATAAAGGAGAAATGCCATTTTTCCTTAACGTATTATTACCGATTGTTTTCATCTCAGTCTTAATTGGTATATTACAACATTTCAAAATACTACCATTCTTTATTCATTGGATTGGTTTCTTTCTTAGTAAAATAAACGGTCTTGGTAAATTAGAATCTTACAACGCCATCGCTTCCGCTATTGTCGGCCAATCAGAAGTTTTTATTACGGTAAAAAAACAATTAGCCCAAATTCCAAAACATCGACTTTATACACTTTGCGCCTCTGCTATGTCAACAGTATCTATGTCCATTGTCGGTGCCTATATGACAATGATCGAACCAAAATATGTAGTAACCGCACTCGTTCTCAATTTATTTAGCGGTTTTATTATCGTACTCATTATTAACCCTTACGACGTTAACGATGATGAAGACATTTTGGAAATCAAAGGGGAAAAACAAAGTTTCTTTGAAATGCTTGGAGAATACATTCTTGATGGTTTTCGCGTAGCAATTGTCGTCGGTGCTATGCTCATTGGATTCGTCGCATTAATTAGTTGTATTAATGACCTATTCCTCATTATATTTGGAGTTACTTTCCAGCAAATAATAGGCTATGTATTCGCCCCTATTGCATTTCTTATCGGCGTACCAAGTTCTGAAATTGTCACAGCTGGTAGCATTATGGCAACGAAGCTTGTAACAAATGAATTTGTAGCAATGATGGATCTTAGTAAAATTTCCAGCACTCTCTCTATCCGTACAGTTGGTATTATTTCTGTCTTCCTCGTTTCTTTTGCTAACTTTTCTTCCATTGGAATTATTTCTGGTGCGGTAAAAGGGTTAAACGAAGAGCAAGGAAATGTCGTTGCCCGCTTCGGTCTAAAATTGCTATACGGCGCTACTCTTGTTAGTATTTTATCTGCGATTATTGTAAGTATTATGTTGTAATTAGGTAAAATTTTATCATTTTCTTATCCCTATCTTTTGTATACAATAACGAATAGATGTCTTATAAATAATCAAGACATCTATTTTTTATACATGTACAATCGCTTTTATTTAGCGTAAAATATTTTTTATGTGTTTTAAATACACCTAGATGTATACACTTGGATAGTTTTAAAGGAGAAAAAATGATGAAATCCGACACAAACAACAATATGCGAGCCAAAAAAGGACGCTCAAAGAAAACACGCCTACTTTGGTTCCTTCTTATTCCATTACTAATTGTAGCACTTGGAGCAGGAGGTTACTCCTTCCATATATACAGTAAAGCAAAATCCGTCTTAAGCAACGCCTATTCTGAACTCGGCCGAGGAGATAAATCCAGCAAACGTGAAAAAGCTGTTAAACCTATGACTGACAATATTTCTGTTCTTATCATGGGTGTTGATGAAAGTGATATTAGGGAAAAAGATTACGGAAAAGCAACCCGTACAGATGCTTTATTACTTGCAACAATTAATAAAAATGATAAATCCGTTAAACTTGTCAGCATTCCACGTGATTCACGCGTCTACATTAAATCACGTGATAAATACGATAAAATTACACATGCGCACGTATTCGGTGGTGTAGACAGCACGATTGATACAGTAGAGAACTTTTTAGACGTTCCAGTTGACTACTATGTAAAATTCAACTTTAAATCCTTTATCAAAATCGTTGATTCCCTTGGTGGTATTACTGTCGATGTTCCGGTTGAGTTTACAGAACAAAATAGTAAAGACGAAGCAAATGCAATTCATCTTAAAAAAGGACGTCAACATTTAAACGGAGAAGAGGCACTTGCACTAGCTAGAACTCGTCATATCGATAGCGATTATATGCGCGGTCAACGACAACAACTTGTTTTAGAAGCTATTGCCGAAAAAGCACTATCTCTTAATTCTATTAATAAAATCGGTGGTCTACTAGATGCTGTCGATAATGATTTAAAAACAAATTTAACTTTTGATGATATGATGACAATTGCAAAAAATTCAATGGATTCAAGTTTAAAAATGGACAAATTTCAAGTGGAAGGTACAGATAAATATATAGATGGTATTTATTATTACGTTCCAAACGAAAAAAGCGTCAATAATATATCGACAACACTTCAAGAACATCTCGGTGTTACGAATAAAAATGAGCATAAAAAATTATAATAAAAAGGCTGCTAGATTTTTCTAGACAGCCTTTTTATTATAATTTCCAACAAATTTTTATGCATATTGTGACAAAAAGAGACAATTATTACAACAGTGTAACATTTTTTATAAAAATATTACACACACAATGAAAATAATAGTATACTAGGACTTACATACTGTTATTTTCATCATTTTTATACAAAAAATGTAATACATATATTTATACACAAATTTCTGGGGGGAAATAAATGAAGCTAAGTAAAATACTGATCGGTTCTGCAATTGCAGGGGGCATATTACTTTGTGTAGGCGGTATTGGTGGATATCAATATGTATCCAAATTAAATAATCAATTAAATAACACCGCATTACCAAATACTACGTTTGAAGGTATTTCTCTTGATGGAAAAAATAAAGCAGATATTCAAGCAATTATTAATCAAAAAATAAATGAATTAGATCAAAAATCCCTTACCTACATATTCCAAGATGATAAACAAACTTACATATGGAAAGATTTAGGTATAAATTATAAAGAGAAAGATATTGTAAACAAAATCTTTAAAGAACAAGAAGGAAACGTAATGAGTCGTTACAAAATGCGGAAGCAAGCTGAAAACGATGAATTAAAACGTGACTATAAATTGACACCACAATTAAATACAACAGCTTATGAAACCTTTATAAAAGATAAATATAATGAAACATTAAAAAATCCTGTTAATGCAGAATTAAGTGTTGAAGGCTCTACTGTAAATGTTAGTCAAAGTCAAAACGGAGAAAAAATTGATAAAGGCAAACTAAGCAATTTAACAAACGAAGCTATTACTACTGGTAAATCAGATGTTACATTACCTGTTACATTAATAAAACCAGAACGTTCTACAGAAGATATACAGAAAATGGGGATTAAAGAAGTAATTGCTGAGTACTCTACTCCAATGGCTGGCCGTAATGGTAATCAATCCTTTAACGTAAACAAATCAGCTAATACTTTAAGTGGAGTTATTGTAGCACCTGATGAAACGTTTAGTTTTAATGGCCGTGTTGGTGTAACTGATGCTGCACATGGTTATAAATCTGCAGCAGTATATTCACAAGGCAAAGTTATACAAAGTGCAGGCGGAGGCGTTTGCCAAGTCAGTAGTACTTTATATAGCGCAGCTTTAAGAGCAGATTTAGGAATTGTTTCTCGAAGTAATCATTCTATGCCCGTAAATTATTTACCACTTGGGCAAGATGCAGCAGTGGCAGATTATGGTCCGGACTTACAATTTAAAAACAATACAGGTAATCATATTTATATTCAAGCATTTTCAAATGGAGGTAGTATTACTACACGCATTTTCGGTACAAATACTGGTAAAAATGTTGAAGTTTCTTCTCAAGTAATTAGTAGAACTGATGATAAAATAACAGCGGTTACGTATAAAAAAGTAACACAAAATGGTGAAGTACTATCAAATGGACAAATTTCAAAAAGCGTATATAAAAGTGCCCCAAAACAATGAGATACTATCAAACGGACAAATTTCAAAAAGCATAAAGAAAAAGGCGTGATCTACTCACGCCTTTTTCTTTTGCAGTAATAGTAAAAAAGTTTCAAGATGATCCTTCGTTTCTTCTAAAGACCATATACGATTCCCTTGCTTCGCAGCTAATACGCACGCTTCTTCCCACGCGTTCTTTTTCTTCATATATATTAATTCATCGCGTAATTTCAAAACAATTTCTTCATCTTCTTGCTCTATAAACTCTTCCATCACGCTTACTATTTCATCCTCATGAATACTTAACGTACAGTATGATTTAAGAAAGTATTGTAATGTCGTATGCATATGTACTCCCCCTTCTTATTTGTCAGATGGATAAGAAGTAATAATCTTATATCCTAAATCTCCTGACTTATCTCTCGCTAAAACAGTAACGGTTTTTACTAACTTGTCTTTTACATTCATATTTTTCTTTATTACCGTTTTCCCAACCGGGAATGAATGAGTTGTATTTAATACGAGACGAGTCTCTTTAGAATTTTTTAACCAATCTTGAATTTCTTTATCATGTTGCTTCAAACTATCTTTCACAGCTTTCGTCGCTGTTTCTTTATCATAGTATGTACTTGCCGCTGATACTTTATCTGTCTTCAAACGATTCTTCAAATCCTCTTCTGATTTGCCTACATGCCTTTCAATCGTATGACCATTTTTAGGTGGACCTTCCATTTCATCTAAAATATTATCACTAATTTTTTCTACTGACGTACCTTGATTCCCTGTTTGTTTCTCTGTTTTTTGTTCTTTTCCTGCACATCCACTTAAGATCAGCATTAGTGCCAATAAACTACTCAAGAAAAGACTGCTTATCCGTTTCATCATATCACCTCTTCCATGATTATTATCGTAACTTCATTAAAAGTCAATTTCACAACGAAAAAACACATACATTTTTTAAATCCTTCAGCTATTTTGCTATATTTACCACTCTATTTTCATCAAATCACTGTTTTTCCCCTTTTTAAATATATACCCCATTATTTTAAAAATTATTTCCCGAATATATATACCAATCGTAATCGTCGTAAAACCCTTTTATTCAAAGGATTTATACACATTTTATAAAACCTTAAAAATATACCCCTATTTTTATATACCCAATACCTATATAAGGTATAAAACACCTTCTCTATCAACGTTTTTCTACATTATGTAAATTTGCACTTGCCTATACAATGGAAATATGGTGTAATGCAAAAAAAGATAAAGGATTTTAAACAATGGCTGAAACAATTCAAAACTTCTTAACAGACTATTATTCCATCGCAATTCCACTTAGTATCTTAATCAACATCATCATTAGTCTTTTAGGTTTTATCCCTAGTATTTTTTTGACCGCCATTAATATACAGCTCTTTGATGTAACGAATGGCACAATCATTTCGATCGCAGGCGAGGCATTAGGGGCTATTATCTCGTTTTATATTTATCGCATAGGCCTTCAAAAGTTCACTCACGATAAAGTGAATAAGCACCCAAAGGTAGAGCGTCTTCTTTATGTAGAAGGCAGAGAGGCCTTTCTACTCGTTTTATCGTTTCGATTGATACCTTTCATCCCATCAAGTATCGTTACTTTATTTGCAGCTCTAGGAAAAATGTCATTACTCTCTTTCAGTATTGCCAGCACAATAGGTAAAATACCGGCCTTATTGATTGAAGTATATTCGGCATACCAAGTTATGAACGGAACAAATGAAGCGAAGTGGATTGTAACAATCGCAGGTTGCATTGGATTGCTTTATTTGTGGAAAAAATGGAGAAAAAAATAAAGAAGGAGCATAGGCTCCTTCTTTATTTTTGAAGTATTTTATTAATAACTTCCCTTAAAGCCTTAATTTACACCCACAGCACTAAATGATTGCTTAACTGCTGTTACTTCAGCAGAATTCGCACCGTATAAATCAGCTGCAGCTTGTACTGCACCAGCACGAGCTTGGCTAAATGTAGTAGATTGCGTGAAATATTGTGTGTTTGCACGGTAATAAATTGCACCTAGCTTATCTTTACCGATACCAGTTACAGTTACACCAGAATGCGTACCGCCATTTGCTAATAAATAAGCTTGTTTGTTAATAATACCACTGTTTGTATGAACTCCACCGTTATCACTTGAACCAGTGTAACGCTTAGAATAATGGTCTGGGTCACCGTATTTCGTTGGATCACTCATAGAGCGAAGCGCGTCTCCTGCTTTACCAGGCGTGTAAATATCCTCACCAATTTCCCAATCTGGGTTACGGTTATCATAGAATTCTACTAAAGTACCAAAGATATCAGAAATCGCTTCATTTAGCGCTCCTGATTCATTTTGATAAATTAGATTCGAGCTATTTTCCGTAACAGCATGCGTTAATTCGTGACCAATTACATCAATACCGCCAGATAATGAAGTGAATGTTACACCATCACCATCTCCGTATACCATTTGCGAACCGTTCCAGAATGCATTATTATACTTGCTTCCATAATGCACAGTTGATTTTAATGGCGCACCCGCATCATTAATTGAGTTACGATTAAATGTATTCTTATAGTAATCATACGTTATACCCGCATAGTAATGAGCATCAACTGCCGCCGCATCATACGCTGCATTAAATACATTATCAGCATCTGCCCATAATGTTCCTGGTAATGTTGAACGGTTTTTCGCATCATATGTGAAAATCGTTGCTCCGCGCGTATTATCTTGTAAATAATAAGATGATCCAGATAGCGTTGTATTAAGTGACTTCGTATCACCTAACACTCCAATACCTGTTCCCACTTTATTCGTTCCTGTTACAGGCTTTACAACTGCTTTAGCATCCTGTTTAGGAGCATCTTGTTTAACCGGCGAATTATCATCATTTGTCACATGATCAATTGTATTGTATTTATTTAATACTTTACCGCTTTCTGCCTCAATGAAATAATAATAGTTTCCTGGACTTGGATCTAAAAAGTTTAAATTCACAACATATGCGTACGTTGTCTCTTCACCATTTTGATATACGTATAAGTCCGCTTTTGGTTCCACTTCATACTTAGGTGTTACTCCTAAATCTTGTTGCGCGATTTCAATTGCTTTTGCGCCTTCAATCTTATTTTTATTTTTCAGCTTTTCCTTCTTGTCTAAATCAGGCGCAACTGTTCCAGACAATACTTTTAAAGAACCATCTTTACTTACGTGAGCTACTTGAGTAGATCCCCATACAGGTACTCCCTCGTAAACTTGTTGCATACGTACTACTGTTGAATCAGTTACAGTATCTTTTTTCACTTGTTTCACTTTAAAAGAATCTTGCGCACTCTTTTCCCCTAGCTTATAATCACCCTTTGCCGCGTTTAAGTAATCAAACACAACAGATTCCGCTTTCTTACCAGTCGCTCCAGTTAGATCACCAGAAATAAACTCAGGTGACTTTACCGTCTCATTGTACTTCTTCGTAGAGAGCACATTTTTAGAATCCGCAAATGCAGAGCCTGTCCCTCCGAACGCAGTAACTGCCATTCCTGCCGCTAAAACTAATGCTAAACTCTTCTTTTTCATATAACCTTCCCCCTAATAAAAAATTTTTTTGAAAAAGAGTAATTTCATATTAGCATTATGTTTTCACTATTAATATACTAAAAATTCAATTAATTAATTTCTCAAGTTTTGTAGAATTTTAGGGAGCAAATATTGAGAAACCCCTTTCCTGTTGGAAAGGGGTTTCCTTATTATGAATTAATTTGTTGAACTGTTTTAGCTTCTTGACCAAGAGTATCTGGTTTCCAAGCATACTGAATATCCAACACTACTGCTGCAATTGCCACAACAACAAATGTTCCTGCGATTAATTTTTTCATACTATCCCCCCTCTCTATTCTTCTAATAAGTTAATCGCTAATTTATAATAGCGATTACTTTCTTTAAAATCCAAACATTCTTCTAAGTATTCGGCTAATTCTAAGTATACTTTCTTTAAATCCTTTATATTTTCCTCTACCTTAAAGAAAGGAACTACTTCTGTTTCTAAAAACTTTTTATAGACGTCCCTTTTTTCAAAATACTTATATCGTAAATTTAATAATAAATATAGCATTCCTTTGTATCTATCATCTTTTCTTGCCGCAGAAACACCTTTTTCAATCCATTCTGCAGCTTCCTCAAGCTCTCCTAATTGAATACACTGTAACGAGAGCTCATACATAGCATCAATATAATTCATATCTTCTTCTTTTTTGTATTTCAAGCATTCTAAATAATATTCTTTCGCCTTCAAATAATCTTTTTGACGATAGTGTAAATAACCTATATTATTTAGAGCAATCGACATAATATTATCTTTATCTGCAAAAGAATTCGCTTCCCTCAAGATATGATTATAAATTTCCATCGCTTCATTATACTGTTTTTTTCTAGTGTAGCTAAATGCAATCAAAAATTGACAATTTATTATATTTCTAAACTTATATTCACTCTTAAAACCTTCCAATGCAACATTAGCAAAGTATAACGTCATATGGTCTATTTCCATCTGACTATATGTCAGTGCTAAATTATAATATATTCCTGTTTCATAATATCCTAACTCTTTAGCCATAGTTTCTGTTTTTAGTAAGTAATCTAAAGCTTGCGTATATTTGTATTGCACAGAGTATAATAGTGCTCTACTATACGTATAAAGCATTTTTTGAAATGGTGAATATTTCTTATACACCTTTTTTAATCTATCCAACTCTTCTTCAAGAGCTGGTAGATCTCGTTTCATCATTAAATACCGCGTATAAAGCAGTTTATAATAATTTATAATTTCAAAATCTAAAACATGCTGCATTTCACCTTGCAACTCTTCATATATGCGTTCTACTTGTTGCTTGTCCAAATGAACTAATGCATTCAACCACTCGTCCAACTTCACCTTCACATCTTCTTCTACATCTCTCAAATCCGTCACGGCAATCTCTAATCTTGTGCAGAGCAATTGTAGAATCTCTTCTGATGCTTCTATCTTTCCATTTTCGATCTTACTTAAGTATGAGACAGAACAAATGCCCTGACATAATTCTTCTTGTGTCATTTTTTGCTGTAGCCGTTTATAAAAAACTTGCTTGCCTATTTTTTCTAATGTTTGTTGCATTGTCCTCCTCCATTCTCATTACCCCCATTACTCTAATAATACATAAAATCTAGAGAAATATAAATTGATAAATGTAAATTTTCTAAAAAATATGCATTATTTCATTTTTTTCTCTCTTGACTTCACTCCCTATTACTTCTTTGCTACGCAAGGGGAAAAATTGGTATACTATAACCAAATTACGGAGGTGTTTTCGCAATGAATCATTATAAAGACGATAGTTACGCCTTACATACAGATTTATATCAAATCAACATGGCTTATACATATTGGAAAGATGGTATTCATAATCGCCGTTCTGTTTTTGATTTATACTTTCGAAAGCTTCCATTCGAAAACGGCTATGCTGTTTTTGCTGGTCTTGAGAAAATTGTAGAGTACATAGAAAATTTCAGTTTTACCGAAAGTGACATCGCTTATTTAGCAGAGCTGCAATTCGAAGAAGACTTCCTTCATTATTTACAAAACATGAAATTTACTGGAACGATTCGTAGTATGCAAGAAGGTGAAGTTGTTTTTAATAATGAGCCTTTATTACGGGTTGATGCGCCACTCGGTGAGGCACAAATAATTGAAACCGCCCTCTTAAATATTGTAAATTACCAAACATTAATTGCTACAAAAGCTGCACGTATGAAGCACGCTGCAAATAATGATGAGCTTTTAGAGTTCGGTACAAGACGCGCTCATGAGTTTGATGCTGCCCTTTGGGGAACACGAGCTGCCTTTATTGGTGGTTTCTCATCTACCAGCAACGTTCGTGCTGGAAAACGCTTCGGGATACCTGTAGCTGGCACACATGCTCACTCTTTCGTTCAAGCGTATCGCGATGAATATGTCGCGTTTAAAAAATACGCTGAAACTCATAAAAAATGTGTCTTTCTCGTTGATACATATGACACATTAAAATCTGGTGTTCCAAATGCGATTCGTGTCGCAAAAGAATTTGGAGATCGTATTGATTTCTATGGCATTCGTCTTGATAGTGGCGATATGGCTTATTTGTCTAAAAAGGCAAGAATATTACTAGATGAGGCTGGATTTACAAATACAAAAATTATTGCTTCTAGCGATTTAGATGAATACACAATTATGCACCTTAAATCTCAAGGAGCAAAAATTGACGTATGGGGTGTTGGAACAAAATTAATTACATCCTTTGAGCAACCAGCATTAGGGGCTGTTTACAAACTAGTTGCGATTGAAGATACTGACGGGAAATTAAATGACACGATTAAAATTTCATCTAATCCTGAAAAGATTACAACTCCAGGGCTTAAACGAATTTATCGCATAGTCAACAGGGTTAATAATCATGCTGAAGGCGATTATATTGCGTTAGATTCTGAAGAGCCCGAAAAAGAAAAACGCTTAAAAATGTTCCACCCCGTTCACACATATATAAGTAAATTCGTAACAAACTTTGAAGCACGTGAACTGCATAAAGACATTTTCGTTAACGGTGAAAGAACATATGAACTACCAAGTATATTAGATATTCAAAAATATAACGAACAGAGTCTCGCTCTATTTTGGGAAGAATACATGCGAACTTTAAACCCCGAAGAGTATCCTGTCGATTTAAGCCAAGAGTGCTGGGATCATAAAATGAATTATATTCAAACTGTTCGCGAACAAGTTGAAAAAAACATACAAAAATAAACAGAGAAGTTTCCTCCTTCTCTGTTTTTTCAATACTATATGGATATTTGTAAAAAATATATTAAAATAACATGGCGAATATTTTTTATTTGTAAAATTCAATATTACGTTATTCAAAACTAAAATAATATTTGATATTATTTTATTGAGTCAATTTCAACAAAATAACCGATAAAAAAGAGGACGCGGGTTGCATCCTCTTTTTTATAAATCTTTCACTCGTAGTACACGCATTGCATTTAAAACTGCAAGTAATGTCACACCAACATCTGAGAAGACCGCTTCCCACATTGTTGCAATACCAAAGGCACCAAGTAATAAAACTAGCCCTTTTACACCTAATGCAAATATAATATTTTGCCATACAATACTACGTGTACGTTTTGCAATTTTCACAGCTGTCGCGATTTTTGAAGGCTCATCGGTCATAATGACGATGTCAGCAGCTTCAATTGCTGCATCTGATCCTAAACCGCCCATCGCAATACCAACGTCCGCTCGTGCTAATACTGGCGTATCGTTAATACCATCACCAACGAATGCAATCTTTTCTTTACCGTGTTTTGCTGCATCAATTTTTTCGATTTCTTCTACTTTTTGGTGTGGTAATAATTCGGCATGCACTTCATCTAAACCTAATTCTTTACCAACAGCTTCACCAACTGATTTTGCATCACCAGTTAACATGACTGTCTTCTTAATACCTAGTTCTTTTAACTTTTGAATTGCTTGTTTTGAATCCTCTTTTACCTCATCAGAGATAACAATATAACCTGCATATTTACCATCTACAGCAACATGAACGAGTGTACCTACTGTATTTGGTTGCTTAAATGTAATGTTTTCTTTTCTCATTAATTTAGCATTACCTGCGAAAATTTCTTTTCCTTGTACCTTTACAACCGTACCATGACCTGAAATTTCACTATAGTCTTCAATACTATTTTCATCGATTGATTTTCCATATGCATTTCGAATAGATTGTGCAATCGGATGATTAGAATATACTTCTGCAAATGCTGCATATTCTAATAGCTCTTCAGCTGTAGTACCTTCACTAGGCTCCATCTTCGTAACTTTAAAGACACCTTTTGTTAATGTTCCTGTTTTATCAAAAACGATATATTTCACATCATTCAATGCTTCTAAATAGTTACTTCCTTTTACTAAAATACCACTTTTAGATGCCCCACCAATACCTCCAAAGAACCCAAGAGGAATCGATACAACGAGTGCACATGGACAAGAGATTACTAAGAACACTAAAGCTCTATAAATCCAATCGGAGAATGTAGCACCCTCTAAAATAAGTGGTGGAATAAATGCCATAATCGCTGCTGTTATAACTACGACTGGAGTATAATAACGCGCAAACTTCGTAATAAAGTTTTCTGTTGGCGCTTTTTTGCTACTTGCATTTTGTACTAAATCTAAGATTTTTGATACAGTAGATTCACCAAATTCTTTTGTAACTTCAATTGTTAATACACCATTTTGGTTTACAAAACCACTTAATACGTCATTACCAACTTCTACTTCACGCGGTACGGATTCACCTGTTAACGCTGAAGTATCCATCATTGATGTTCCCTCAACTACTTTCCCGTCTAACGGTACTTTTTCACCTGGTTTCACGATAATATACTCACCAATTTGCACATCTTCTGGTGATACTTGTTTCGTTTCATTTCCAACTTTCACATTTGCATAATCAGGACGAATATCCATTAATGAAGTAATTGATTTTCGAGAGCGATTTACCGCAATACTTTGGAATAGTTCCCCTACTTGATAAAATAGCATTACCGCAACTGCTTCTGGATATTGTTGAATCGCGAAAGCTCCTAAAGTTGCAATTGCCATTAAAAAGTTTTCATCAAACACTTGGCCGCGAGTGATGTTTCTTACCGCTCTCCAAACGATATCTCCACCTATTAATAAATAAGCAAGAACGAATAATGGAATTGTTATCATTTGCGGTAATCCGGCTAATGCAGCAATTCCTGTCAAAATTCCGCCGCCTACTAATCTTCCTATCATTTTTTTCACATTTCCATCACCATGATCATGGCCATGGTCGTGTCCTTTTTCCTCTTCACGAACAACTTTTACATCTGGCTCTAACTTTTGAACAACATTTTTTATATCTTGCACAGTCGATTCAAGTTCTCTTTTATTCGCAACTTCTACTCTTAATTTCTTTGATACGAAATCAACAGTCGCTTCTGAAACTGTTGACATTTCCTTTACCTTATTTTCAATCTTCATTGCACAGTTCGCACAGTCTAAACCTTCTAATATAAATACTTCTTTCGCCGCTTTTGTTTTTTTCTCTTCTTGTACCTTAATATGCGGCTCCAATTTTGTAACGAGCTGCTTCGCTTCTGTAACAACTTGATTTTCTTTATTTTGTGGTGTTTCTAAAAGCATCGTCTTAGTTGCAAAGTTTACAGAACAAGATGTTACTCCCTCTATATTCCCAACACCCTTTTCAATTTTCATTGCACAATTCGCACAATCTAAGCCTTCTAGCATAAGTTTCTTTTTCACTAATGCTTCTGCCATCGTTCTCCCTCCTCGCGTTTTTATTCTTCCTCGTTTACGTGTTCAAATGCTTGCTCGAAGATATGAATTACATGTTGATCAGCCAATGAATAATAAACTACCTTTCCTTCTTTACGGTTCTTTACAAGCTTTGCTTGCTTTAATACACGAAGCTGATGTGAGATTGAAGATTGCGTCATTCCTAATAAATAAGCTAAATCACAAACACACATTTCAGCTTCAAATAATGCATGTAATATTCTCGTACGTGTACGGTCACCTAATACTTTAAATAATTCTGCTACTTTACTTAAACTTTCATCCGTCGGAATTGTTTGCTTCACTTGATCCACGATTTCCTCATGAATTACCGTTTGAGAACAAGTTTCCTGCGGTGTTTCTACTTTATTTTCAGCCATTATAGCTCACCTCTTTAATTGAACATATGAACAACTGTTCATATATCTTATACTTTTATTATATGAGCGCCTACTCATATGTGTCAATAAAATCCGAAAGATTTTTTTGACAATTCCGTTCACATTTCAACATGCACATATCAATATTCTCCGCATCCATCATACTCTTCATACAAAAAGGATGCACGAAAACTATCGTGCATCCTTCTCTTATTTAACCCACATTAACTGCCCGTAAAAGCCCGATTGGTGAAGGCTAATAATCAGTGAGGATGAAGCCACCCACTGATTAAAGTTTCACTTTATTAACTTTCACTGCATCCACAATTAACGAAGCAAATTCTAATTTACCATCTTGATTTCTATGATCAAAACGTTTCGATCGATAAATGAATCCTTTCTTTTCATCCCAATCATTATAATGAAACTCACCATTCTCATCACAATATTCTAAAACCCTCACTTGAAAACCTGCTGATTCAAACATGGACGTGATCGTTTTATAGTTATGAACGATTTTGTGGCTTGCTGCTGGATGATCTAATGGACCTGGTCCGCCTACTTGTACACCTTCCTGATATTCTTCATCTGGAAAAAATGCATCTGGCACTGCACAACGAATATATCCATCCTCCGTTAAAAACTCATAACAAATTTTTGCCGCTTCGATTCCTTCTTCGTACGATAAATGCTCCCATACATGTTCCGCTAAAATTACTGATAAAGAATTAAGCTGAAATTTATTAAGCCACGTTGCTCTTTTTAATAAATTTAATTCTTCTTCATTCGTATGTAACCAACCAGGGTTATTATTGTATCCCTCTGCTCCAACGACAACTTTTATATCTTCTTTTATTCTCATTCTTACACCCCTTTTGCATATTACGACATACAAAATTCTACAAAACCATATCCATTCCCTTTATATTTACATAATAAAAAGCCTTGCGCGTTCCCTAGACGCACAAGGCTTACTATCTTATATCCCTTTTATTTAGCTTTTTTTAATTAGCTTTTTCTAAACTATCTTGCGAACTTCCATCGTCTTTTAAATGACTATGTTTTTTCGAATAAACAAAGTATACAACCACTCCGATTGCTAACCAAATACCGAAGTAAATCCATGTTGTTAATGGTAAATTTAGCATTAAGAATAGACAGCATGCAACTGAAATAATCGGTAAGATTGGTACAAGTGGTACCATAAATCCACGTTGTAATTTCGGATGTGTTTTACGAAGAATGATGACAGTTACACCAACCATCGCAAATGTTAATAACGCTCCAATATTCGCTAAATTCGACAATTCTTTTAAATCGATAAATCCAGCAATTAAAGCACTACCAATTCCTGTTAACCAAACTGAAAATGTTGGTGCTTCTGTCTTCTTGTTAATTTTCGCAAAAGATTTTGGTAATAAACCGTCACGGCTCATTGCGAAGAATACACGTGTTGTCGCATAAATGTAAGCGAAAATTACAGCCATAATACCGATTACAGCTCCAATAGCGATTACACCAGCCACTTTATCTTGCCCTACAACCTCTAGTACATATGCCATCGCTTCTGGTACATCTAATTCCTTGTAAGAAACCATACCTGTCATAACGAGACAAACTACAACATAAATGATTGTACAAATAACTAACGAAGCAATAATACCAATCGGTAGATCACGTTGCGGATTTTTTACTTCTTCAGCAGAAGTTGCTAATGCATCAAATCCTAAGAAAGCGAAGAATACTGCTGCTCCTCCGGCAAAGACTCCACTTAAGCCGTACGGTGCAAATGGTATCCAGTTTTCTGGTTTCACGTAGAATACACCAACTGCAATGAATAAAACAACAATACCAATTTTAATTAATACCATTATGTTATTCACACGCTTACTTTCTTTCGTACCTCGTGATAATAACCAAGTTATAACCAACGTAACGATAATTGCCGGTAAGTTCACCATACCACCTTGCGATGGAATCGTTAACAATGCTTTTGGAATTTCAAGTCCCAATCCACTCACTAAATTATTGAAATAACCTGTCCATCCGCCAGCTACTGCGGCAGTTGTTACGACATATACGGATAACAATGTCCATCCCATTAAATGGGCAACAAATTCACCAATTGTTGCATATGAATATGTGTACACACTACCTGAAACAGGAAGTGTAGATGCAACCTCCGCATAACATAAAGCTGCAAATCCACAAACGATTGCTGCAATCATAAATGAAAAAATAACTGCTGGACCAGCATCTCTTGCTGCTACTAATCCCGTTAATACTAGAACTCCTGTACCAATTATCGCACCAATCCCTAGCATTGTTAGGTCAAATGCCCCTAGCGTTTTCGTCAAAGTTTTACTTTTACTTTCCCCTAACAATTGCGTAACGGATTTCTTTTTGAATAGGTTGGCCACGATGAATGCCCCCTTTTACCAAGAAGAGCTAAGAGGTATTATCTCTTAGCTCTTATCATGTTGTTTTATATATTGTTCGATTTTGTTTTGTATAATGCTTCTATTAGCAAGATACTGTTTCTGCTTCTAATAATTCTTTAGCACCTTTGTACTCTACACCGTGAGCTTCTGCAACTGCTTCGAATGTTACGTAGCCATCTAATGTGTTAATACCTTTTAGTAATGCAGAGTTGCCTAGGCAAGCTTCTTTGTAGCCTTTGTTAGCAATTTGTACTGCATATGGTACTGTTACGTTTGTTAATGCAAGAGTTGATGTACGTGGAACCGCACCTGGCATGTTTGCAACTGCATAGTGAACAACGCCGTGTTTTTCATAAGTTGGGTTATCATGAGTTGTAATACGGTCAGTTGTTTCGAAAATACCACCTTGGTCAATCGCGATATCTACAACAACAGAACCTGGTTCCATTGATTTAATCATTTCTTCTGTTACAAGTTTTGGCGCTTTTGCACCTGGGATTAATACTGCACCGATTACAAGATCAGATTCTTTTACAGCTTCTGCAATATTGTAAGGATTAGACATTAAAGTTTTTACTTGGTTTCCGAAAATGTCATCTAATTGACGAAGACGTTCTGCACTTAAGTCGATGATTGTTACATCCGCACCTAGTCCAACTGCAATTTTAGCAGCATTTGTACCAGCTTGTCCACCACCGATAATTGTTACTTTACCACGTTTAACCCCTGGAACACCTGCAAGTAAGATACCTTTACCGCCTTTGTTTTTCTCAAGGAATTGTGCACCGATTTGTGCAGCCATACGACCAGCTACTTCACTCATAGGTGCAAGTAATGGTAGAGAACGGTTTTCTAATTGTACTGTTTCATATGCAATCGCGACAACTTTCTTCTCGATTAACGCTTTTGTTAATTCTGGTTCTGGAGCTAAGTGTAAATATGTGAATAAGATTAAACCTTCGCTGAAGTGTTTGTATTCGCTTTCAACTGGTTCCTTAACTTTCATAACCATTTCCATGTTCCAAGCTTCTTCAGCTGTATCAACAATTTTCGCTCCTGCTTCAACATACTGAGTATCTGTGAAACCAGATCCTAAACCTGCACCCTTTTGAATGAATACTTCGTGATTGTTACGAATTAAATGTACAACACCTGCTGGTGTCATTGCCACACGGTTTTCGTTGTTTTTAATTTCTGCTGGTACCCCAATACGCATAATGAAATGCCCCCTTATAATTAACAGAAAAAAGGAATTCTTTTTTCTTTTTGTAATAATTAATAACTTATGTCCTTATTCTAGCATAACTTAAAAGTTATGAAAACGCTAACATACTATTTTTTTAAAGTTTATATATTTAGAATAGTGTAAATATACGAAACATTGATTCTGTTGGGTTATTTGTACCATCGCATTATCTATCACTCTATTTACATTATATCCATTCAAAACGCATAGTAATTATTTATTATTTGACAATAATGTAACAATGCAAAAAAACTAAGTAGTTACGTATACATATACACTTATTACTTTGTACAATACTTTAGAAATATATTCTTTTCATAAAAAAAACAGCTACTAGCATTTAGCCAGCAGCTGGATAACTTATAAATAACTTTGAGAATAAATCTTCTGTCGTTTCAGAAATTTTATCAAACATGTCACTTTCACGATCTTCTTGCTCTTTTAACATCTTAATTGTTTCGCGTGCGTCTTCAGGGTAATCGGTAATGATACCATCCACGTTTAACTTATAATATGCCTTTAAACTTTCCATATCATTTACTGTCCATACGTAAAGTGGTTTATTTAGCTTTCTCGCTTCTTTCACTAGGCGTTTATTTAACATATATTCTTCTGCTACATAGAAATCCGCCTGTACATTCTTTAAATTAGCCCTGCTTGCAAACAATACATACCCTACTTTTATATCCGGATTTGCACGCTTAAACTCTTTAATAAGCGGATAATGTAACGTTTGAATTACACATTGTTTCTCAAAATCGTTCTCTTTAATTGTTTTTAGTACTTTCTTTACGAAATCCTTCTCATTACCGTGAAGTTTCACTTCTATATTAAGTTTTATTTTGCCTTTTGCAAGCTTAATGATCTCATCAAGTGTACTTATTTGTCCCGAGAATCCATCTTGACTAAGAGTAAGCTTTCTTAGCTCATCCATCGTCAAATCCGATACATGCACATTCGCATTCGCAAGACGTTTCAACTTCAAATCATGTATGACCGCTAGTTCGCCATCTTTCGTTTGCAAAACATCTATTTCTGCATAGTCTGCTTTTGCATCAATGGCACCTTGTACTGCTTCTTTCGTATTCTCTACACCTTTTGATATATATCCACGGTGCGCCATAATAATTGGTTCTTTATATGTGTTTGAAATAAAGGTCACAATGAAGGCAACGATCATTCCAGCAGTAATAATCCCCACGATATATACACCAATAAATTTCCAACGGTGTTTTTTAAAGAAACATTTATCTGCTTTTGTTTTTGAATAATCTAATCCTTCTTCTAATAAAACATCTTCAACCGAAACTTTCTGTAAGTATAATCTTGTTAACGCCATAATATAAAACGGCGTCATAATGAAGCTGAATAAATACAATGTACTCGTTAAGAAGACTGAAATCGTTGACTCCGCTAATAGCGCAAATGTCCCTTCTGGGTTCGTAAATTCGTATACGCCCCATAAACAGAGTAAATACACTCCTATAAATAAAAGAAAGACCATTCCTACAGAGATGAAAACTCCTACTAAAAAGAACAACACTTTAAAAAAGCTTTCTTTTACTAAGTTCGCACTTTTACGTGCTGCCGTGCGAAATGGTTTTTCTTCTAATACAATAATAGGTAACACAAAAATCCAACGAAGATTTAAATAAGCAACTACAGCAAAGAAAGCATAATAGCCAACCTGACCCATTGTCGTCTTAAATAGTTCACCTGTAATAAAATTAGGAATTTGAATTTCAGGAATTAATGCAGATTTATATCCCATACTTAATAGCGGTAATAGCACAACTGCATACAACACAAATCCTGGTAAGCAATATGTAAAAAGAGAAGGTAAATACGTTACTGTTTTATACAAAATCGGACGTAATCTTACCTTTTGCCTTTTATGAGCGAAATACGAAATAATAATAAGCACTGCAAATTCCGTAAAAATAAGAAACAATGCTAGTATCGATAAAATTACAATCGCCAAAATCCCATATGGTGTTTTCAAAAATGCTACTAATTCATCATTTGTCGCATTTGCATAACCACCAAAGTACAATAACTTATTGAAAATAATACCTAAGAGGGGGATAAATACGATTGCAGCTAACAATTTATAGACGAGCTGAAATGTTAGCACATTCCAAAAAGCAAATTGTACAGTTTGAAAGGAATGTCTCATTACTCCTGGTATAGATAGTCTTTTACGGTGTTGCATATATTCCTCCACATTCTAAAACTATATTTGAGATGGATTCCACATTTCCAATTTCAATCCATCTTTTTAATAATAATATATTCCGCTTAACATGAACACTCTTATACATATAATGAAAAAAGTGATGGCTACTTCCATCACTTTTTTCACTCACTCTATTTTTTCTCTAGTCCTTGTCCAAATGCTTTTAAGAAACTAAAACCAAATGTTATCGCCCTGTTGATATCTGGATCTTTTAATACCTTAAAGAAATCCATCACTTTTGTTTTTTTTCCATTTTTCAGCTCATCCGTTGCAAATTGTAATCCAGTGACTAAACTAGATGTTATTTGTTTCGTTATTTCTGGGTCCACTGAAGATAACACCTCTCCCGCCCCCATCATATTGTTTAATGCATTTTTTACTGGTTCACGATTTAATTGTTCAACAGCTATTTTGGAAACATCTTCTTTTGCAGCAAGTAAACTAATCGCTGCATCTAAAATTCCAGCTTTTTGCAACTGTCCTAATAGCTGCATCGTCTCTTCTACTGCTTCCCTATTTTCAGCTAGCTCATTTAACAGTTCATCTGTTACTTGCTGTTTCTTTTCTTCTTCTGTTACGACCTTCTTTTTTATTAAAGTAATCTCTTTTGCCATGATCTCCGCCCCCTAATTCTGGTCCACAAGTGATACGTATTGTTTTCTTTGCCACTTTTGCTCAATTTCAACACCATTTTGCGGATGACGTTTTTTATCTCTCGGGTTTGAAGATGGTAACGGACGATTCCCTTTTTCACGTAATACGCGTAGTTTCACCATCGTTTGTTTATAAGCTGGTGTACAAGTATAAATGTCTGTTGCTGTCCCTGTTAAAATATTGATTGCCTCTTCATTTACTGTCGCATGCATTGGCAAATATAACTCATTTCCAGTTACACGATCTGTAACAAGCGCTTGTACTTTAATCTTTCCAAATGGTGATGCTAATTCTACAAGACCGCCATCTTTCACATTGCGTTCTTTAGCAAGTTCAGGTGAAATTTCAACAAATACTTCAGACACTTTAGATAAAATGCCAGCTGACTTATTCGTCATATTTCCTTCATGGAAATGCTCTAGCATACGGCCATTATTTAATAGTAAATCATACTCATCTGGTGCTACTACTGGTGGTACCCATTCATCTAATGATAAACGAGCTAGCTTATCCGGGAAGTTAAATCCATCTACATATAATAATGGTGTATCGCTACCATCATGGCTACCCCAACATAAACTATTCCAGCCTTCTAAACGGTCATACGTTGCTTGTGAGTATAACGGGGCAAGCGATGCAATTTCATCCATAATTTCACTTGGACTTCCATAATTCCAGTCTCCGCCCAGTGCACGAGCTACTTTTTGTAAAATCCACCAATCTGGCTTAGAATCACCAAGTGGCTTCAATACTTCATACAATCTTTGAATACGGCGTTCTGTATTTGTAAATGTTCCTTCTTTTTCTAAGCTTGGTGCTGCCGGTAAAATAACATCAGCAAAACGAGCTGTTTTCGATAAAAACATATCTTGAACAACGAGGAAGTCTAAATTCGCTAAAATATGTTGTACATGGTTGGCATTTGAATCTACTAAAGCCATTTCTTCTCCCATAACATACATACCACGCAGTTTTCCTTCTTCCGCTGCTAGTAACATTGCGATATTATTTAGTCCCGGTTCTTTCGGAATGGTAGTACCGTATGCTTTTTCAAATTTCGCACGATGCACATCATCCGAAACTGCTTGATAACCTGGAAGCCAGTTCGGTAATGTTGCCATATCACAAGCGCCTTGTACGTTATTATGTCCGCGTAACGGATACGCACCTGCACCAGGACGACGATAGTTGCCCGTAACAAGCAGTAAATTTGAAATTGCAGCTGACGTTGTACTTCCTCCTGTATTTTGAGTTACACCCATTCCCCAAAGTACACAAGTACCATCTGCTTCATATACCATACGAGCCATCTCTTTAAGGTTATCTTTAGAAATCCCTGTAATTTTCTCAGTATAATCAAGCGTATACTTTTCTAGCATTTTGCTATATTCATCAAAATTCTTTACATTTTCAGCTATGAACTTTTTATCATGCCAATCTTGATCAATAATATATTTCGTAATACCAGCAAGCCATACATAATCCGTTCCTTGACTCGGGTGAACAAATATATCAGCACGCTCTGCCATTTCATGTTTACGAAGGTCTGCTACAATCAATTTTTGCTCGTGTAATTTATGAGCACGCTTTACTCTAGTTGCAAGTACAGGATGACCTTCTGTTGGATTTGCACCAACAATAATAACAAGACCTGCTTCAGCAATATCTTTTACTGTTCCAGCATCCCCACCCATACCGACAGTTTTAAATAAACCGTCTGTCGCTGGAGATTGGCAATAACGCGAGCAGTTATCTACGTTATTCGTTCCATATATTTGACGGGCTAGTTTTTGCATAAGGTAGTTTTCTTCATTTGTTACTTTAGAAGAAGAAATAAAACCAAATGCGTCGCTACCGTATTCTGACTTAATATGTTGCATATTAGATGCAACAACTTCAAGAGCCTCTTCCCATGAAGCCTCAACAAACATATCCCCTTGGCGAATTAACGGTTTTGTAATACGCTCTTCACTGTTTACAAAATCCCAACCAAATTTACCTTTTACACATGTAGAGATACCATTAACCGGTGCATCTGAAACAGGTTGTACTTTTAAAATTTGACGATCTTTCGTCCATACTTCAAATGAACAACCTACACCACAAAATGTACAAACTGTTTTTGTTTTATTAACTTTCGTCTTACGCATCGCAGCCTCTACTTCTGAAACCGCTAAAATACTGCTATATCCAGGTTCTACATCTTTTACAAAATCAATCATTGGATCCAACACATCTGGTTTTAAACCTGTCATAAATCCTGCTTCACCCAGCATTGTTTTTTCCATTAACGCATTACATGGGCATACTGTTACACATTGCCCACAACTCACACAAGATGAGTCATTTATACTTACACCATTGTCCCAAATAACACGTGGACGGTCTAAACTCCAATCGATTGATAACGTTTCATTCACTTGTAAATTTTGGCATACTTCTACACACTGTCCACAAGCAATGCATTGATTTGGATCGTATCGATAGAATGGATGCGATGTATCCACCTCGCATGCACTTACTTTCGGTTCATACGGATATTTCTGTTCTTCAATCTCCATCATATGTACTGTATTATGGATTTTACAGTTACCATTATTGTTATCACATACTGTACAATACAATAAATGATTCTCTAATATTCGATCCATCGCCTCAGTCTGCGCCTCTTTAGCACGCTGCGATTGTCTTTCAATATGCATACCATTCTCTAGCTTAGTTGAACAAGCACGCATTAACTTCCCATCTACTTCTACAATACATGTATCACAGGTTTGAATAGGATCTACCTCTGGTACATGACAAATTTGAGGATGTTCTAAATTACTTTCATTAAATAATTGGAGTATCGTCTTTTCACCTGATGCAAAAAGTTCTTTACCATCAACGGTTACACGGACTGTCTGTTCTGTCATAGTTTCCCCTCTCCTTACAACTCACTGTACAATACGATTATGAATCCGTTTTCAAAAACGTATTTCTGTACATATTTTTGAAACGCTCTGTTGAAATACTTTTCTTATGAAGTCGATTCTCGATGTTATAAGGTATAGCTACGCAAGCTTGAAAATGTCACTATTCTACTAATCTATTATATCGTACATATACAATAATAACCAAAATAATCTGCCATCTTTCTGATAGTAGATGCTTTTATTTTTCCGATGTTTTATGATAAATATGGGGAAAAATACATATAAAGGGGAATTTAATATGGGGCCTACTCAAGAAACGTATACAATTGTACGCTATCAATCCGGTACATTTTCAAAACAAACTGATGATGTTGTGACAGAATTTCCTATTACAATTAAGTTGAATGGCGAAGAATACGTAACGGTTGTATGTACTCCTAATTACATTGAGGATATGGTAATTGGTTTTTTAATTTCTGAAGGAATTCTTTCTTCTTATAAAGATATTGAGGAATTATGGGTTCAAAAGGAAAACGGAATTGCCCATGTAAAATCATCAAAAATTAATCCACTCTATCAAACTTTATATAATAAAAGATACGTAACTTCTTGTTGCGGAAAAAGTAGACAAGGTTTTGTTTTCGTCAATGATGCCGCAAAAGCAAAAAAGTTACACGATATACATATATCTATTACTCCCGAAGAATGCTTTCACCTAATGACTTCCTTACAACAATCTTCAACTACATTTCGCCAAACAGGTGGTGTGCACAATACCGCGTTATGCGATCGAAAAAATATTCTCATATCAAGAATGGATATCGGAAGACATAATGCACTAGATAAAATATACGGTCATTGTTTACGGAACAATATATCTGTTCAAGGGAAAATCATCGCGTTTAGCGGACGAATCTCATCTGAAATTTTGTTAAAGGTTTCAAAAATTGGTTGCGAAATTGTCCTATCTAAATCAGCTCCAACTAAACTAGCATTGCAACTCGCTCACGATTTAGGCATTACCGTAGTAGGATTCATTCGAAATGAATCTTGCAATATTTATACACATCCAGAACGAATCGATGGTTATCAATCGAATAATTAAAAAATACCTCCTCAATTGAGGAGGTATTTTAGTTATAAAAATGTAATATATATAACACTTGAATAGTTAATAAAGTTAATATACAATTTCATTACATAAATAAAATGAAAACATAGTAGCATATATCTTTTCATTCTTTTACAAATTAAGAAAGAATAATCACAGAATGTATTTAGCTACCCTTATTCTTATAAGAGTTAATGGATTAAATTAGGATCAACCAAGGAGGTTACAACTATGGAAATTCGCTTATTAACAACAGAGGACGCAGAAATTTATTTGAAAGTTTGTATGGAAGGTTTAACGAAAAACCCTGAGGCTTTTAGCTCTTCTTATGAAGATGTTCTTAAACATGAAAACCCTGTCGCTGCCATGGCAAAGCGATTAAGTAATCCGGATAAGTATACTCTAGGTGTCTTCAAAGATAATGATTTAGTCGGTATTGCTACTCTAGAAACAAAGCCATTTATTAAGCAAGAGCATAAGGCAAAAATCGGCTCCGTTTTTGTTTCTCCAAAAGCACGTGGTCTCGGTGCAGGACGAGCTTTAATTAAAGCGATTATTGAAAATGCCGATAAATTAAATGTAGAACAGCTCATGCTTGATGTTGTTGCTGATAACACTGCTGCAAAAAAATTATATGAGTCTCTCGGCTTCCAAACTTACGGCGTGCAAGAACGGTCCTTAAAACATAATGGCCAATATTGGGACGAAGAGCATATGGTTTTATTCTTAAATAATTAACATTTTAATATAATTTTTCAAAAGCATCTTCTTATTAATTAAGATGCTTTTTTCATTACAACAATGTAATCTTCATGTCACCTTTATCGATCGTTCCAATCCTTTCCATTCGTTATACTAAAAATATAAAGTGAAGCTTTACTCAGTTGGGAGCTCCATCCCCCACTGAATTTTGAGATGGGAGTCTTACTGCCCGCAAATAGCGGGATAAAGTGAAACTTTACTCAGCAAAGAGGATCCATCTCCCGCTGATTATTAAATGAACGTATAGCATGATGCAATTGATATGTAGAGGAGAATATGACATGAAACAAAACAAACGAGCTATCTTTTTAATATGTGCTACAGCAATTGTAACTTCTGGATTAGCAATTTTACCTTGGTTTATTATATAGAATACATAAAAAAAGCTTATTGCTCCTTAAGAGGCAATAAGCTTTTTTTCTATTATAAAATCCCGAAAAATTTATTTACACAACTTATCATAATAAGCATAGATACCGCAACACACATTACAACCGCATTACGATCTTGCTTTTCTTTTTGTAAATGCTCTACTTTTTTACTCATGTGTACAATCCCCTTTTAAAAAAAGTGTGAGATAGGAAATTTTTCTTATCCGATGCGAGGTGAATACGAAAACCCTCTCTATCTCACATACACAATAGAATGGAATTGTCATTTTATAAATAAAATGACATGACGTTATGTCGCAACATAGGGTATTTGTGTCGCTACGTTTTCTATTATAAAAAATAGTTGTGCAAAACTAGTGCATTTTTTATGTCAATTGCCCTGATTGAAAAAATCAGCCATCCATTTAATCACATAAAAAGAGTTTTTTATTATTTTCATGTAAACTATACAAGTAGAATGAATAGTTTGGGGTGCACAAGATTATGGTGAAAATTTTATTGGTAGACGATGAAGAACGTATGTTACGATTATTAGATCTGTTCTTAAGTCCTCGTGGCCATTTTTGTATGAAAGCTACTTCTGGCCTTGAAGCGCTAGAATTAATCGAACAGAAGGACTTCGATATTATTTTATTAGATGTTATGATGCCAAATATGGACGGGTGGGATACGTGCTATCAAATCCGTCAAATTTCCAACGTTCCAATTATTATGCTTACAGCTCGCAACCAAAACTACGATATGGTCAAAGGCCTAACAATGGGAGCAGATGACTATATTACAAAACCATTCGATGAACATGTATTAGTCGCGCGAATCGAGGCTATATTACGCCGCACAAAGAAAGACGGCTTTGTTAGCTTCAATGGTATTGAGTGGGATAAAACGAAACATACTGTTACAGCTTATAATGAAAAAATCTCACTAACTCCTATTGAGTTTTCGTTGCTCGGACTATTTTTACAAAATACAAACCGTGCTTACAGCCGAGACGATTTAATCGAGAAGATTTGGGGCTATCAAACAGACATCGAATACAGAACTATCGATTCACATATTCGTAATATACGGGATAAGTTACGCAAAAAAGGATTTCCAGTTGAAGATTACTTAGAAACTGTCTATAAAGTCGGATATAAATGGAAAAGTGAATAATTAATTTGGTCAGTCGATAATAGTATACCACTGATCCTTTATCCTGCATTAATGGGCAATAAGGCTCCAATTAATGCAGGATAATAATCCGTGAAATCTCCAAAGTTTCACTTTATATAAAATAAGGTATGGTGAGAAAATGAGTAAACTTTCCCTTAAAATTGGGACATACTTTTTAATATTAGCTTTATGTATTGAAACAATTGCTTTCGTATCTTTTTATAAAAGCCTTTCAAAAATGCGGGTTGAAGAGGAAACAGTTGCTCTATTAGAGAAAGGTAATCGGTATCGTGACAAAATTGTAAACCGTGCAAAATGGAATGAACATTCTAAACAAAATCCAAACATTGAACGTCCTAAACGCCCTTGGTATCAAGAGTTCACTATCGAGCATGCAGCTGAAGAATTAATTGGCTCAGAATTAATTGCTAATACCGATATCACTATCATTATAACTGACAATAACGGCAAAATCATTTCCACCTCAGAACCCGTAACGAAAGAAATGCAAAAGCAACTTACTTGTAAAACGGAAACTATTCCTAAAAACGGGTTGATTGTAGAAAAAAACTGGAAAAAATCGAAATTCATCTCAACAGTAAGCCCACTTGAAATAAATGGATTTCAAGGTAACTTACATATGTTATTAAAGACATCTTTCTTAGAAAATATGTTACTTAAACTCATGGATCAATTTATTATCATTAGTATTTTGACAATTATTTTAACAACTATTTCTGTCTTTGTTTTTTCTCGGGTTATTACAGAACCTCTTATAAAGATGAAAAGAGCTACTGAAAAAATGTCCAAATTGAACAAGCCAATTCAATTAGGAATTAAACGAAATGATGAACTTGGAAGCTTAGCAAAAACTATTGAAGATTTATCTAGTGAACTTACGTATATGAAAAAAGAACGAAATGAATTCCTCGCTAGTGTCGCTCACGAATTATTAACTCCATTAACCTATATGAAAGGTTATGCGAAGGTAGCAAAGAGAGACTCTTTAACGAAAGAAGAACGTGAAGAATACTTACAAATCATTGAAGACGAAACAGATAGTGTAACCGATCTTGTACAAGATTTATTTATGCTTGTACAATTAGAACAGCACCAATTTGTTATAAAAAAACAAAAAATGCTTCTTAGACCATTTTTAGAGCGAATGGTTGAGAAAACAAAAACAACATTAACGAACAAACAAATGCAAATTCATGTATATTGCAAAGAAGATTTAGAAGTTTGTATAGATGAAAGGCGTATGGAACAAGTGATGTTAAATTTATTACACAACGCTTATCAACATTCGCCAGAAAACACTTCTATTACAATACGTGTACTAACCAGTGTGAATACTTTTACAATAAGTGTACAAGATGAAGGTGAAGGTATTCCAAAAGAAGATATCACACACATTTTCGATCGCTTTTACCGTGTCGATAAATCTAGAACAAGGGCTACAGGCGGAAAAGGTATTGGACTAGCTGTTGCAAAGGAAATTGTAGAACTTCATAATGGTTCTATCGAAGTTAAAAGCGAATTAGAAGTCGGAACAGAATTTATAATTGAATTACCCTTTGAATAATATATGCGGAAAATCACCAGTAGTAGTCAGCACTACTGGTGCTATTTTATTTATAAAACCAGCTCATATAAGCTAAGCTTTTGAAATTATTTTTATTTCAATATAAAATATAGGTACAACTGTAAAAGATTTGGAGGGTGATATAATTGGATATCCATGTATTAACAAAAGACGAAGCAGAAATTTACTTAGAACTTCGAGTAGAAGGATTAAAACAAAACCCGGAAGCTTTCAGCTCTTCTTATGAAGATATTATTAATAAAGAGTGTGCTATTGAATATAAAGCCCAAAAATTAGCACAAGATGAGAACTATACACTAGGTGCATTTAAAGATGGAGAATTAATCGGAGTTGCAACACTGGAAACGAAACCATATGTAAAACAAGAACATAAAGCGAAAATTGGTTCAGTATACGTGTCTCCAAAAGCACGCGGACTTGGAGCAGGAAAAGCACTTATTAAGGAATGTCTTGAACTTGCTAAATCTCTAGAAGTAGAGCAAGTTATGCTCGATGTTGTTGTTGGCAACGATGGTGCAAAAAAACTTTATGAGTCATTAGGATTTAAAACATTTGGTGTGCAGGAACGTTCATTAAAATATAACGGACAATATTGGGATGAAGAGCATATGGTTCTTTTCCTAGATGAAGAAAAATAATAAAAAACATCCTCCATTTATGAGGATGTTTTTTTACTTCCTTGTAAACCATGCTGTATATAATAATTGAATAGCCTCTTCAATTTCTTCCTCTAATAAAGTCGCAAATCCAAGCAATACTGTATTTTCGGGGGAAGTCCTTTCCTTATAATACATCGAAACAGGATATACTTTAATACTCCTCTCAGCTGCAGCTTCCACTAACTCTTTCTCTTCCATCCCATTATGCACTTTTAATAAAATATGTAGGCCAGAGTCCTCTCCTATTACTTCAACTCCATTAGAAAAATATTTTTCTATTACCGAAACAAGACGGTCCCTCTTCTTTCGGTACACAACACGCATTTTATGAATATGTTTTTCCCAATGCCCATCATTTAAAAATTTCTTAATGACCTCTTGATCCATTCTTGAAACGCTTTGTGTATAAAATAAATATTGCTCCTGATACTGCTTAATGAGCGGTTTTGGCAACACCATATAACTCATCCGTAATGATGGCAATAGCGCTTTAGACAGCGTACCCATATAAATTACTTTCCCATCTCTATCTAACCCTTGCAGCGCCGGAATCGGCTTTCCTGAATATCGGAATTCACTATCATAATCATCTTCAATAATATATCTTCCTTCTTCTTTTTTCGCCCATTGTAAAAGCTGCATTCTTCTCGTAATTGGCATAATCATCCCGCAAGGAAACTGATGCGAAGGTGTAACAAATACAACATTTGCATGGCTATCAGTTAACTGTGACATACAAATTCCATCTCCATCTAAAGATAACATTTGGACATTTTGTTCCCCTTGCTCAAAAACAACCATTTTCCGATGGTACCCAGGATTCTCAACTGCATAACGACTTCCCTTTAACAGCTGAAATAACATTTTTACTAATATTTGTGTACCCGCTCCTATTACAATTTGACTAGCTACGCATCGTACACCTCTAGATTCATACAAATAGCTCGCGATTGCTTCTCGTAAACTTACCTCCCCTTGCGGATGTCCAATAAAAAGTAAATCTTTATTTTCAAATTGCCATACCTCATTCGTAATTTTTCGATATGCATGAAACGGAAAAGTATTAGTATCCACACCCGTTTGAGTGAAATCAAATTTATACTCCTTATCTTGAAAAGGCGCTTCTCCTATTACCTCTTCGCTACCTTCCGCATGAATCATTTGCTCGATTTCACATGCAAAATATCCTTTTCTAGAAATCGACTCAATATATCCTTCCGCAAGAAGTTGCTCATAAGCAGCTTCAACTGTATTTTTACTCACTTGTAAATATGTTGCTAGCTTCCTCTTAGCCGGTAATTTCGTAAAAGCCGGAATCGTTCCATCTTTGATCTCTTTTTTTATATACTCATACAATTGTACATACAATGCCGTCTTACTATTTGCATTCAAATTAGGCGTTAATTCTAACACAATAACTGACCCCTCTCAAAAACACATAACTGATACTTTTTACAGTACCAGAAGTTCTATATAATTCCTTTTATCATGTAACGCATTAATAATCAAATACTAGAGAGGAGATGCATGATAATGAACAATGATAGACGCATTGGACTTATGATGATTATTACAGGAGCTACCCTATGGGGATTATCTGGTCCCATGATTCAGTGGCTGTTTCAACATACTAACGTATCATCACTTGATTTTTTAACAATTCGGCTGTTGCTCGCTGGAATATTCATTTTATCTTTCTTACTTATTAAAAAACAAAACATATTTCACATTTGGAAACACCCTAAACACTTTATACAGCTTATAATTTTCTCTATTCTTGGCATGCTTGGTGCGCAGTACGCTTTTATCGAAACAGTTCATATTAGTAACGCTGTCACAGCAACACTATTTCAATTTCTAGGTCCTGTTCTTATTACAATTTACGTTGCGCTTGAGCAAAAGAAATTCCCTGCTTCTATGCAAATAATCGCAATTATCACTGCTCTAACAGGGACATACTTTATTATTACAAACGGTTCAATTGAAAATATTGTTTTATCTAAAGCCGCTATTACTTTTGGCCTATTAACAGCGATTGGTTTTGCGTTTTATACCCTTCATCCGGCTTCTCTTATTAAAGAATGCGGAACAACTATAGTAATTGGCTGGGGGATGTTAATTGGAGGGATTGCACTGCTTATTTGTAATCGTTCTTTTGGATGGAATCAGATTTCGCAAACTTTCACACTTCAAACTTTTTCTATGCTTATTCTTATCATTATAAGCGGCACTCTTTCTTTCCTTCTTTATATCGGTAGTCTTAAATATTTAGCAGCAACAGAAACGAGTATTTTATCTAGCATTGAACCACTTGTAGCTGCCATCGTTTCAATCGCTTGGCTAAATGAATCTTTTGGAGCATATCAATTATTAGGCGGAGTATGTATCGTTCTTTCTGTTATTTTCTTAACAATGCCTCAAAAAGATAGAGAGCCAACCTTTTCAACTGAACAAATATAGAAAATGTCAAAAGAGGTCGTACAAAACTTACGACCTCTTTTTATGATTTAAAGGAATTGTCCCGCCTGCTAGCAAATACAATTACACTAACAATAAAAATTAGGAGTGTGGCACCATGAAAAAAATCGGAACTATGCTACTTTTCTCCTTCCTCATTACTGGCTGCGCACAAGTGCAACCAGATTCAAATGTACCTAAAAAAGAAATACTAGAAACGTCATCCTCTCAAATTAACGCACCTTCCTTTTTTCATCTTAGTGTTTTAAAAGATGTAAATTGGGAAGAAGCACCTTCCTTTACAGAGGGGAAGATGCCCTTAAAAGGCATTGAAGGAAAAATTGCAATGGCTGATAGCTCTATTATCGCAAATGAACAAAATGAAATAATGTGGTTCTTCCTAGATCCTGAAATGCCAACTGGAAAACTATCTATTATCGCGTTAAAACAAGGAACTACAACTCCAACACCAGTACTCTTTCAAAAAGAAACTTCCAAACAAACTTGGACTACTTCAAATACAGTCGATACAACCATAAAGGAACTCCCTCTCGTAATGTCACTACCTTCCTCTGGATTATGGGCATTAAATATATATGTGAATGAAAAATATTATGATCAGTTTGTAATTAACGCCGAATAAAGTGACAAAACTGAAACACTTCCTTACAACAATGTAATTTCTACGTCACGTACTTCGATAGTTGGATTATCTCTCTTCTCCTATACTTAAAGTAAGAAATGAAGCGAGGAGAGATGAGAGATGAAAAAAATGATAGAAGTGATCGTAGCAGTAACTGAGGTTTTAGTAAATGGTAAACAAGTTGCAATGGAATTAAATAAATAATGAAAGGGGCTTGAATAAATTTACACTTCTTCATTGTTTTGATTTCTTATCTCAAAAAAAGCAGTGCCTTTTTAAGGCACTGCTTTTGACTATTTATAACTTGGCATTTTCGTAATTTGTGCCACTCCTGAATCAATGGCTGCTTTTGCTACTGCTTCTGCAACACTTGGAACAACTCTTTTATCCAATGGATTTGGAATTACATAATTCGCATTACGTTCTTCGTCCGTAATTATGTTAGCGATCCCATATGCTGCCGCTAATTTCATCTCTTCTGTAATATCAGTCGCACGAACATCTAGCGCACCACGGAATATTCCAGGGAACGCCAATACATTATTTACTTGGTTTGAATAATCCGAACGTCCAGTTCCTACTACAGCTGCCCCAGCTTCTAATGCGTCCTCTGGAAATATTTCTGGAATTGGATTCGCCATTGCAAACACAATTGGTTTCTCGTTCATCGTCTGTATAAGTTCTTTCGTTAATACGTTTGGAGCAGATACACCGATGAAAATATCAGCTTGATGAATCGCTTCCTTTAATGTGCCACGTACATATTCTCGATTTGTCTTCTTTGAAACTTCGATTTGCGCTTCGTTCATCCATGTTTCACCTTCACAAACAATACCTTCTAAACTAACTAACGTAATGTGTTTTGCACCAGCTTTTAATAATAATTTTCCAATTGCAATTCCTGCCGAACCCGCACCGTTAATAATAATTTTCACATCGTCCATTTGTTTACTTACAACTTTTAATGCATTAATAACAGCTGCTAAAACAACAATAGCCGTCCCATGCTGATCATCATGAAATACAGGAATATTCGTTTCTTCTTTTAATCGTTTTTCAATTTCAAAACAGCGTGGTGCTGCAATATCTTCTAAATTAATACCTGCAAATGTAGGCTCTAGATTTTTCACAAGGGTAACGATTTCATCCACATCAGTCGTACCTAAACATAGCGGGAAAGCATCTACATTCGCAAACTTCTTAAATAAAATACTTTTCCCTTCCATAACAGGCATAGCCGCTTTCGGTCCAATATTTCCTAAACCAAGTACTGCTGTTCCATCTGAAACAACTGCCACCATGTTCCCTCTTGCTGTATAGTCATACGCTGTTTCTTCATCTGCCGCAATTGCTTTGCAAGACTCCGCTACACCTGGTGTATAAGTCAGGCTTAAATCATCCGCTGTATTTACTTCTACCTTACTTGTAATCTCAATTTTCCCTACTAACTCTTTATGCAATAACAATGATCTTTCATTAATTTGATTTTCTAACATACTTATAATCTCCCCTTAATTTGACAAGCTAGCTATATGAATATAGCTAGCTTGTTTAATCATGAAAACATTGTTAATAAGATTGTTGCTATTACAACCATTGCTGCCCCGCCTAAACGCGTCGAAATTTGTGCGAACGGCATTAATTCCATACGATTTGAAGCTGATAAAATAGCAACATCTCCAGTTCCACCTAAACCGCTATGACATCCAGTTACAATCGCTGATTCAACTGGATACATTTTCATCACTTTTCCTATAAGAAAACCTGACGCTACCATTGTAAGAACAACCGATGCACAAACAACAACATATCCTACAGAAAGAACTGCCGCTACGTCTTTTAACGGAATATATAGCAATCCTAATCCGACCATTAGCGGCCAAGTTAAATTCTTTGAAATAAATTTATATAAATGGAATGCACCTTGCTCCATTTTTGCTGGCATTAATTTAAAGTATTTCACAAGTGCTGCTGAAAAAATCATAATGATTGCTCCTGGAATACCGATAAACTTAGAAGCAAACCCTCCGAAAATAAAGAATGTACATGCAATCAATAACCCAGCTCCCATTAATGAGAAATCAATTGGTTTTTCTGTATTTTGCTCTTTTAATAACTCTGCTTGATTATCTGTTTTTACTAATACACCATTCCCACTAAGCTCGGGTCTCTTCTCACCTAAACGCTTCATATAACCTGCGCTCACAATTGCAAACATATTTCCGATAATAGCTGCTGGAATAAGCTGTGATACAAATGTTGCTGATGATTCATTTAAAATATCACCGTAAGCTAGTGATAACGGTAAAATCCCTTCCCCAATACCACCACTCACAATTGGCACGATGATAAAGAAAAATGTCTGCTTCATTTCAAATCCAAATAGTGAGCCTACTAATAAGCCTACTGCGATAGAAGCTAACGTTCCTACTACTAAAGGAATAAACATGCGAATGAAACCTTGTACCAATACTTTACGGTTCATTCCTAAAATACTTCCCACTACTAAACAAGAAATATATAAATACAAAAAGTTCGATTTTTTCATTAACATAGTCGCAGCTTCCATTGAAGCTGGATTCATCCAGTTGAAAAATACAAGTAACGATGGAATAAATAACGAAAGAATTGCTGGACCACCGATGTTTTTTAGAATTGGAATTCTCATCCCAATGTCACCTAAGAAAATCCCCATGATCATAATAACTGCAAATCCACCAATCATATCTGCTGGCAATTTATTATATACAGATGCCCCATAAATAATAGCAGCCAATACTACATATAACGGTAAAGGTATTACACCGATTTTTACATTCATAATTTTAGAAGCGAAAGATTCCCCTTGTACTTCGTTTTCCTCAGAAAATGATACCGCTCCCACGTTCTTTTGAATCCCCATATGGCACCCCCTTGTTTTCTTAATAACAATATTAAAACGCTTTCAATATTAAAAATAGTTTTTGTAAGTTTTGTAACTATTTTTGTAATTAAAAAAAGTATAAGCGACCTATAATAAGTCGCTTATACGTAAAAATCTATTTTATTCCGGTCAATACACCTTAATTTACTCACCGGTCTTCCCACATTTTGATACACCATTTCATTCTCTAATACTCCGATTTCAGTCAAAAACATTACATACTTTCGAATAGAGACTCTTGAAACTCCTACTAATTTCGCCATTTCATCAGTTGTAAATGCTTGTCCATTAAGCGATTCGATTTTCTGCCAAATGAGTTGCAATGTTTGCTTTGTTAATCCTTTCGGAAGCTCTTTATAGTCAAAGGACTCTCTTTTTTCTTTTTGTAAAATTAACGAATCTAATTCCGATTGACTAATTTTTTGTTGTTCTTTCATGAAAGTAAGTTTTTCTCGATATATAGTTAATGCATCTTTAAATCGTTCAAATGTAAATGGTTTAATTAAATAATCTACTACGCCATATTGTAATGCTTTTTTAATACTCCCCATATCATGTACAGCTGAAATCATCATAATATCGATTTCTTTTTCTTGATTCCGAATATACATTAAAAGCTCAAACCCAGTTTCTTCAGGCATAAAAATATCAAGTAAGACTAAATCTATTCGTGATTTCTCTAATACTTCTATCGCCGATTTTACTGAGTTAACTGCTTGAACAAGTTCAAATCCTCCCACTTGCTCTAAATAATGTGTATTTAACATTGCTACCATCGGGTCATCTTCTACAATTAAAACTTTAATCATATTTGCTTCTCATCCCTACCTTTAGGTATTTCAATTGTTATCGTTGTTCCCTCTCCTAATAAGGAGGAAATGTGAATCTCCCCATTTATTCGCTGTATACTTTCTTTTACAAGATACAAACCATAACCGCGATTATCCCCTTTTGTGGAATAACCTTTTGTAAATAATGCATCCACTGCGGCTTCTTCTATACCTTTCCCCGTATCTTGCACTGTAATAGTTAATGCATTCTGATATTGTATCCCAACTTCAACTTGTTTCTTTTTGCAATGTATCACTGCCTCTAATGCATTATCTATTAAGTTCCCTACAATCGTAATAAGTTCATGAGTAATACTTTCATCATATATTTCCGGCAAGTAAGAATCTTCACTTATAATTAACTTTATATTTTTCTCCCTAGCATAGCTAAGTTTACCTAGTAAAAAACCAGCAAATACTGGACTTTTTATTCTTTTCATAACCCCACCAATTTCATATTGATGCTCTGATACCATGCCGCTTATATACTTTTGTAATTCTTCATATTGTTTCATATGTGTAAGCCCTAATACGACATGCATCTTATTCATAAACTCATGAGATTGTGCCCGTAATGCTTCCGCATATAGCCTAATACCAGTTAGTTCCTCTGCTAGTTTTCTAATTTCTGTTTTATCACGAAATGTTGCAATCGCGCCAACTATTTCTCCTTTTACATATAAAGGAACACGATTCGTCACAATCGTAATTCCGTAAATATTTTGTTCTTCGTTTAATTGTACCTCTCCCGTTTGTAATACTTCTTTTATACGCGAATTAGGCATATACAACTCAACGTCTTTACCTATAAAATCTTCTTCAAGTCCACTTTTTTTAAATAGACGTTTCGCTTCATTATTAATTAACGTTACTCTCGCTTCTTTATCTACAGCAATAATGCCTTCCTTTACAGATTGTAACATCGTATTTCTTTCTTCAAGAATTTTCGCTATCCTGTGCGGCTCAAGACCGAATAAACTTTTCTTTATATGTCTAGCTAGCAATATTGCTCCTATAATTCCGACTAGTACTCCAACTCCGACACCGATATAAATAATATGTCTACTTTCCTTAACTCTCTCTTTTACATTATCTGCCGAGATACCAACGGCTACCGCTCCAAGTTGTTCACCTGTTTCAGAAAATATAGGTACAAACACTCGCATTGAAATACCTAACGTTCCTTCTGCTAGCGATACATGTTCCTTTCCTTTCAAAGCAGGCCCTTCATCTCCCCCAATAAAATGATGACCTATTTTTTGAGGATTTGGATGTGATTTTCTTATTCCATTCATGTCCATAACTACAATAAATTGAACACCTGTGTTTTTTAATATTCTATTTGTATACGTTTGAATTGCAGAAGTATCTGCTTTCCCAATCAAACCATCGATTACAATCGAATCATTAGCCACAATATGTGCAATCGTTTTCGCTTTCTCTGCCTGGCTATCCTCCGTTGTCCGCTCTACATTATGACTAATTAATATATCTGTAACAAGTAAAGAAAAAATTACAACTGTACAAACTAGCAATGTAATCGTTTTCCATAAATTCCATAGTTTTTTTCTTTTTTTCATCCCACTAATGACTCCCCTAATTGCTGAATAGAAAAATAAGTAAGGTGATATTATTTTCACCTTACTTATTTGCTGTTATTATACTTTAAATTTACTAATCATTTCTTGTAGTTCTTTTCTTCATCCATCAAATTAACTTATTTTTCTACAGCCGCTGCACTCTTCGTTATTTCAACAACTTAGAAAACAATACATAATAATAACATGTATTATTTTGCTCAATTATGCATTTTTGCATATTTAGTTATTTTTAAAAAGATTAAATTACAAAATAAGAGAACCCCATATAGAAGTTCTCTTGTTTCATATCACTTTCGCTTCTGAAAAATACCTTTCACAAAACTTTCTTTATGATCCGTGTAATTCTTTATCCCGGCTGAATGCTTCTTAGCATAATCTAATTTTAAATTTATATACTCTCCCTTTGCTTCCTCGTTTGCACTCAAATAATCTCTGAAGAAGATTAAATTATTCCAAATCCCCTTTTCATACTCTACTAAATGAATATAATGTGTGCGTTTTTGAAAAGTAGAATCAGTAAACTTTGCAAAGATAATTTCACCAGGTCGTTCCACCTTTAATCGTAAAAAACCTATAGATTTAAAACCATCTATAATAGATTTTCCTACTGCATTTAAATCATCTACAGCTACTAATATGTCTATAATTGGCTTGGATACCATACCTTCAATAGCCGTACTGCCAATGTGCTCAATACGATTCGCCTCTATATGCATATTTTCTTGTATTTCATGTTTCACTTTAGAAAATTCTTTTTTCCACTCATCTGTATAACTCATTAACTTAATTTCGTCACCCGTTATGCCTAAGTCCATACCCCTTTTCCTCCTAATTTATTTTGAGCTTTTCACATAACTAATCGCTTGGCTCCCCATTTGTACCCACGCCTTTTCAAAATCTTCTCTCGATACACTGATATTCGGGCTTTCATTAAGTGGATCTTGAATATATACAGACTCCTTATCATATCCAACAAGAACAACACAATGTTCATTATAAGTAATAGAAACATCTCCACCATTTGTTTCCCATATAGTGAATTCATCCTCATCTAGCGGTGCATATGTTGCATTCGTAATCATTACTACCGGTTGCCCATTACTTACACTCTTATAAAGTTCTTCAATACTCTTCCCTGTTAAGTCCACAGCTTCATTCGGTAAATATTTTTTCGCTAATTGAAAAAGTGGTCCATGATATACACCATATCCCGATTCAGAAAACGTATAAATGTTCCCCACAAATCCTTCATTCGGATTTCCTCTTACACCATCGTCTAAAAAATCTACCTTTTTGATGTCACTCGCTAATTTCATCTTATCTACAGAAACACCCGCATATTGTAACATCATCGCTAAACTTGTTACTTCGCAGCCTCTATCTAACTCCGGTAATTGCTGAATTAAAGGCACATTTGATAACATGACTTTTTCATCGTTATTACTAAACTCTATTCGTTTTTGACTTTGTACACTTGAAAATAGTAACCTCTTTACTTTCTCCACATAATTTGTAATTCCATTTGTATATGCACCCCATACCCCTATACATAGTAAGGCCATACATATATACCACTTCCATTTTCGTATCACTCTCACGCCCTTTTTAATTCGTTAAATACGAATAAAACGCATCAGCATCTGTTTGAACCATAGGAACAAACTTAAGCTCTTTTCCCTTTTCAGGTTGTTCAAGATTTATCTTCTCCGCTAAATCTTGAATATTCAAATTTGCTCTATCCATACCAAGCTCATCCGCCATTTGTATCACTTTTTGTTCATTGATTTCTCTTAATACTTGATATATATCTTTGCCATATAAATCAATATGATATTTTTTTGCTTCTTCCTGCACTTTTTGTTCGTATACTTCTTGTGCTAACTCTTCCATCTCTTTTCCTCGTTGAGCAATACCTAGCTTTTCTGCCTCTTCTCTAACTTTCGTTCCATAGATTTCTTCCTCAATTTCTTCTACTTCTTTTCCTTCAGTTGAAACACCAAGCTTTTCTGCTTCATTATTAATTTTAATCTTATTAATTTGATCAATTAAACTTACAATCGACGTATTCTCTATAGATATTCCTAATTTTAACGCTTCTTGCCTCACTTTTGTTTCATAAATTTCTTCTGAAAGAATTCCAACATCTTTTCCTTCTACCGAGATACCTAATTGTTCCGCTTCTCTTCCTACTTCCGTTTCATGAATTTCTTTTTCTAACGTAATTTGTTCTTTTCCACCCGTTTCAATGCCTAGCTTTTCTGCCTTTTCTTCTGTATGCATTGCATGTATTTTCCCATCGTTTAATTGTTCTTTACTACGCTGCGTATAATCGGTCTTTCCTTTTGTCGTTCCAGAAGGAGAGGCCCCTCCTAATATACTTAAACTCATTACTCCAATAGTGAATACCGTCATCATTTTCTTTTTCAAGACTTCTTCCTCCCTCTCACACTTTCTTTTTCCAGCTTTCCCATAATTTTTTTTATACTATACATAAACTTCATCTCTGTTAGAAATAACAGTATGATTCATCTAATTCATTCAAAAATATCTACTCCAGCGTCTCTTTCTATTACAAGTTTCCATGATGTAATACATGATACAAGTTGTTCCTTAACTTTCCCTTAAAAAAAGACGACCTTGTAAAAACAAGGTCGTCTTCTTACTTATAATCTTTGATTTTTAGGGAAAATCACTTCAAAACAAGTTCCTTCTCCCCATTTGCTCTCTACCGATATTTTCCCATAATGCTTTTCTACAATCCAATTAGCGATTGAAAGACCTAATCCCGCTCCCTCTGATGGGCTTCTCGCTTTATCTCCTTGATAAAAACGATCAAATAACTTTGGAATATCCCCTTCTTTAACTCCTATCCCGTTATCTTTCACTTGTATGCGAATTGAATTACTCGTTTGCATACAATTAATTTGAATATATCCACCTTCATTCGTATACTTCATCGCATTATCTAGCAAGATGACCATCAATTGATGAATTCTCTCTCTATCGCCAATAAACGATATGTCACGCTCTACTTTTAATATCATCTCTTTTTCTTGATAAGAAGCAATCTCTTTATATGGATCTACTATTTCTTCTAACAATTTATCCACTTCAAATGTTTTCTTATCCATCTCGATTTGATTAGAATCCGAACGTGCTAACAATAATAAATTAGCTACGAGCTTCGATAATCGTCTACACTCCTTTGAAATTGTAGAAATATCCATCGCTTTTTCTTCTATCGTCGCAGATGGTGACTGGAATAATATATCTGTTTTTGATTGAATAACCGCAAGTGGTGTCCTTAATTCATGTGATGCATCAGACACGAACTGCTGCTGTTTCTCCCATGAATTTTGGATGGGTACGAGTGCCCTGCCAGCTAAGAAAAAGCCGATACCTATTGCACATAAACTTCCTATGCTACAACCAATAATAAGAATTAAAAACAATGTACGCAGTACTTCTGTTTCAGTCGTAGTTTCACGTAATATTTGAAATGTGACATTCTCTCCCGAACGTATAGTTTCTTTGACTGCCACGGTTCTATAACTTTTTCCTTTTATTTCTATATCATAGAAATCTCCAATTTTTTTGGGGAATAGCTTTATTTTGTTTTCTTCCAGAAAACTACGATCTCGAACTCTCGGATCAATCTCTCGCAATTGCTTACTTTCGTCCCATATTAAGTAAAAAGCTTTTGAATCCCCTATACGTAATTCTTTACCCACCTCAAATCGTGGAGGTCCTAGTGGCTTTTCTCTCGTTATCTTTATAATAAAGTCCTTTATCGATTCATCTACTCCCTTATAAATTTCATTGGATGTATATGAATACACTAAACTTCCTAACACTCCAATTAATATAATAAACACTAACGAATTTAATATAGTCAGACGAATGCGTGTTTTTTGAAACATACTTCCTTTTTTCATTGTTCTTTTAATATATATCCAATACCTCGAACGGTTTGAATAGCTTTCTGATAACCGAATGCTTCTAATTTTTTACGTAAATGATGCACATACACTTCTACAATTGCTACTGTCGTATCTGAATCAAATCCCCAAACACGATCAAAAATTTGTTCACGCATTAAAATCTTACCGCTATTCTGAATGAGGTACTCTAGAAGTTCATACTGTTTTAATGTAAGCTTAATTGCTTGTCCATCTACTTGAACGTCTTTATCTTTCCCGAACAATTCAATCCCTTTATAGCGAATGGTCTGCTGTGTTGTTAAACTACCACTTCTACGTAGTAAAGCACGAATTCTCGCTTTTAATTCAGGAGCCTGAAACGGCTTAACAATATAGTCGTCTCCACCAAAATCCAATCCTTTCACCCGGTCTTCCAAAGAATCCCTCGCTGTCAAAAACAGGACTGGCGTTTCAATCTTTTCATCACGTATTTTTTGAATCACTTCAAATCCGTCCATTTCTGGCATCATCACATCAAGTAGGATTGCATCATAAATGTTTTGCAGTGCTAAAAATAATCCATCTTCTCCATTCAACGCTGTATCTACTTCAAACTCATCACGTAAGATTTGGACAATAGATTCTAATAAAGAAGCATTATCTTCTACTACAAGTAAACGCATATTCTCACCTTCCACAATCTATTTCAATTCTATTTATTATTACATTTCTTCTCTTCATAACGAAAGAATGTAATCATATTATGTAATTTTATTTTTAACTATTTCCTTCTAAGGTTTTGCTTGATCTAGAATTTTGAACCTTTATTATAAAAGCTCTTTCTTAAATTTTGCTTAATAAAAAATTGAAAGAAATAAGATTTCCCTTATCCCTTTCAATTTTTTACTACATACACCTTTTTACTCGGCAATTCTAAACAATTTAACTGGCCACCATACACAGCACTGCCATCAATCCCTATAATACGATTATCCCCAAAATACACTCCACAATCATCATTACCATGAAGCGTCTTCGTTTCCGTATGTCCAAATACAACAACCTTTTCACCACTATACCCATTATGAAATTCATTACGGATCCACATTAACGTGTATGGTTCAGATTCAGAAACTCGTTTCATTGGCTCAACACCAGCATGCACAAAGATATACTCTTCTGTTTCAATGTAATGATCTAATCCTTGAATAAACGTTACATGTTCCTCTAATACATGAGATTGTAAAATCGGTTTTTGGAAGTTTTCCTCATTAACCGCAATGTCTTCTTCTACAAATCCATAGCTATATAACGTTTTATCTCCACCATTCCTTTTTACCCAATGGCTCCATGGACGCTCCTCATCTGTCGTTAACGCCTTAATCATCATATCTTCATGATTTCCCTTTAAAACGAAGGCTCCCTCTTCTTTTAACTCTTTTACCTTTTCAATGACAGCACTTGCATTCGGGCCACGATCTACATAATCCCCCAATAAAATTAGTTGATCCTGTTTTGCATCGTAGTGAGCTTCTTCCAATAGCTGTTCGAACTTTTCTATTTCTCCATGAATATCACTAATAACAAGAATTCTTTTCATATTCTACCCCCTCTTTCTAATTATAGTTCAAAACAACAGAAATTTCTGAATCCTGATCCAAAATCACATTTATTACAAACTAAAACTATTATCCTTACAACAATGTAAGTCTCTTGTCATCCAATTCGATGGTTGCAATTACTGTATTTCCTTATACTAAAAGTAAGAAATGAAACAAAAAACAAGGAGAGATGAGATATGAAAAAAGTGATGGAAGTTGTAGTAGCGGTGGCAGAGGTTTTTGTAAATGGGAAACAGGTTGCAATGGAGTTAAACAAATAATGAAAAGGACAAGATTCATTCTAGACCCTTTACTCATATAAAAGAGATAAAACTTCTTCATTTTTTTGATCCCTTATCTCCTTGTAAAAAAGCCGTATCCTTTTGGGATACGGCTTTCTCTTATTTTTGACTCGTACGAGCCGAAATACTAATTGCTCTATCGGTTGCTTTTGCAGCTTCATCTAAAGCTTCTTTACTATTCTTTCCGTCATACATTGCTTCTAATGCTTTTACAACTGCATCTCTTGATTCTGGGAATACACTAATTAATGCACCTTGAGTTGCTGGAGATTGCTTCGTCGCTTGCAATTGTTCTACTGTTACTTTTAGCTGTGGATATTTTTCGTATTGATCTTTTACTAACGGCTCATTATATGCATCTGGATTAATTGAGAAATATCCTGTTGCTGTATGCCATTTTGCTTGTACATCTGGCTTCGTTAAATATTTCATAAAGTCCCAAGCACCTTGTTGCGTTTCTTCTGAAACCATATTCGTCATCCATAATGATGCACCGCCAATAACAACACCATTTTGTTTCGAATCTTCTGGATACGGAATATACGAAACGCCTACATTAAACTTAGATGCATCAATTAAATCACGAACACCAGCCGAAGAATCTAAATACATAGCAACTTGTCCAGACTGGAACGCGGCACGAATATCATCCCAACTTGCTCCATACTTTCCAAGCGCACCAGCTTTATTTAAATCATCTAACATTCCAAATACTTTCTGTCCTTCTTTACCGTTAAATACCGCCTTCTTTGCAGCATCTTTACGGCCGTTTTCGTTATCTACATATAAAGCACCTTGTGTCGCTAACAATTCTTCAAAGAACCAACCATAGTTAAGCATGGAGAATCCATATTGTTTTACATTTCCACCTTCTTTAATCGTTAACTTTTTCGCTGCTTCTTGTAATTCCGCATATGTTTTCGGAGCTTTCTCTGGATCTAAGCCCGCCTTTGCAAAAGCATCTTTATTATAAATTAATACTGGTGTAGATGAATTAAATGGCATAGAATACATTTTTCCATCAACTGAATAATAATTTGTAATTGCTTTTTCTAATTTTGACGTATCGTACTTATCTTTTTTTATCCAGCTATCAATTGGTGTGATTTTTTTGCTATCAATCATATATTTCGTTGTAATTTCACTCGATTGAACAAGAGCTGGCGCTTCTTTCGTTGCAGACATCGTTCTAAATTTCGTTAAAGACTCTTCATATGTCCCTTGGAACTCTGCCTTTATCTCGTATTTATTTTGTGACTTATTATAGTCTGCAACAAGACCATCTAGTACACCTTGTGTTTTTCCACCCATCGCATGCCAAAAGCGAATTACAGTTTTATCACCATTTTTTTCAACTGGTGCTACTTTTGCCTGCGCCTCAGGTTTTCCCTCTGTTTTACTATTTGAACAAGCGGCACTAGATAATGCCATTGTTGCTGCCATTAATAGAGCAGCACCTTTTTTTACTAAACTCATTTTAAGCTCACCTTCTCTTAGTTATTTAATTGCACCTTTTGTTAATCCTTGTTGTAATTGTTTTTGTCCTAAAAATAGTAAAATCAATGTTGGAATAACGATAACCGTAACACCAGCCATTACGCTTCCCCAATCAGTTGCAACTTCTTGTGACTGAAGCTGCTTCACACCAATTTGAACCGTTCTTACTTTTTCATCAGTGGTCACTAAAAGTGGCCATAAATACATATTCCATGTTGTTAAAAAGCTATATACTCCAAGCGTAATAAAACTCGTTTTACAATACGGAATTACAACGCTGAATAAAAACCTTACATTTCCAATCCCTTCAATAAAAGCAGCTTCTTTCAGTTCATTCGGAAGTGTCATAAAATGTTGACGTAGTAAGAAAATACCGAAAGCTGTTGCAAAAAATGGCACTGTCATCCCAGCAAAGCTATTGATCCAACCAAAGCTTTGAATCGTTAAAAAGTTCGGTACCATCGTTGCTTCCCACGGAATAAGCATCGTTGAAATAAACAGGAAGAAAATTACGTTTCTCCCTTTAAACTGAAGAAAAACAAAAGCATAAGCTGCTAAACTGGATACGATAAGTTGTCCAATCATAACAATCGTTGATACAATTAAACTGTTGTACAAGTATGTAAAAAGCGGTACTTTTTGAAAGATATTAATAAAATTATCGAAAGTAAATTGGGTCGGAAATAACCTTCTCATTTGAATATCATCTGGTGTCATAAAGCTTATTAAAAACGCATAGAGTACAGGAAAAAACACCATTACTGCACTAATAATGAGCAGCATGTATAATAGGAAATTTTGTTTCCACTGTTTAACGATCATTTATAATGCACCTTTCTCTCAGCAAACTTGAATTGAATCAATGTAGCAATAAAAATGAAAACGAATAATACCATCGCTTGTGCACTTGCTGTTCCAAATTGATGATTCACAAATGCTTCTTTATAAATCGAGTACACAATTAAATTCGTTGCATCATTCGGTCCACCATGCGTTAAAATATCAATTTGTCCAAAGCTTTGGAACGCACTAATTAACGTTACTGTCACGATAAAAAATAGAGTTGGTGATAGCATCGGTAATGTCACGCGACGGAGCTTATATAAATAGCTAGCACCATCTATAGATGCACTCTCATATAAAGACGTATCAATATTTTGTAAACCACCTAATATAACTAAAAATGCAAATCCTGTATTCACCCAGATCGTTGTAACCGATACAGAAAACAGTGCCCAGTCCGGACTCGTTAACCATGCGATTGCAGGAAGATTCATAGAGGCTAATATATTATTAAATAATCCTACACTTGGATGAAATAAAAATAGCCAAATCACTGCACTAGCAGCTACTGATATTCCCATCGTTGAAGAAAACAGGACTCGAAATAACCCAATACCTCTTACCTTGCCATTTGCAATCAATGCAAGAAACAAAGCAAATATAATACTCGTAGGCACTGTATATAAAACAAATAGTAAAGTTGACTTTATACTTTTGTAGAAAGCAGGATCAGAAAATAAATATTGATAATTTTCTAAGCCAACGAAAAGATTAGCTTCTCCATGTATATCTGTTAAATAAAAGCTATAGTAAATCGTCCTAAACAATGGATAGAAAAGAAAAATCGAAAATAGTAAAATAGATGGCGCCAAAAACAATAATCCTATTCTTAAATCTTTCGTTCTGCCCCATAAATTTTTCTTGTTTGACACTTTTGTTTGAGCTGGTAACTTACTTACTTCAATCATTATTTCGCCACCACTTTCAACTCTTCTTCTACCACTTTTAATCGTTCATTCGTATCATGATGAAAGAAGCATAGTTTATCTTGCGAGAATAATAATTTTACTTTGTCACCTTTGTTCAGAAGTAACTGCCCGATAACTTTCGCACTCCAAGTTGCACCATTTACCGCAAAGTTTAATATAGATTCATTTCCTAATACTTCTATAGATTGTAGCGTAACTTCTTGTCCTTCCTCAGACAATGCAATATGCTCAGGACGCATGCCTATTCGAATTGTTCCTTCTTGTAATCGCTTTAACTGTCCAATAGATAATGGAATTTGCAATTGCCCTATATGTAATACCCCTTTTTCTTTATCCACCTCTCCATCATTTATATTCATAGAAGGAGAACCTATAAAACTCGCAACAAATTCGTTTGCTGGTTCGTTATATATATCAAGCGGTGTTCCAACTTGTTGTATACTTCCTTTATTTAAAACCATGATACGATCTCCCATAGTCATTGCTTCTATTTGATCGTGAGTAACGTAAATCATCGTAATTCCTAATCGTTGCTGAATTTCTCTAATTTCAATCCTCATTTGCGCACGTAATTTCGCATCTAAATTCGAAAGTGGTTCATCCATTAAACAAATCGGTGCTTGACTCACAATCGCCCTAGCAAGCGCAACACGCTGTCTTTGTCCACCTGATAATTGCCCCGGTTTCATTTTCACATACTCTTTCAGTCCTACCATTTCAACAGCTTCTATTAATCGTTTTTGCCGCTCTTCTTTTTGTATTTTTCTTACCTTAAGCCCAAATAAAATATTTTCTTCTACAGATAAGTGTGGATATAATGCATAATTTTGAAATACCATTGATAGATTACGGTCTTTCGGCTCCAAATCATTTGCAACACGTTCATTAATAATTAAATTCCCCGAAGAAATTTCTTCTAAGCCAGCAATCATTCGTAATAATGTACTTTTTCCACATCCCGAAGGGCCAACTAAAACAAAAAATTCTCCCCTCTTAATTTGAACCGATACACCTTTAACCGCTGTCTCTTCCGCATTTTTATATACCTTTGAAACATTTTTCAATTCAATCACAAGGTTGCACTCCTTTTTTCTTCTTGTATCCACACTTCATAATGACTCGTTGAAATTGCACTTGCTCCTGCACGAATTGCAATTTCCGCGTCTTCTCTCGTTTGAATTAGTCCGCCTGCAATAATAGGAAATTCTATTTCCTCTGCTAGCTGTTTAATGATAGAAGGCATAATACCAGGCATAATCTCTACTGCATTCGGTTTAGTCGTTTTACAATTTTCAATTGATTTTGTAAGAGATAAAGTATCAACGATAAAAATACGTTGAATCGTTTTCAATCCAATTTTATTGGCATTTCGAATTGTCGATCCCTTTGTCGAAATAATACCTTGTGCTCCGATAACATCTTGAATATATAAAAGTGCTTCCTCTGTGTTCGTATTTAATCCTTGTATAAAATCACAATGAAGAAATACATCATGTCCATGTTTCTGTAATTCATATACACGCTCTGGTAACTCCAGCATTGAACCAGTCATAAGAAAAACTGTTTTCGGTAATTTTTTGTATGTTTTATACCCTTTCCAATCCTTTATCATCGCAATATAAGGTTCTTTAAACATTGATTCCACCTAGCTTTTCTATTTTTATCCAAACTAAAAACACCTACTTACATAGAACACCTTTCTCCTTATTTGAACTCTAGGGAATAGAGCACACTTAAGAAAGTGGCACGTTATATGTAAGCGGGTGTTCTCAAATGTTCTCTACCCTAGTTATTTTGTTACCTTTACTATATTACGCATTTATTAAGTCAGTTTTGATAAATTGTTAATTAGGTGTTAACCGAATGTTAATATTCAACATATTCCTTTTACAATAATCTAAATATACGAATAAACTTCAACAGAACACAGCAATGTTTAAAATTCAATCGATATGCAAATTCATTCCATAGTTAATGAGTTTTAGTTTTCTCGCCACTGCTTGCGAGGCACAGTTATCCCAAGAAGTACTATAAAGCGGAATGCGGTTTTCCTCTTGTATTGATATTGCCCAAGCTGTAACAACATCAGCACCGTATCCATTTCCTTGGAACTCTTTTAAAGTTTCCACACTTGCCTCAGCAGCTGCGGGAGTACTTCTTGCACTGCAACATATAGAAACTACCTTTTCATTTTTTACAATTGCAAAATAAGGTTGCCTCCATTCCATCTGCTCTATTAAATTAGGAAAATTTTCTCGCAAAAGCTCTTTATTCTTCTCTATTATTTGTATTGTTCTAGTTGGCTTATGTAAATTATTAGGGAACATGAAAGCAGGACCCATCCAAATATTCTCCACCGTTCTCTCTTCATTTAATACTTTAATGACCTTCGCTATCTCTATGTGATTTGAGTGTTCTCGAATTAATTTCTCAATCTTACTTATCATTTCACTATCCAGGTTATAATGATATCTCGTTATATTCCCTTCACGAGTTCTGCTAAGAAAAAAACGTGGTGCTTTCAGATCTCCATTTTCATTTACACACTTTATTCTTCCTACTTGATTATGAACAAATAAAACCTCTGCTTGAATTGCCATTAACTCAAGTTCTGAAAATTTCATTTGTAGCCTCCTTAGTTACTATGTATATAAATACCATCTAGCAAAGCTTTATAGAATACGTACATAAGAATTCCTTATCTATTCCTCTTTTTAAATAATTTTTTCAAAACAAAAATCCCATTCAAATACACATTACTGAATCCATCATACTAACTGATTTCTTCATTCTGTCTATCTAAATGGGATTATTTCGTACTTTTTATTTTTTCAGCTTGTTATTCCACCAGTTGTGGTTGCGGCTGTACTACTTCATTCGCTCCAGCCATCCTCAACATATTCGCAATATCTTTAAAACCTCTTTTTTCAGCACATTGCAGCGGCGTAATATTTTCCTTATTGGCCATATTTACATCTGCCCCGTGGTCAATAAGCATTTGAATTACTTTCTTATGATTTTCACTACCATTTCCTAATACGATTGCTTCTACTAAAGCTGTTCCACCACGAGCATTTCTATAATTCACATCAATATCTGTATGCTCTAATAATTCTTTTACGACCTCTACATGGCCACGTTCAGATGCTGAAATGAGTGCTGTTCCGCCTGATTTAGTAGTCTCTTTTGTATTAACCCCTGCATTAATTAGTAGCTTTACAATGTCTGTATATCCTTCTCTACTTGCATAAAGAAATGGATTACTTTGTTTCTCATCTTTACTTTCAATATTAGCACCTGCACCAATTAATGCTTTAACTGTCTCTACATGATTTTGATACGTTGCTGCAAGGACAGGCGTTTCTCCGTTGTCACCTTCTACGTTTATATTCGCTCCATCCTGAATCAACTTCATAGCTGTCTCTGTGTCTCCAAGAGTCGCTGAAAGTAACAACTGTTTGTCCATTAAATTTATACTTTTTTCTTCTTTAACTTCTTCTTGTTCTTTATGCTTTTCCTTTTTCTTTTCGTTTTTCACATGAACCGGTTTCGATTCTGGTTCTTCTTGCTTATCGCAAGCCACTACCGTCATTAAAAGTCCTAATAACATACATAATAAAATTTTTTGTTTTCTCACAACTACAGCTCCTATGAAAGATAATGTTTTCTTAACCATTCCTCCATCACATACAATAACTCTTCTTGAGTACATTTATCCATAAGCCCTTTAGATTCCTTCTTTAATCGGATTATCTTAAACTTATACTATGTTTCTCAACCTATTGGAATGATACGCCTGATGGCCTCATCATTAACATTATGAAGCAATTAGTTTAGCACGTTTTTACCGCATTTGTATACATTTCTAAAAAGTACATAAAGTGAAACTTTAATCAGTGGGGGTTTTGTTCATCCCCCACTGATTATTAGCCCACACCAATCGGGCTTTTACGGGCAGTTGATCCCCACCTAACTCCTTTGCTTTCGCAGCATTTTGAGACAGGGTCTTACTGCCCACCAATAGAGGGATAAATGATTGCTTTAGGTTACTACATTCCATTGTAACCGTTCTTCTAAAAATTTTACACCTTTTCTATATTTGCACCTGAGCAATAATAGAAAAAGACAACTATATAGTTGTCTTTTTTTATTATTAATGATGCCCACCGTGATTCCCTGTTTTCGATTTCCCCATCATCTCTTTATTCATTTCCCATTTATGCTCTGATAGCTCTTTATATGAAAGAACTTTCCCCTTATAGTTAGATACAAAACTCTCTGCATTTTTTTTATTTTTAAATGAAATGACATTATAAGCCATCGGTGTCGTTATTGTTTTATCATATACGTAAGTAGCATCTTCTAACGAAACCCAATCTTTCGAATCATAATCTCGAACAAATTTTTCTTTCGTCTTTTCACCTGAATTGATCTCCATCCATTTATACATACAACCGATATCATCAAACTTTAACGCCTTTCCATTCTCCAAAATAATTTCTGTTGCGAATTGATTATCCATTACCCCTATTTGACAAATATCACACTTATCATTTTTCTCATCAACTGCAACAGCTTCTATTTCCTTTTTTCCACACCCTACTACTGTAAACACGAAGCATAAACATATAGCAAGTGCAGCATACTTTACTCTCATCCCTATTTCCTCCCTAAAAAATATAATCCCCCTCAACGAGAATACATTATTCTAAAAAATCTCTTCGTTACATTTATACTCAACTAGAAGAATATCAAGAAACTGTGTGAGATTTGTGAAAAAACAATGTTCTTTTTGTAATATATGGAACAAAAAAGAGATGTGCAGTTACTTCTACACATCTCTCATCATTCACAACCAGTAATTAATAAATCATCTTCTAACTTAACTAATAATGTATCCGTATCAATGTTTTGTCCAACTTCTACATTTACTAATCTTATATTCCCACTGATCCCTACTGCGACTTTTTCAATCTCACCGTCATTTTTTCGGATCATCATTAACTTTTCCCATTCATATACGTAAGAGGATTCATTAATAAAAATCTCTTCTACTTTTCCTTTACACGAACTATAAATTTCTTCTATTCTTGTTTGCATGCAAAATCTACTCCCTACTTCACGCTTCGCTATTTCCATCTTATTCTACCATTCTTGTACGAAGGCATTTATCTTTTTAAAAATTCAAAATTACCCTGTGAACAAAATGATCAAAATAAAGATTATGCTTCTAATGATGTTATTTTTCAAATTATTTACCATTCAAATTGAACCTTTTATTATAAATAAAAAACCTTTTATCTGAATTTTTATTTTATTCTGAAAGCGCAATCATTTTTTAGAGGGGGAGATTACATGTTAGCATTACTCGGATTTACAATGGTATTTGTCTTTATGTTTTTGATTATGACGAAACGTATGTCTGCACTAGTAGCATTAATACTAGTTCCAATTATATTCGCATTAATTGGTGGCTTTTATGCCAATATGGGCCCTATGATGTTAGAAGGAATTCAAAAGCTAGCACCTACTGGTATTATGCTTATGTTCGCCATTTTATATTTCGGAATTATGATTGATAGCGGTTTATTCGATCCTGTCATTAGTAAAATTTTAAAATTTGTAAAAGGAGATCCTTTAAAAATTGTTGTTGGTACAGCTATTCTTACTATTATCGTTTCATTAGATGGTGACGGAACAACAACGTATATGATTACAGTTTCCGCAATGTATCCACTATATAAACGTCTTGGGATGAATCCGCTTATATTAGCTGGGGTTGTTATGTTAGGGGCAGGTGTTACAAATCTTACACCTTGGGGTGGACCAACTGCTCGGGTTATGAGTGCTCTTGGACTTGATGCATCAGAGCTCTTCACACCACTTATACCAGGAATGATTGCTGGTGCAATTTGGGTAGTTTTCGTTGCCTACTATCTTGGAAAAAAAGAAAGAAAACGTTTAGGAATTATGGATGTACAATATTTAAAACACATGAAAACAATGGATGAGCAAGCTGCGACAGTCGAAGCAGAAATACATAAACGCCCGAAACTGCTATGGATTAACTTTTTATTAACTGTTTCCCTACTCGTCTGTCTCATACTAGAAGTTATGCCGTTACCTGTTTTATTTACAGTCGCTTTTGCTATTGCGGTTATGATTAATTATCCAAACTTGGAACAACAAAAAGAACGTATTGCTTCTCACGCTGGAAACGTATTAGCGGTTGTTTCTCTCGTATTTGCCGCTGGAATTTTCACTGGTATTTTATCAGGGACAAAAATGGTAGATGCAATGGCTCAAAGTGTAGTGACTCTTATACCAGATGCTCTTGGACCACAACTACCAATTATTACAGCTCTTCTCAGTATGCCGTTCACATTTTTCATGTCCAATGATGCTTTTTACTTCGGTGTACTACCTATTTTAACAAAAGCTGCCGCTGCTTACGGAATTAGTGCAGCTGAAATGGGACGCGCTTCATTACTCGGGCAACCTGTTCACTTGCTAAGCCCACTCGTTGCTTCTACTTATTTATTAGTTGGTATGGCAAAAGTTGATTTTGGTGAACATCAACGCTTTACTTTACTTTGGGCTGTTGGAACGACAATGGTAATGCTAATTACCGGAATTGTAATTGGGATTATTCCAATATAAGACGTAAAAAACAGTAGAGAAAATAAAATCCTCTACTGTTTTTTTGTTATGAAGAAACAAGAAAATACCTTCTCTCCGGTCTCCCTACACTTCCATATATAAGCTCTGCATGTACTTTCTTTCCAGATATTAAATACTCTAAATATCGCCTCGCTGTTGATCGGCTCACTCCGACCATTGAACTTAACACTTCTGCGGTAATACCTTCTTCATTAACTGTTAACATATGCTTTTTTATTTTTGCTAAAGTTAAAGGATCTATTCCTTTTGGGGCGTATTCGATTGAGTTGCCCTTCACCCCTCTTTGGGACCAGAGATGTTCAATTTGTTCTGGTGATAATTGGTCATTTCTCTTTAACTGCATAATCTTCTTTTGATAATTTTCTAAACTTGTTTTAAATCGATCAAACATAAGTGGCTTTACGATATAATCTGTTACTCCTCCTCGTAAAGCATGACGTACGACATCTGTTTCTGACGCAGCTGTAATCATAATAATGTCTGTATCATGCAAATTATGCCTAATATATGTGACGAGTTCAGTCCCTTGCATATCAGGTAAATATACATCTAATAAAACGAGCTGCGGCTTTACAAATTCTAACCATTCCTTCGCCTGTTCTCCAGTCGTTGCTGTTCCAATTACTTTAAATCCCTCAATTTTTTCAGTAAAGCGACGATGAATTTCCGCAATCCGAATATCATCTTCTACAATCAATACTTCAATCCCCTCATTCATTACAATTCGCCTCTCTCTTTCGGTAATGCAATGATAAATAAAGCACCACCTAAATCCCCTTTTTCAATCGCAATACTCCCATTTAAATCTTCTACTAACTCTTTCACTTTTGCTAATCCATATCCACGTTTTCCGCCCACTTTCGTCGAAAAACCTTTATAGAATATGCTTGTAATTATTTCATCATGAACACCTTGTCCTGAATCTTCTACTTCAATTAATATTTCTTCCCCAATGTCTGTTACAAACATTCTTACTTTCTTATCATAATCTTGATTTCTTTCAATTGCTTCAAATGCATTCGTGATCAAATTCCCTAAAATAGAAACAACGTAATTACTCTCAATATGTGGACTTAAATTTTCTAAACTACTTTCTCGATCTAGCGTAAAATCAATCTTCAACTCTCGTGCCCTATTATAAAATCCAATTAAAATCCCACCTAACCACGGATTTCGAATTCTTTTCATAATAAATTGAACGAACTCTTGATATACTGCCGTTTCCTTATGAATAAGCTCTAAAGCATCTTCATAAGACTCTAATTGAATAAGACCCGAAAGCGTATACAATAAATTGTTATATTCGTGCGTTTGCGCCCGTAATGCCTCTGTATACTGCCGTGTTTGAGATAATTCCGCTGTTAATTGATCCATCTCAGATTTCAAGCGCAAGCTGGATACTACACCAGTTACTTTATTATTAACTTTAATAGGTAGGCGATTGGCAATAACATCCTGTCCCTTTATATTTAATTGACGATCAAATTGTTCTTCGCCAGTTTGAAGTACATCCAGTATCGATGAGTTAGGAATAACATTTAAAATAAATTCTCCCATTATATTTTGTTGTTTATCTAAAGAAAGAATGTCATGTGCTGCTTGATTTACTAAACTAACCATTCCATTTTTATCGATTACTACAATCCCTTCACGTACGGATTGAATAACTGTACTATGCTCCTCATATAAAGATGAAATTTCCTCTGGCTCCATTCCAAACATCATTCGTTTTATACTTCTTGCTAAATATATAGAGCCAATTATCCCAATTAACAGACCTATTATTGTAATCCAAAACACACGCTTTCCATATACTTCTATCGCTCCATGAATATCATCCATTGAAAATCCAACAGAAACTACGCCAATAATTTCATTATCCTGATTACGAATTGGGGCTTTTCCTCGTAATGAAGGCCCTAATGATCCCGTTGCTTCCGAAACGTAAGACTTCCCCTCTAATAGAACCCCTTTGTTATCTCCACCAACCATTCTCTCTCCTATTTTATCCCGCATAGGATGTGCGTAACGAATACCATCTTTATTTCCAACTACAATAAAGTCGGCATCTGTTTCGATTCGAATTTTTTCTGCAATTGGCTGAATAATAGAAGCTGGATTTTCTTTTTGAAAAGCTTCCCCGATTTCCGGTATAGCAGCAACTGTTTTTGCAACATGCAACGCCCTTTTTCCAATTTGTTCCTCTACCGTTTCAGATAATATATAGTAAAATAAATAACTTGTTAACAGCAGTACAACAAGAATAAGTGTACTAATAGTTAATGTAATTCTCGGTTGTAGCTTTAATTTTTTAAATGTCAAAACCATTCCCCTAACATGAATAAAGATAGAATTTAAAGAAAATACAGTTTTTTATTATCACGTTTAATCATAACACGGTTACTATATATTTCTTTATCTTTATCTGCATAAAAAAAGAAACGAAGTAAAATTACTACCTCGTTTCTTAATAATTGTTATTACACTTTAAATTTATCAATCATTTCTTGTAGTTCTACTGCCATTTACTAGAGGTTCTTTCCGTCTTACTATTCTTTATCTTTTTCTACTGCTTTTTTCTCATCTTCTACTACTGATACTACAGGTTTATCATTTGATAGTTGTTGCACGGCACCTTTCCCTGCAAATCCTTCTAATAGTTCTTTTAAGTCAATACCAGAAGAAGCTTTTAATGTTTCTTGCATTGTTGCCATTAAATCAGTCGCATATCCTGCAACCTTCCCGGCACCGCTATTCTTACCACCGCCGCCTGTATCAACAACTGTAATTTTATCAATATTGCTAAGTGGACTTGCAATTTCTTTCGCGTAACTTGGAAGCATTTTAAGAACCATATCCATAATTGCCGCTTGACCATATAATTCAAATGCCTCTGCAATTTTTTGTTTCGCTTCTGCTTCTGCTAAACCTTTTAACCTGATAACATCTGCTTCCGCTGTACCTTGTGCCTTTTGTACTTCCGCTTTCGCTTGACCTTGCGCTTTTTCAATTTCTGCTTTCGCTAAACCTTCCACACGTACCTCTTCTGCACGCGCTCTTGCTTCTGCTTCAATTTTATATTGATCTGCATCTGCCTTTTTCATTTGTTTTACTTTTTCAGCCTCTGCTGATTGTTCAACAGCATAGCGATCTGCATCTGCCTTTTTCTTCACTTCTGCATCATATTGCTTTTCACGACGCGCAATCTCTTTTTCTTCTAATTCAATTTGTTTCTCACGCTCAATGATTTTAACTCGCATTTGCTCTTCTGTAACACCTTGTTGCGCTTTCGCCTGTTGTAATTCGTAAGAAAGGTCCGCATCTGCACGAGCTTGTTCTTGGTCCCTCTTATAGGATTGTACTTTTAATTCCTTATGTTTTTCAGCTTCAGCGATTTGTGCATCACGTTGATATTCTGCTTCTTTTGCTTCTTTCTCAGCACGAGCTTTTTCAATTCGTGCCTCTTTTTCACGCTCTGCATTCGCAACTGTTGCATCACGCTTAACCATTGCAATTTGTGGCTGACCAAGCGCATCTAAGTATCCATTTTTATCCATTATTTCTTTAATTGTAAAGGAGACGATGCGAAGACCCATCTTCTTCAAATCAGTAGAAGCTACTTCATGTACCTTTTGTGCGAATTGCTCTCTATTACTATAAGCATCTTCTACTGTCATAGAAGATAAAATAGCACGTAGATGCCCTTCTAACACTTCTTTTGCTTCTATTTTTAACTCTTCCGTTTCTTTTCCTAAATATTGTTCAGCTGCTGTAGATACTTCTTCAATTGTCGATCCTACTTTAATAATAGAAACACCGTTTACTGTAATCGGTACACCTTGTTTCGTATACGTATCACGTGTTCCAACTTCTAATTTGTAGTTTAATAAGCTAAGAGGCTCTCCTCTTTGCATAATTGGAACTACGAAAGTACCACCACCGCGGATAATCTTAATCTTCTTTCCGTCATCAGTAGTAACAACATTCTTTCCACCACCAAGCCAGTTCCCTGTCACAATTAATGCTTCATCCGGGCCAACTGTTCGATACTTCGTAATGAATACTAAAATAAGTAGAATTAAAATTGCGAGTAAAACTCCACCGATAATTAATGGAATCGTCATGTAAATTCCCCCTTATAATTTTGGTTTTTTTAAAGAATAAGCGATGTTTTGTACAAGTAAAACACCATCTTGAACTCCCTCAATAATGACCTCGGTTCCTTGTGAAATATCTTTCTTTCCAATTGTTTTCGCTGGTATTGCATTACTTCCAAATTGAGAGGAGATTAACACTTCTCCAAATCCTTCTCTAGGGATTGTAGTAATGACTTCTCCCTTGCATCCTATAAATTCATCCATGCGTTGGACAGTATTTTGTTCTGCTTCTGCAATTGGTTTTAAAATTAGTATTTTCATTATGAAAACACCGATAAAAGATATAGCAAATGAGGCCCCGAAAATAACGAGACTGTTATAGGAGTATAAATATTCTCCTATATAACTAAGTCCACATAACATGGCGAAAAAACTAAGTAGCAACGTTACAACGGATACAGATCCGCCCCCAACACTAAATATTGATTCAAAAATATCTCCAAAAAAGATATAAATAACAGTAAGTATAGTTGCAATTATAAATCCGTATAAATAAATTGTTTCAAGTGGATAACCGAACAACATCATTTTTATCCCCCTTTCTTAAACAATCCCTTTTTTGTTATGTGTATGCCTCACCTCTTTCAAAGATTATTAATCTTAATTTTCAGTTATTTAATTTTTAAAGAAAAACCTGTAAGACAGGTCTCTAAAAAAGAACAGGAGAAACCCATTGTGACAGGCTCCTCCTAGTAAATAACCGATATATTGTATATCTATATAATATACTATTTTCCACAAAAAGTAAAGTTAAACATACATTGGAAGAGTACTTATTTTAGTGATAATGAGTACGTTCCATCGCCATTATCATATTTATATACATACAAGTAATACTTACCTGGTTTTGCATTTAATTTTGCTTCTATATGATTTCCATTAGCTTGACCGTAAGCAGCATAATTTTGCATATCTGATTCATGGTGAAGTACCCACGTCATCCCAATTCCATACTCATTTAAAACAGAAATATCGATATCTTTCGCTGATGCTACATTAAATGTATAAACATCGGTGTGATCCCCGCCGATAAGGCTACCTTTTATAGTAGTGTTTAGTCCGATACGATTTGCTTCCTCTGGACGATTATTTGGTTCAGATTCTGTTAAACTTCCATCTTTAACCGTAACAGTTGTTTCACTTCTACTCTCTTTTCCTTTATCATCTTTTACTCTTAACGCTACTTTATAAGTTCCTTCTTTTTCATATGCATGTACTGGATTAACTTCCGTACTTGTTCTTCCGTCTCCAAACTCCCATGAATAAGAAACGATTTTTCCATCTTCGTCGTTTGATCCATCACTTTTGAATTGAATTCCTTCTTTTACAAGCCCATTATAAGGACCGTTTATATGAACTGTCGGAGCTTTATTCTCTCCGTCATCTTTTGCGATACCATGGAAGACTACATCATATTCAAATTGATTGGAATTATTCACACGGTAATTGACGAAATATGCTGTAACCGTTTTGTAGCCGCTCCATTCTTTTTGCGCCAATTGTTCTAAAGCTTCATTTACTCTTTTACCCATTGCGTTCCAGTCTTCTGATTCATCTTTTGTTACATCACCTGTAAACGTACCTTCTAATGTAAATGTATTAAAGAATTGAGACTCATGTTTTGTCATTTTTGCATCTTTCATAGACAACGTCTCACTAATTTCTTTCTTCACTTCTGTTAACGATTTTGGTGCATGTTCAGCTAAATAATCATCTGCTACTTCCGGTACATTATACTTATCTTGATTATCAATTAGCTGCTGCATATACTCTTGATACTCTTTATTTAGCTTAGAGTCTTTACTTAGATTTTCACGATATGCATCATAACTTGTCACGTCATTCGCGCGAATTAAATCTTGAATTTTATCAAATGTTTCAAACTGATGCGTATATAAGTAAGACTGCAATGCGAACGAGTAGTTATAGAAATCCCAAGAACCATATTTAGCAAATAGTGTACGCTCTGCTGTATAACGGCTTGCAGGATCAGATGATAATCCGCTAATGATGCTCTTTCTCGGTACTACATTATTTGTACGAGTAGATCCTGCGAAAAATTCTGCATTCCCTTCTTGGAACCAAGTTAATCTTTCATTTTGATACATATCTCCTCTTCCAAATAAACCGGGAACTTCATATCTCCCTTGAAGATAATGAGTGAACTCATGACGGAATAACTCTTCTAAACTATAAATACTTTGCTCTGGCGTACGCTCATATGTAAAGAATGTACCTGTCTCTTCAATATAAATTCCACCGTTGTTTGTTTCATATCCATACAATTGTCTATTTAACTGATATTCATCTGGAGTATTATAGATTACTATCGTTAATACGTCGTCTGCATTACCTTGTTCTAAAGCTTTGTCATTTCCGATTACGCGGTGATATTGCGCTTTTACTTCCTTCGCAGCCCAATATAATCTCTTAATTTTTTCTTCTGACACTTTATCCCCAGTTTTAAACACAATAGATCCATCGTCGAATGTATACGTTTTTGGTAAGTATTGCTCTTTGCCTTCTTTACGTATCTTCTCTAAATCTACCGTATTCCCGCTATAATCTTTCCCATTATAGTTTGTTGTAATTTGTTCTACCGCAACAAAATACGGTTCGCTTAAACGTGGATACATATGCATTGCTTGTGTAACAACCTCTAATCCTTTATTTGGATTGCTATGAAACTTTCCTAAACGGCTAGCAAAATAAATTCCATTATTAACGAGCCATTTATTTTCTGGCGTTACTTCATTTAGAAGAGCAATACGATTTATTTCATTAATAAACCCATCTACTTTTCCATACCACATCGTTTCATTCGCTTCTTTACGAGCCTCATTTAAGTAAGACTGTATATCATAATCAATGCCTTGCATCATATCGTACACAGCTTGTCCTTTCATACGATCGTCTACATATGTATTAAAATTATCATTATATTGTTTTAAAATATTCGATGCGTATTGCACCGTTTCAACATCACTTGATGCATTACTAATTAATTTACCGTATGCAGATACGACTGTATCTTGCTCATTTGTTCCAAGCTTAAAGTTTGGATTTTTTGCAATAGCTTTTAACGCTGGTAAACATTTGTCCTGGAAGCTTCTTTCATTTAAAGCGCTTAATTCTTTATTATAAAATGCAAGGTAAAACGCCGAACGTAATACTTCAGTAAACGTTTGAATCCCTTTCGAGTCATCTTTCGTAAATGTACTACCTCTATGAGCTAATTCGTCTATAATTACTTGCATTTTTCCTTTGTCCTGATAAAAAGTTTTCGCGTCTTCATTAAACTGGAACAAGTCTGTAATTTGATTCCACTTAATACTTCCTAAAGTTTCAATTAATTCTTGATCATTCATTTTGTTTAAATCAGCCATCGAATAGCTTTCTTTAACTTGCTTTACTTCTGAACTCTTCATAATAGCTGCTGGTCGCTGTGAAAAGTCTCCTACTTTTAAACGTTCTTGAAAAGATAATGTTTCATCAACCTTAGAATTGTGTCCAATCTCATCTACCGGTTTTTCAATTCCAACTGGTTTCGAATGCAATACATTATATGGAACTTTTTCTTCCGCTGACACATGAGTTTGAATTGCCCCTAACGATAGAGCCATTGTACTAATACTAAGCATGACTTTATTGATCTTTGATTTCTTGTTCATATCATTTCCCCCTATGTAAATATTCCATTCACGAACTTAACATATTATCCAGATAAAATAATATAAAATGCAATATTTCATATTATTTCTTCATACATTTTGAACATATAGTGAACGAAAAGGACTTACAATTTTTGCTACAATCGCTCCATTATTTAAGCGATCGAAACATCCTCGTATCAATATCCTTCCCCTATTCAAAAAGACCTTATCATAAGCATATTTCAACATGAAATTGCTATGACAAGGTCTTCTCAGAAACTCATATAATCATTTTATATAATAATAAGATAAAACGTTTTTTATTTCTTAAATAATCTCTTTCTAAATACAAACATACTTAGTGCTGAAAGAACAAGTGCTAATCCAGAAAATAAAGTCGATGTGTTAGCTTGACCACCAGTTGCTGCTAAAGACTTCTTATTTTCCTCTTGCTTATTAGCATGTTGTTTATTTGAATCTTTTTCTTTCGCACTCTCTTGTCCTACGATTGTCACTGGCCCAACTTGATTATCCTCTTTTGTCTCTTGATCCAAACCAGTTGCTGATTCTTTTACCTCTTCTTTCGGCCCTTCAACTTCTGTTGCTGATTCTTTCACTTCTTCTTTCAGCCCTTCAACTTTTGTTGCTGGTTCTTTCACTTCTTTTTTCGCTTCTTCAACTTCTGTTGTTGGTTCTTTTACTTCTTCTTTCGTTTCTTCAACTTCTTTTGGTGTTTCTTTTACTTCTTCTTTTTGCCCTTCAACTTCTGTTGCTGGTTCTTTCACTTCTTCTTTTTGCCCTTCAACTTCTGTTGCTGGTTCTTTCACTTCTTCTTTTTGCCCTTCAACTTCTGTTGCTGGTTCTTTTACTTCTTCTTTTGATCCTTCAATTTCTTTTGTTGGTTCTTTTACTTCTTCTTTTGATCCTTCAATTTCTTTTGTTGGTTCTTTTACTTCTTCCTTCGTTTCTTCAACTTCTTTTGTTGGCTCTTTTACTTCTTCTTCCGTTTCTTCAACTTCTTTTGTTGGCTCTTTCACTTCTTCTTTTGATTCTTCAACTTCTTTTGTTGGTTCTTTCACTTCTTCTTTGGGTTCTTCAACTTCTTCTTTTTCAACTATATTCTGGATAACTGTTCCGTTAAATCTTATACTAATTTCATCAGAATCTAATTCAAATTTATATACCTTTTCGCCTGGAGTACTCCATTTTATTACTCCGTTATTAAGCGTTCCACCCTCACTTGTCAGTTTTATATTTTCAATGATTTCTCCTTCTAAATCATATACAGGAACTTGAATTTCTTCATTTACTTTTGCATCATTTAAAACGATATTTTGTCTTCCGACATCAATTGTAAACCACTGACCTAATTGTATTAACGGCCTTATATCACGAATCTCATTTCCAGCTAATTTTAAACTAAGTAAGTCTAACATTGAGCCAAGAACCGATACATCTTTTATACGATTGTCTGCAAGATTTAACCACTGTAGATTTTTCAATGAAGATAACGGTGTTATATCTTCAATTTGATTATGAGATACATTCATAGCGTTCAATTGTTTTAAGTTTGAGATAAACTCAATATTTTTCAAGCCTACTCCTTCTAAAGTGAGGTTTTCTAAGTTCGTCATGTACTCTAAACCTGTTACATCTTTTATCTCTTTTCCTTTTTCTTTAAGTATCTCTAATTCTTTAATCTGTAATAAATCTTCTTTTGTTATAGGGGCATTGAGATTCTCTCTACCTAAATTTTCTTTATTAATATGTTGTTGTAGAGTTTTATCAAGAATTACATTTTTACTGTCTTTTTGTTTTTCAACTATATTCTGTATAACCATCCCATTAAATCTTATTTTACTTTCAGCAGAATTCGTATCTAGTTTAAATTCATATATTTTTTCTCCAGGACTATTCCATTTTATAAATCCGTTATTCAGAGTAGCACCCTCATTTTTCAAATTAATATTTTGAAGTGGTTCTCCTTTAAGATTGTATATTGGAATTTTTATTTCCTCATCTACACTTGCTTCATCTAAAAAGATTTTTTGTCTTTGAATATCGATGTACATTCTTTTTCCTAATTCTTGAACAGGTCTAACATCACGAATTTCATTCGAGCCCAGCTTTAAATCATATAAACCTGTTAATTGACTAAGTGGCGTTATATCTGAAATATAGTTTTCCTCTAAATTAAGTGATTGTACAGTAGATAATCTTAATAAAGGTTCGATGTTTTTTAATTCATTTTTAGAAAGGTCTAACTCCACTAACTTTTTCATTGAGGTAATATGCTCGATATTAGTAAGTCCATTGTTACTTAAAGATAAATTTTTTACATTTTTCAATTGCTCAATCCCAGCAAGATTAGCATTACTAATTTGATTATTTGCCAAAGTTAGAGTCCTTAAAGAAGTTACTGTAAACAGTGGTGTTATATCTTTTATATAATTACTATTTAAATCTAACATTTTAATCTTCTTCATTTGGCTCAATGGGCTTAAATCTGAAATTTTATTGTTTCTTAAACTTAAATTCTCAATATGCTCTAACTCATCCAAAGGTCCAATATCTTCAATTTCACCATAGGTTATACTTAATGATTTTAATTGTCTCAACTTCGAGATAAACTGTGTATTTTCTAACTTAACTTCTTCCAACGTTAAGTTTTCTAAGTTCGTCATATATTCTAGACCGCTTACGTCTTGTATTCCTTTATTTTTTGCCTCAACAACTATTAAAGATTTAACTTTTAATAAATCTTCCTTAGTTATTGGAGTATTTAGATTCTCTCTATTTAAATTATATTTATTAATATGCATTTGTAATTGCTTATCTAATATTACATTCGCACCTTCATCTTGTTGTTCCACTTTATCCTCTTTATTTTCCTTTTGTTCTTCTGGAACATTGTTTTCTAAATTTAATGTATTTACTTCAAACTGCACTTGATACTTATTATCATAGGCCATTGTCGGAATATAAATGTGCATCTGCATATTGTATCTTTTCCCTAATTCTCCAACTTCAAATTGAATCACTTTCGTCCCATTTTTCTTTTTATCCTCAGATATTACTTTCACATCATGAAACACACCAGGAGTATGAATATCCTCTGTTTTCAAGTATTGAAAGAAATCACTATCACTTAACGTTGCCGTTATAATTTTCTTTCCATTCTCAATTGTTAAATTCGGATCCTTTATATAAACAGCTGCCATGGACTCTTCATTTGTTTTATCTTTATACGCTTTAATAACAGCATCATATGTACCATCTTCTAAAGCATGTCCAGCTTTATTCGCCTCAATTGCTACTGCTGCTAAAGCAGGTGTTGAATACACAGCAAACGGGAGTGATAACGCCGCCGCTATAATCATTGCATTTATACGTTTTCTTTTATTTTTTTTCAACTTTACATCTCCTCCAAAATATATAAATCAAAATGTAATCATTTCTCGAATAAATGATAATGATTTTCATTTTCATTGTCAACTAACAATATAAATATTTCGCAAAAACTTCACAAAAAAATAATCCCTTTAAAAGGGATTATGCCATCTTTTCACCCGATTCTTCTTTAAAGAAGCTTTTCATCGCATGGAATACATCTGCTTTTTGCTTTAAAATATAATATCTGAAATTCTCATCTTTAATATTTTTATAAGCTGACATTAGCGTACTATGGCGGTTGTACTGATTCACTTCCCCATATCCAAACATATTACATTTTTTCATCAACTCTTCCACAAGCTTTACACATCTCGCATTATCCGAAGTTAAATTATCACCATCTGAAAAGTGGAATGGATAAATATTATAGCGGTCTGGCGAATATTTATTATCGATTAACTCAAGTGCTTTTTTGTATACAGAAGAACATATTGTTCCCCCACTTTCTCCTTTTGAGAAAAACTCTTCTTCTGTAACGACTTTCGCTTCTGTATGATGAGCAATAAATTCAATATCAACTGTTTCATATTTTGTACGTAAAAATCTCGTCATCCAGAAAAAGAAGCTACGTGCCATATACTTCTCCCATATTCCCATCGATCCACTCGTATCCATCATCGCTAATACAACAGCCTTTGAATCTGGCTTTAACACTTCATTCCAAGTACGGAACTTTAAATCTTCTTGGTGAATTGGATGGAAGGATGCTTTACCACGCATCGCATTTCGTTTATACGCTGATATCATCGTTCGTTTCTTATCAATATTTCCCCACAATCCTGTTTTTCTAATGTCATTAAATTCAATATGTTCAATCCGATTTTCATCCATTTCTTTTCTCTTTAAATTAGGTAACTCTAATTCTTTGAAAAACGCTTGCTCCAATTCTAAAATTGAGACTTCTGCTTCATAATAATCTTCCCCAGCTGCATCTCCTGCACCTTGCCCTTTTCCTGGGCCTTTTTGTTTTTGACCACCTGATCCATCTCTCGCAACGACATCACCAACTTTGCTGTCACCGTTTCCTTGCCCGACATGTTTATTTTTATCATAATTATATCTAATCTTATATTCATCTAAAGAACGAATCGGTATTTTCACAACATCCTTGCCATTAGACATAACAATACTTTCTTCTGTTACAAGATCGGGTAAATTATTCTTAATTGCCTCCTGCACTTTTTCTTGATGGCGTTGTTGGTCGTCATATCCTTTGCGATGGAGGGACCAGTTTTCCTGTGAAATTGTATAATTTGGTTGGTTTTCTTCGCCCATTCCTTTCCCTCCTTACTGTAATTGTCTTCCTCTATGAACAGCAATCTATAAATTTTGTTCTGTAATATGCCAAACTAGAATATTTGAAAGGTAACTGCCCATTGAAAATCATCCCATAAACATATATAGCGTTTTTCATACAATACTCCGAGCACCCTAAACAAAATTTTGCCACTCACATAATAGAAAGAAACATTCAGCCGTTGATAAGAAAGAAACACAATGCACTGTTGCACACATTTTCGTATTGCAACATATTGTATTGTGTTGGCTTTTTTCGTATGAATGGTTGGTTACTCTATCATATGCATATTGTAAAAATAATTGACAATAAATTCATAAAATCGCATCTTAATTTATTATATTTGGACAAGCTATGACACTTTTTACAAGTATCAATAGATAACAAAACGCCGTCCCAAGAACAAGAGACAGCGTTTTGTTATCAAACTATCGATTTAACAAACTACCTACATAGCGTAATAATTCATTCGCAGATGAAGAATTATATCCATGCTCATCAATTAAGCGTGCAACAACATCATTGATTTTCTTAAGCTGATTTTCGTCTGGCGTTTTCGTTGATGTTGTAATTTTCACTATATCTTTTAAATCAGCAAATAGTTTTTTCTGAATCGCTTCACGAAGACGTTCATGTGAATTATAATCAAAGCGCTTTCCTTTACGGGCATAAGCAGAAATTCGAATTAAAATTTCTTCACGGAATGCTTTCTTAGCATTTTCTGAAATTCCAATTTGCTCTTCAATCGAACGCATAAGTTTTTCATCCGGGCTCATTTCCTCTCCCGTTAACGGATCACGTAATTTTGATTTATTACAATACGCTTCAACGTTATCTAAGTAGTTATCCATGAGTGTCTTAGCTGATTCCTCGTATGAATAAACAAACGCTTTTTGTACTTCTTTCTTAGCAATTTCATCGTACTCTTTTCTCGCTAATGAGATGAAATTCATATAACGCTCTCGGTCTTCATTACTAATCGATGGATGCTGATCCAATCCATCTTTTAACGATCTAAGTACATCTAGTGCGTTAATAGATGGTACCTCTTTTCGAATAATTGTAGAAGAGATTCGGTTAATAACATAACGAGGATCAATACCCTTCATACCTTCATCTTGATATTCGCGTTGCAATTCTTCTACATCAATCGCATTATAACCTTCTACCGTTTCTCCATCATATAAACGCATCTTCTTAATTAAATCAATATCCGGACGCTTCGGATCTTTTAAACGAGTTAAAATAGTGAACATTGCTGCAACACGAAGTGTATGCGGTGCAATATGAACATTGGACACGTCACTTTCACGAATCATTTTCTCATAAATATGTTCTTCTTCACTAACTCGTAAATTGTATGGTACTGGCATTACAATAATCCTTGAATGCAATGCTTCATTTTTCTTATTCGCTATAAATGAGCGATACTCTGTTTCATTCGTATGAGCTACAATTAATTCATCTGCTGAAATAAGCGCAAATCTTCCTGCTTTGAAATTCCCTTCTTGTGTAAGCGATAATAAATGCCATAAAAATTTCTCATCACATTTTAACATCTCTTGGAATTCCATCATACCGCGGTTCGCCTTATTTAATTCTCCATCAAATCGATACGCACGTGGATCTGATTCTGAACCATATTCTGCAATTGTTGAAAAATCTAGACTACCTGTTAAATCGGCAATATCTTGTGATTTTGGATCTGACGGACTAAATGTACCAATCCCTGTACGGCGATCTTCAGAGAAGAAAATACGCTCTACAACTACATCCTCAATTCTTGATCCATATTCTTGCTCTAAACGCATCACATTTAATGGTGATAAATTCCCTTCAATTCTTACTCCATACTCATCAAAGAAGTCATCACGTAAATGGTGCGGAATTAAATGCAATGGATCTTCATGCATTGGGCAGCCTTTAATCGCAAAAATAGCTCCACGATCTGTACGTGAATATGTTTCTAATCCTCGTTTCAACATCGTAACTAAAGTTGATTTACCACCACTAACAGGACCCATTAATAATAAAATACGTTTTCTAACATCTAATCGTTTTGCAGATGGATGAAAATATTCTTCTACAAGGCGTTCTAATGCATCCTCTAATCCAAACAGCTGATTACTAAAGAAATTATATTTCCTTCTACCATCAACTTCTTCAATTCCGGCATCTTTTATCATATTGTAAATGCGAGAGTGTGCTGTTTGAGCCACCCATGGTCTTTCTTTCACAAGCTCCAAATACTCCGCAAACGTACCTTCCCATTGTAAACGTTCTTCTGCTGCTCGATGCTGTTCAATCTTTTTTAGAATATCCATTATAGCTCCTCCCCCATCTCCTTGTTCAATCGGATTATTATAAAAGGTATGCTAGGATGTCCTTAAACATTCTTTAAATCAAAACGAAATATATAATAGCTCTATAAAATTCTCTCCAAAATTCAAAGAAAATTCTGTATAATAAGGGTATTAACGTTTTCATGCTACTATTCATTGTAAATAAATTCTTTTCTTCTAGGAACCTTACATACATTTCGATTCACAAATAGGATTCGTAAACCGAAAAAGTAAGGAGGAAATTAGTATGAAGTTATTATTAATTTTAGGTGTATCACTCACATTTCTTACAGCTATTTTCACATCTGGTTATAACGATAAACCAGGTACACATAAAAAGTGATGTGCTTTTTAGCACATCACTTTTTTTCTTGTTTTTATAAACTATTTAAAATAAATATTTTCCACATCGCATATCGATAAAGGACGATTATAAAAATAACCTTGTACGAGTTTCACATTCTTTTCCTTTAAAAATTGTATTTGTTCCGCTTTTTCTACTCCTTCTGCAATTACATTTAATCCTAGAGTATGTGCTAAATGAATAATTGCAGCCGTAATATTCGTATCTCTTTCATCTATATGTATACCTTCCATAAAAGAACGATCAATTTTTAACGTATCAATCGGATATGTTTTTAAATAACTTAAAGATGAATATCCCGTTCCAAAGTCATCTAAATGAATCTTTAAATTTTGTTCTTTTAACTGCAATAGCACTCTTTTCGATACATCTTTATGTATAAGAGCCCCTTCTGTAACTTCTATTGCTAATAAATGAGGGGGTACATTGTACTTGTTTAAAGCGCGTGTAATCATCTCTATCAATGTAATAGAACGAAAATGTCTAGCTGAAATATTAACTGCAATTGGTACAACTTCATATCCTTTATTTAACCATTCACGTATTTGTTTACACACTTGATGTACTACCCATTCATCAAGTTTAATAATAAATCCTGTTCTTTCAGCAAGTGGGATAAATTGATTTGGCGAGACCAATCCTAGCTCCTTATTCTCCCACCTTATTAATGCTTCCATACTGGATATCTTTCCCGTTTCAATATTAATTTGAGGTTGATAATATAGGAAAAATTCATCTTTCTCTATAGCACGATGTAACTGATTTTCTATTATAAACCTTTGTTCACGTTCACAATCTAATCCACTACAATAGAAATGATAATACCCTTTTCCTTTTTCCTTGGCTTTTTCCAAAGCTGAGTCGACTCTTTGGAAAAGTATTTTTTCATCCATTCCATCTTCTGGGGCCATTACAATCCCAATTGATGCACTCAAATAAACATCCTCTTCTTCTAGTACAAAATGCCCACTAATTTTTTTTAGTATTGTTTGTGCAACTTCCTCTACGCATTCTCTCGTTATATTTTCTATTAACATAACAAATTGATCATCATGTTCTCTAAATAAATGCATATCTTCTATTTTTACGTCCCGTAAGCATTCAGTAACTTTTTTTAAGACTTGATCTCCTTCTTTATGACCAAATGTATCATTAATAAGGTGAAATTCATCCAAATCTATAAAAACCAATGCGAATTTTTTATTCTCAGCTAAAAATTCATTTAGTTTATTTGTACATGATATTCTATTCATTAACCCCGTTAACTGATCGAAGTAAGCCAAATATTCTGTTTTCATCTCATTTAATACTTGCCTTGTAACATCCCTCGTAACTATGTACACCCCGACGATTTCACTATTCACAATAATGGGGATTGTCCTAACGGAAATATAAAGTTCATATCCTTCTTTATGAATATATTTCTTTGCAACAATTTGTTTTGCTCTTCCCTGTAAAGCCTCCTTAAATATAGTTTGAAAAGCTTGTTCATATTCCTTATTTATAAACTGAAAAACAAATTGATTACTTAGTTCTTCATATCGATATCCAAATATTTCATATGTTGCTGGATTTGCATATGTAATTCTACCAATAGAATTTACAGATACAATGGAGTCATTATTATATTCTAATAATGACTTAAATAACATTTGTTTTTCTTCTATTTCCACTTTTTCCTTAACCTGTGCTGTAATATCCCTAGTAATACAAATAATAAACTGACATATTCCATTTACATCACATACTGGATTAAGTAAAGATTCATAATGTATATTACCAGTTGGCAAACTAATTACATCACAAAATGTATTTGCTCTCGCTTCTCTCATTACTTTTGCATATTGCCTTTGTAATACCCTTGCCGTATCTTCTGGTAATACTTCTGCAAAAGTTTTCCCATAACATTCTGTTCCTAGCCTGGCATGATCCATCCCTATTTTATTTACATAAATATATTTAAAAGTTTCATCATCAATAACTTTCACAATAAAAACTAAATCTTGAATAGCATGTAGCAGTCCCTGTCTTACTAAATCCATATCTATCATACTTAAAAAGGTATTTTGATTATTATATTGTTCCTTCATATTTATCTCAACCCGTCTTATCTATTTTTATTCATATACCTCATTCTATATGAATATGTACCTTTTTTAAAATGTATGATTACATATTTTCTAAAAAAAATAAAAAAGTCGCCAAATGGCGACTTTTAATAAACGATTTCTAAATCTAATCCTGGATAATTTTGTTGACGGAACGCTTCATAAATTAAAATTGCTGCTGTATTAGATAAATTTAATGAACGTACTTTATCCGTCATTGGAATACGTAAACAATGATCGAAGTTTTCTTCAATTACATTAGCTGGTAATCCATTTGTTTCTCTTCCAAACACGAAATAGTAATCCTTCTCACGTTTGCTATAATCAAATGCTGTATGAGCTTTCTCGCCATACTTTGTTAAATAGAAGAATTCACCATCTTTATTTTTCTCATAAAATTCTTCGATTGAATCATAATACGTAACTTTTACGTGCTGCCAATAATCTAATCCTGCACGCTTTAACATTTTGTCATCCGTTGAAAATCCAAGCGGTCTAATCAAATGTAATTCTGTTCCAGTTGCTGCACAAGTACGTGCAATATTTCCTGTATTTGCTGGAATTTCTGGTTGATATAAAACAACATGTACTCCCACGCGATATTCACCTCTATTTTTTGTCTACTACGTATTATACCACTTGAATGAAAAATCTCTACCCATTAATGATATGAAAGAATTTATATTTCATTTGCGGTGTATATTTACTAGAGTCTTCATAATTCCAATAACGCCGACGGCTATTCGCTGAATGTGCATTTACAAGCGGCATACCATCTGCGTCTTTTGCTACTACAATTGTCGTATGATTCCACCTACCATCATCCTCAAAATCATACGCAATTACATCGCCAAGAATTAGGTCTTCTGGCTTTTCTACCGCTTCTGCCCGAAGCCCTGTTGTAGCACCTGACAAATACCAATAAAAAGAGTGTGCTACAGCCCAGCTCCAACTCCATTGGTTTCCCCTTTGCCACCACCCTTTACGAATATTAGGATGTCCGTTCATTGGCACTTCTCCAGTGTGCAGACATTGTGAAATGAAATTTGTACAATTATCAGGGAAATTACGGTATGCAGGATTGCGATCATCCCACCAACGCTCTGCATATTTCACTGCCTCTAAACGATTATATTGATATGAACCGTATTTTTCTTTCGTGACTTCTCGTTCTAACTTTTCACCTATCCCTATTTCTTCTGACACCTCAAGAGCATAATCATCTATTATACGACTATTTTTTAAACAAACTCGCCGTTTTAATTGTTCCTCTTCGATATAAAATAATTCTTTATGCTTAATTAAATATTTCAAGTGTACTTGATAATCAATTTCTTGATGCTCACTACTATTTAATTGTCTAATGAAAGAAATATCCGCAGTTGCTTTCACTATATCTGCACTACGTTTTTGAAACAATTGTTTCTTTCTCTGTACCATTCGTAATAAATCTTCAGCAATACCATCCACATCAGTTCGTTTCTCTGTGATATATGCTAAAAACTGTTGTACTTGCTTTTCAATATTCGCTTTTACAATCATTTCGTCTCCCTCCCATATTACAATATGAAAAAGGGAAATATTATCTACTCTTTTTTCTGCGCTAACAATTCAAGTCCACGATTCATTTCATGAAGAGCCTCTTCATCTTTCTCACGTTCCATCGCTTTTTCAATTGCTTCGCCTACTCCATCTCCGCCAATTTTCCCAAGTGCCCATGCTGCTGTTCCGCGAAGTACTGGCCTTGGGTCATCTTTCATAACACCGATTAAATCAGGAATTGCTGCTGTTTCTTTAAAATGTGCAAGTGCTAAAATAGCATTTCGTTGCAATGGCTTTTTACCTCTCCATGAACCAGACATAATTCCATACTTCTCTTTAAAATCACGATTACTAATTGTTAAAAGTGGTGTTAATAACGGTTTAACTAACTCAGGGTCAGGCTCCATTTCAGGATGATTGTGGAAATCCATTCCTTTATTTTTTGGACAAACCGTCTGACATGTATCACATCCATATATACGGTTTCCTATTTTATCGCGATATTCTTCAGGCAGAAACCCTTTTGTCTGTGTTAAAAATGCGATACATTTCTTCGAGTCTAACTGTCCTCCCTGTACTAAAGCACCTGTAGGACAAATATCAATACATTTCGTACAACTTCCACATTGATCTTCTATTGGCTGATCCGGAGGGAATGGGATGTTCGTAATCATTTCTCCTAAGTATACATACGAACCAAATTCCGGCGTAATAATAGCGCAGTTCTTACCACTCCATCCAATACCGGCACGCTCTGATACAGCTCGATCACTTAGTTCACCTGTATCGACCATTGATTTCACTTCTATATCCGGAAGTTTCTCGATTAAATACGCCTCTAACTTTTGCAAACGATCTCGTAAAACGAGATGATAATCTTGTCCCCACGAAGCACGACAAAAAATCCCTCGGCGCTCTCCACGCTTACTTAATGGTGCATTTTTTAATTTTGAAGGGTACGCTAAAGCAATCGCAATGATTGATTTTGCACCAGGTAGTAAAAGCTGTGGATTCGTTCTCTTCTCTATATCAGGCTCTTCGAATCCAGACTGATAATTTAATTGTTGCTGCTGGATTAATCGTTGCTTTAATTCCTCAAATGGTGATGCACTAGCAAACCCTATTTTATCTATACCAATCGTTTTACTATACGCAATTACTTCTTGCTTTAATTGTTCAAAATCCATTCTTTATCGCCTCCTCCGATGAATCCATCCCTTATGTAACGACTATATTGGTTAGTAATTCACTTTTGGAATACTATTCTTTACTTCTATTTTCGCATACAATTACGCTTTTCAAACATTAAAAAACGCAATGCCTCGTTTATCTTAGAAACGAAACACTGCGTTGATCACAATTTATTAGAAAAACATTAAATAAAATTTGGAGCGGGTGAAGAGAATCGAACTCTCGACCAGAGCTTGGAAGGCTCTTGTTTTACCACTAAACTACACCCGCAAATATGAAATAAATATAAGATATTAAAATAACTTATGTAAAGTAGTATAGCATGTAAAAAAATACGAAGCAAGAATTTTATCGAAAAAAGTCGAAAAAGTGATGAGATAACTCATCACTTTTTCAATTCTTTATCAATTGCCTTCTTCATACTATCGAAATCAGGGTTTGCAAGATTTCCATTTACATATACTGAAGGAGCACCTTGAACTTTTAATTTTTGAGCACGATCTGAATCTTTACGTACTTTGTCTTTCATTTCTTTACTGTGTAAATCTTTTTTAAACTGTTCTACATTAATTTTCGGAAGCTTTTCTTTCACAATATTAAGAAGTAATTCTTCTGTAATCCATTCTTCCGTATCTTTCTTTTGATTTTGATAAATCTCATCATAGAAAATCCAGAATGAATCTTGATCTTGTTTATAAATCGCTTCACCAGCGGCTGCACCTAAATCAGAGTCTTTTCCGATAAACGGGAAGTTAATAAAATATAACTGCACTTTACCTTTATCAATATACTCTTCTTTTAATCGTGGTAATGCTGTTACATCCCAAGTACGACAAGCTGGACATTTAAAGTCTCCAAACTCAACTACCTTAACTGGGGCATCATCTTTCCCTAGAGATTGTTGCGTAGAATAAGCAAACATCTCATTCCCTTTATCTTTCTTGTCATTTATGATGCTATACGCAATTGTTCCAATTACAATCAATACTGCGATAGAAAAAACTACACCAAGAACCATGAGTTTATTTGATTTCATATACATTCCTCTTTAAATTCATATTCTGTATACAGCATTGTACACAATACACATAATATCAACACTTATATACGTCACGCAATGAACACGCTCACATAAATTACAAAAACACAATAATTGTGACGATATTGTGTCACAATTTGTCACAATTTATTCAAAAAAAGAAGCTCCTCTGTAGGAACTTCTCTTAACTTACTGCTTTTTTACGCGCACTATTTAACATTGATTGCTCTATTTTTATATCATGACGAATTACTAGTTTCTCGCTAACTGCTTGCACATATTCATCATGATTTATATACCCTTCTTTCTCCATTAACCTTAAAACTACATTCCGTCTCTCAACTGCTTTATCATAATTTTGTGCAGGTGAGTAATAAGCCGGTGCTTTTACTACAGCAGCCATCATTGCACTTTCAGCCAGTGTTAATTGATTCACTTTTTTACCGAAGTAAAGGTTTGCTGCTTTTTCAATCCCCCATGCGCCTTCTCCGTAGTAAATATTACTTACATACAATTTTAATATCTCATCCTTTGTGAATGTACGTTCAATCTTTTTCGTATAAAAAATTTCTTTCCACTTCCGAGAAAATGTACGTTCATTAGATAAGAAAGCATTTTTAGATAACTGCTGTGTAATCGTGCTTCCTCCTTGCACAACACCACCAGCTTTTATATTCTCAATAGACGCCCTGATAATCGCTATATAGTCTAAACCGTTATGATGATAAAATCTTTTATCTTCTGTCGCAATAAATGCGTGTGTTAATGATTCTGGCACCTCTAAATTAGCAGGTACATGTAATTTACTAATATCACTTCGCTCAATCATTACATTTCCAACGAATAATAATGCAAAACTTAACAATAATAATAATATAATGGCTTTATAAAGAAATTTAGTTAATGGATTTAATGCAACTTTTTGATGATAGTTCACTCTAGATAATACTCGTTCTTTCATCTCGAACACCTCTTTTCCACACAGCATATATAACTCTTAACTTAAGAATACATTGTTGTAAAAGAATATCCCATCGATTTCTCTTACACGTACCTTACAACATTGTAAGGTGTAAAAATGTATTGTATCACAGTCCTTTTTTATCTACTATTCATATGAAATGTTGAATATACATTATTTATAGGCAGGCAGTAGGACTCTCCTTAATAATTAGTAACAGAAAAAGAATTAAGACCTCCATAACTATCTTCATAAAAAAGCTTAATTTAACTTTATTCTTTTATTATATCATTTATAAATTTATACTTTTAAACATCTAGCAATCTAAGTATATACGATATATCACTATTATACAGAACAAACGTTCCTAAAATCAATACTAGCTATCATACTGTCTCACTATTGGCTGACAATACAACTTCTCCCACTCATTAATAGCCCACACTTTATTATTGTGACCTTTTTCTGAAACAGTATACATAAAGAAAAGGTTAGCAATTTGAGGTGTCCTCAAATAACTAACCTAAACGTTACAATCTTCCTATAAGATTATATGGCTGCACTTCCCATGTTTCGTATGGAATGAACTGCGTTGCTTTCATCGCATCGAGTGTCCTTGATTTCATATGCGGACGCGTTATATACTCATCAATATTTTCTTCGTTTAAAGCAACAAATTTGGCTTCTTTTATTTCTTCAGGTTGAATTTTTATTTCACCACTAACATATGCTACTTTAAAGACAACAGCTAAAATATGCATAGAAGCGTTATAATACACTCCTGTAATTCCAATTGGCTTCACCGTTAAGCCCGTTTCCTCCATTATCTCTCTACAAACAGCTTGATCGAGGGCTTCTCCTTCTTCTACCTGGCCTCCAGGCATTTCCCACGTATCAGCTCGCCAGTGCACCTTTGTTAAAAGTACTTCATTCTTCTCATTTGTTAAATAACCTGATACAGCAACAATATGCTTTGGTGTTTTATGCTCCATAGAAATGCCTCCTAGAAATACAATTATTTCATGTACAATCTATAACCATATTCCCTACCTACAACAATACACCTTTAATAATTCATCATCTTAATTAACTTCACAAAAAAAAGACCCTATTCGTTAAACGAAAGGATCTTCTGTCTTATTATTCTCCTAAGTCTACGTTGTGGTAAACTTGCTGTACATCTTCTAAATCTTCTAATGCATCAACCATTTTTTCAAATTGTGCTTGAGCATCTTCAGGAAGTTCTACATCATTTTGTGCAAGCATTGTTAATTCTGCAACTGTAAATTCTTCAACACCAGCATCTTTAAGTGCAGATTGCACTGAATGGAATTGATCAGGTTCAGCATAAACGATAACAGAATCTTCTTCTTCTAGAATGTCACGTGCATCTACATCTGCTTCCATTAAAATTTCAAGAACTTCATCTGATGTTTTACCTTCAAGACCAATAACAGCTGTCGCATCAAACATGTAAGCTACAGAACCGTTTACGCCCATGTTACCACTGTTTTTGCTAAATGCAGCTCGTACATCTGCTGCAGTACGGTTTACGTTATTTGTCAGTGTATCTACAATTACCATAGATCCATTTGGTCCAAAGCCTTCATAACGAAGCTCGTCATAATTTTCTTCTGAACCGCCTTTTGCCTTTTCAATCGCACGATCAATAATTGTTCTTGGCACGTTGTATGTTTTCGCACGCTCTAATACGACTCTTAGTGTTTGATTTGATTCTGGATCTGGCTCACCTTGTTTTGCTGCCACATAAATTTCACGTCCAAATTTCGCGTATATACGGCTTGTATTTGCATCTTTTGATGCTTTTTTATCTTTAATATTGTTCCATTTACGGCCCATACTTTCCACTCTCTTTCCCGTTTTAAATCTACATAAAAATATTAATATAAAATATAATGTGTATTCAACACATTTTTAAAAGAAATATAAAAAGTTCATTTTTGATTCATATTACAGACATAATATAAATCACTATCATTTTGTTCTTTCGACAAGTTATATTATACATGAATTCCTAAGTTTATTACGAATTTTATAATCACATAGCATAATTTAACAAAAAAGACTCTAACATTTCTGTTAGAGTCTTTTTACATCGTCGATACCCCGTTGGTCGGGGTCGAACCGACACTCTCAAAGGAACACGATTTTGAGCCTTTTTAGGTGACATTTATATAGTTATATAGAGTGCTCCCCTTAAAATCCTTTATTTTAAAGCATTTTAAAAATTTTGAGCTTCTTTAAACATGATAAATTAAAATGAAACGGAGCCAAAATGGAATCACAATAAATAACTGATACTTTTTACTTTCATTTCTCCCTTGATTAAATTTATTATATTTCATTTATTACTTTATTTCTCGCTAAACAATAAGGAAAAGGGAAAAGTTACCATAACTTCCCCTGATTACTTCCTATTGCTGTATAATTAAAATAGGAAATTTTTTTTAGGAATTCAAAAATTTGAAAGAGGGATGGGGAGAGTTATTATGACACATTCAAATGAAAAAAAAGCACATGGTCTTAAAGGGATAGGAGAAAAACTAAACCCAACTATCTATCAAGTGAGATTCATGAAATTAGATGAACCAATTCAATTTGAGTCGTTTCCTGAATTAAAGGGATTAGGGGACTGGTTGAGTACTTCAACGCCAATGTGGTCGTGCCACTCAACTATGTACAAGTACAACAGAGAAGAGTTTGAAAAGAGGTTTTTAGAAATTACAAAATTAACAGTTGATAATGTGCTAATATCTACTGGTGGTGTCGGATTTAACTTCATGTCACCAGGATGGAGAGATTCTCTATAAAATGGAATTATATAAAGGGATAAAAATGAATGTTCATTTTTATCCCTTTAGTGTTTCACAGTCTGCTTCAACTGTATAACATGGGCTTTGATAGAGAAAAATTTTATACTTATCTTATTCATTTATAACTATTTCACCAACACACTAGCTCGTACATACTATTAGTGCCTATTTTGTAGTGCGATGAAAACATAAAAAGACTCTACACATTTGGTGTAGAGTCTTTTTATTACGCCGTTCATGATACCGATGGTCGGGGTCGAACCGACACTCCCGAAGGAACACGATTTTGAGTCGTGCGCGTCTGCCAATTCCGCCACATCGGCACAATAATAAAGGCGGCAACCGGATTTGAACCGGTGATAAAGGTTTTGCAGACCTCTGCCTTACCACTTGGCTATGCCGCCATATGAAATTTTAATGGAGCGGAAGACGGGATTCGAACCCGCGACCCCAACCTTGGCAAGGTTGTATTCTACCACTGAACTACTTCCGCAAAAATGGCTGGGCTAGCTGGATTCGAACCAGCGCATGACGGAGTCAAAGTCCGTTGCCTTACCGCTTGGCTATAGCCCATCGATTTCTTACTTAATTATATGTAAGTATCAATTAGATTATTTGTAATTTTTAAAATAAAAATGGGGCGACTGATGGGAATCGAACCCACGAATGCCGGAGCCACAATCCGGTGCGTTAACCACTTCGCCACAACCGCCATGTTGTGTAAATATATTTGGCAGGGGCAGTAGGAATCGAACCCACACTGGAGGTTTTGGAGACCTCAGTTCTACCTTTAAACTATGCCCCTATGTAAATGGTGGAGGGGGGCAGATTCGAACTGCCGAACCCGAAGGAGCGGATTTACAGTCCGCCGCGTTTAGCCACTTCGCTACCCCTCCGAAACTTACATGGTGCCGGCTAGAGGACTTGAACCCCCAACCTACTGATTACAAGTCAGTTGCTCTACCAATTGAGCTAAGCCGGCGTATTTTATTAAGATAAATGGTGGCTCGGGACGGAATCGAACCGCCGACACGAGGATTTTCAGTCCTCTGCTCTACCGACTGAGCTACCGAGCCTTATTAAAATGGCGGTCCCGACCGGGGTCGAACCGGCGATCTCCTGCGTGACAGGCAGGCATGTTAACCACTACACCACGGGACCATTTGGTTGCGGGGACAGGATTTGAACCTGCGACCTTCGGGTTATGAGCCCGACGAGCTACCGTGCTGCTCCACCCCGCGATAATACTATTCATATAAAATTTATATGGTGGAGGATGACGGGATCGAACCGCCGACCCCCTGCTTGTAAGGCAGGTGCTCTCCCAGCTGAGCTAATCCTCCAAAGTGGTGACCCGTACGGGATTCGAACCCGTGTTACCGCCGTGAAAGGGCGGTGTCTTAACCACTTGACCAACGGGCCAAATATTATAAATCCTTATGGCGGAGAGCAAGGGATTCGAACCCTTGATACGCTTGTGACGTATACACGATTTCCAATCGTGCTCCTTCGGCCAACTCGGACAGCTCTCCAATGGCTCCGCAGGTAGGAATCGAACCTACGACCGATCGGTTAACAGCCGATAGCTCTACCGCTGAGCTACTGCGGAATAATATTGCCTGGCAACGTCCTACTCTCACAGGGACAAGGTCCCAACTACCATCGGCGCTAGAGAGCTTAACTTCCGTGTTCGGTATGGGAACGGGTGTGACCTCTCTGCCATCATTACCAGACATTATTCTTTTGAGACAATCATTATTATAACTTATCCACTTTAAAAGTCAACAAGTTTTTTTATGTTCTCTCAAAACTAGATAACATTGCTACATATTATATGGTTAAGTCCTCGATCTATTAGTATTCGTCAGCTCCACATGTCACCATGCTTCCACCTCGAACCTATCAACCTGATCATCTTTCAGGGATCTTACTAGCTTACGCTATGGGAAATCTCATCTTGAGGGGGGCTTCATGCTTAGATGCTTTCAGCACTTATCCCTTCCGCACATAGCTACCCAGCTATGCCCTTGGCAGAACAACTGGTACACCAGCGGTGCGTCCATCCCGGTCCTCTCGTACTAAGGACAGCTCCTCTCAAATTTCCTACGCCCACGACGGATAGGGACCGAACTGTCTCACGACGTTCTGAACCCAGCTCGCGTACCGCTTTAATGGGCGAACAGCCCAACCCTTGGGACCGACTACAGCCCCAGGATGCGATGAGCCGACATCGAGGTGCCAAACCTCCCCGTCGATGTGGACTCTTGGGGGAGATAAGCCTGTTATCCCCGGGGTAGCTTTTATCCGTTGAGCGATGGCCCTTCCATGCGGAACCACCGGATCACTAAGCCCGACTTTCGTCCCTGCTCGACTTGTAGGTCTCGCAGTCAAGCTCCCTTATGCCTTTGCACTCTACGAATGATTTCCAACCATTCTGAGGGAACCTTTGGGCGCCT
>NZ_CP089518.1:312500-530000 GCF_025917685.1 Bacillus cereus | reverse complement strand
TCACATGATAATGTTGACTTGTAACATAATCAAATCTACTTGAAGCGTCTCCATAAGTTAATTCCTTTACAAGTCCAACTTCTTTAAATACACGTAAGTTATTATAAACAGTTGCAACACTCATATTTGGAAACTTACCTTCTAATGCTTTATAAATGTCATCCGCTGTTGGGTGCGTCATAGATTCCACAAGGTACTCTAAAATAGCATGACGCTGTGGAGTAATGCGTACACCCGTATTTTTCAGCATTTCTAGCGCTTCTTTTAATTCTTCTTTGACCACCGTCATGCACCCCGATTCTATACGGATTATTATTTTATAATTCTTATAAAGAGTGTACTCCTTTTCTTATAAATCGTCAATATTTCTACTATAAGTATGTGGTTTATTTTTGTATATAGCCTTATTCTTATGTATCTTTCCCCAGTTTCTATACATTTGCATAGAAAAAAGTGCGACATAATCGCACTTGGAATACTATCATCTGAGGAGGTATGCCCTACACTTTCACTTTATGTATCGTAAGAAAATATGTATAGACGCATGCCTTACATATGTATTTTTTCTCCACATTAATATGGATTTATTTTATATAAGAAAGAACGTCCTCAATATGCCCTTTCACTTTCACTTTACGCCATTCTTTTACAAGTTCGCCGTCTTTATTAATAAGGAATGTAGAACGCACGATTCCCATGTACTCTTTTCCAAAGTTCTTTTTCAACTTCCAAACATCGTACAATTCTGCTACTTTATGATCTTCATCTACTAAAAGGACAAATGGAAGCTCATGCTTCTCGATGAATTTCATATGCCTATTCACTGAATCAGGGCTTACACCAAGGATGACCGTATCCTTCTCTTGGAATAATCCATATGCATCACGAAAATCACATGCTTCAGTTGTACACCCTGGAGTCATATCTTTCGGATAAAAATATAAAACTACATTTTCACCTCGGAAATCAGCTAAACGAACTTGTTCTCCGTTACTTCCCTCTAATGTGAATTCCGGTGCCATTTCTCCTACTGTGATCATTGTTGTCACTCCTTCTCTTTTCCATTACTATAACAAATACTACCTTATTTTTCATTATCCATTACAGTCCTTACCACAAAGGCAAACGGTAATGTATATCCAATTAACGCCTCTCCAATTGCAATCCATCTTCCGATTCCAATCGGAGCTATATCCCCATATCCAACGGACAATAAAGTAACTGCGCTAAAATATAAACATATTTCAACAAGTTGAAAGGAATGAGCACTTAACCTATCCCCATCTTCTTTCAAAACTGCAAAACCCATTTCCTCTAATACAACATAACTTAATCCAAACGCAATCAATACCGTTGTATAAATTAAAAACAACGTGGCTAAATTATACAGCGAAAAGAAACGTTTGGAATCTGAATATGAACTCCATAATAATTGGACACTTCTCAAAATAGCTATTGCTACAATTAATAGAATAAATCCCCATAACATGTCCTCCACCTCATTTTATATGTATGAGGACTATAGATGATTTATCCCTTAGAAACGAACAAGCTTCTATAATTAATTTCCTGCACCGCGATATCGTTTGACCCCTTGATTCCAAAGGGTAATTGCAATAGTAAAACAGATAACACCAACAAATGGTGTCGCAAAAGCATAGCTATTCCACTCTGTTTTTCTTAAAAAGTATGCTGCTGGATATACCCCCACAAATGCAAACGGTAAAACAAACGTTAAAATAAAGCGAATAACACGGTTATAAATATCAACAGGATAGCGTCCATAATTCCCTATGTTATACATAAGCGGCATAATCGAACTTTTCGCATCCGACCAAAACCCAAGGCTTGCAAGTGTAACAAATATCCCACCGTACACAAGCGCCCCTCCCCCTACCATCAGTAAGAATAGGAAGAAATCATACCAGTAAAAAGATAAATTTAGTTCCGCTGCTGCATAGCCCATTACAATAATTCCTGTAACCGCTCCAATTAAAGATTCAAGTTCCATTCTTTCTAATATAATTTGAAATAAGCTATGAATTGGTCTCGTCAATACACGATCCATTTCACCTTTAATAATGTAACGATCATTAAAGTCCCATATATTAAAGAAAGCTGAAAAAATGGCAAACGGTACTAAAAAGAAACCGTAAATAAAGATTACTTCTTCTCGGCTCCACCCTTTTAGTGCTTGGGTATGTCCAAACACAACAAGAATGAAGATTAAATTAACGGCTTGCAGTGATAAATCTGAAAGTAATCCGACGATAAAATCGCCCCGATACTCCAATTTTGTTTTTATATATTGACTTGCATATTGTAAAAACAATTTTATATATAGCATCTCATCATCCCCCTTGTACAATTAAACGTTTTCTCGCCGTTTTCCACATTAGTACAATTGGAATAATAAGTATAATTGCCCAAATCAATTGAAATAATAAAGCTTCATATAACTTACTCCCTTGTATACCTTCAGAGAAAATCATACTCGGAATATAACTAATTGCTTGAAACGGTAAAAACACCATTGCTTTTTGGGCCCATAACGGATAAAAACTAATCGGTAATAATAAACCAGAAAATAAATCAATAACAACACGTTTCGCATACATAATTCCACTATTATTAAATAAGAAGAATGTAAGCATTCCGGTCATTAAATTTATTTGTGTATTAATGATAAAACTAAATATTAAAGATAAGAAGAAAAATAACCACGTTTGAAAATCCGTTGTAATTTGTAATGAAAATAACAATGTAACGATGACCATACCTGGAATTGAAAAGAAAGCAAAACGAAATATCCCTTCTCCAAGACCTTGCATAACTTTCATACCTAAATAGTTATACGGACGAATTAGCTCTACCGCCACACGTCCTTCTTGAATTTCCATCGCAATTTCTCTATCTATATTATTGAAATAAAAAGCACGTGCCATCCATGCGATCGCAATATACGTAGTCATTTGCGAAATAGATAAACTTTCAATATTCTCTTTCCCGCTATAAATCGCTTGCCATAAAAAATAATACGCACCGATATTAATCGTATAAATTAAAATCCCGCTGTAATAATTTGTACGATAGGCGAGCATCATTAAAAAGCGAATGCGAATCATTTCAATATACTTACCCATGCATAATACCTTCTTCATAAATGTTACGAATAATTTCCTCTGTAGACACTTCATTAATTTTTAAATCTTTAATTTGAAAGGCCTGTACTACTTTAGAAATCAGCATAGAAATGATAACCTCTTCATTCGGTATTTTTGCAATCCACGCATTTTCCTCTTTCGCTTTTGACCAAACGACATGATTATCTGGCATAACCATCGATAACTCCTGGTATGAAACCGGGGCAATAAACTGAAAATGTATTTCTTTTTCCGCTCCCCACTGTGTGCGAAGATTATCTAAAGATCCGTCATACATAATGTTTCCTTCATCAAGCATGATGACACGTTCACATAAAGCTTCAATATCAGTAATATCATGTGTCGTTAATAAAATTGTTGTTTTATAACGTTCATTCATCTCTTTTAAAAATTCTCGTATTTTCAGTTTCACAAGAACATCAAGTCCTATTGTTGGCTCATCTAAAAATAATAATGGCGGATTATGAATTAATGCCGCTGCCAATTCACAACGCATTCTTTGACCAAGAGATAATTTCCGCACCGGTTTATCCAATAAAGGACCAATATCTAATGTTTCAATAACATGTTCCATATGTTCCTTATACTGAGCATCCGATACACCGTACACTTTCTTCAATAAACGAAACGATTCTTGTACAGCGATATCCCACCAAAGCTGAGAACGCTGACCAAACACAACACCGATTGTTCTTACAAATTCTTCTCTTTGTTTGTGCGGATTCATTCCATTCACTGTAATTTCTCCTGATGTCGGAGTCAAAATCCCTGTAAGCATTTTAATCGTCGTTGATTTACCAGCACCATTCTCACCAATATAACCGACCATTTCACCTTGCTTCACAGTAAAAGAAACATCATTTACTGCTGGTACTATTTTATAATTACGATTTAATAAATCGCGAAATGCACCCTTTAATCCCGGACGACTTGAATAGGCTGTAAACTCTTTACGTAACCCTTGTACCTCAATTACCGATTTCATAATCGGACCCCCTTCCTAAATGTCACAACGAATAGTTTACCCAACTGCTCCTTCTATCACAAACAATACGTCTTTTCAAAAAACATGTTAGAATAATACATAGATTTTTGTAAGGAGATGAATTGAAGTGAATTTCACAAAATCAGAAGCGTTACATAAGGAAGCTTTAGAACATATCGTTGGTGGTGTTAACAGTCCTTCCCGTTCTTTCAAAGCAGTTGGAGGCGGTTCTCCAGTTGCAATGGAACGCGGAAAAGGTGCTTATTTCTGGGATGTAGATGGCAATAAATATATCGACTATTTAGCAGCATATGGCCCTATTATTACTGGACATGCTCACCCGCATATAACAAAAGCAATTACAACAGCTGCTGAAAATGGTGTACTATACGGAACGCCAACAGCACTAGAAGTAAAATTCGCAAAAATGCTAAAAGAAGCAATGCCCGCATTAGATAAAGTCCGCTTCGTAAACTCTGGTACAGAATCCGTTATGACAACCATTCGTGTTGCCCGCGCTTACACTGGTCGCACAAAAATTATGAAATTCGCTGGTTGTTACCACGGTCATTCCGATTTAGTACTTGTAGCAGCTGGCTCTGGTCCTTCTACTCTTGGAACTCCTGATTCAGCTGGTGTGCCACAAAGTATTGCACAAGAAGTTATTACCGTTCCCTTTAATAATGTAGAAACTTTAAAAGAAGCGTTAGATAAATGGGGACATGAAGTAGCAGCTATTCTTGTAGAACCAATCGTTGGAAACTTCGGTATCGTAGAGCCTAAACCTGGATTCCTTGAGAAAGTAAATGAGCTTGTCCATGAAGCTGGTGCATTAGTAATTTATGATGAAGTTATTACTGCTTTCCGCTTTATGTACGGTGGTGCTCAAGACTTACTTGGCGTGACACCAGACTTAACAGCACTCGGTAAAGTTATCGGCGGTGGACTTCCAATTGGCGCTTACGGTGGTAAGAAAGAAATTATGGAACAAGTTGCTCCACTCGGACCTGCATACCAAGCAGGTACAATGGCAGGAAACCCTGCTTCTATGGCATCAGGTATCGCATGCCTTGAAGTACTTCAACAAAAAGGCGTATACGAGAAATTAGATGAACTTGGCGCAATGCTTGAAAAAGGAATTTTAGAGCAAGCTACAAAACATAACATCGATATTACAGTAAACCGTCTAAAAGGTGCATTAACTGTATACTTCACGACAAATACAATTGAAGATTACGATGCAGCCAAAAATACAGATGGTGAAATGTTCGGTAGATTCTTCAAACTTATGCTTCAAGAAGGTATTAATTTAGCACCATCTAAATATGAAGCATGGTTCTTAACGACAGAACATACAAAAGAAGATATCGAATATACAATTGAAGCTGTTGGAAGAGCATTTGCTGCTTTAGCAGACAATAAATAATACTGTCATTACAAGGAAAAAAGAAAGCTCACCTTTCTTTTTTCCTTTTTTCTATTTCATAAATCTCATATTAATAGTATAATTATTCATAATTATCTGTTTTATATTCTTTTAGATCGTTATTATCTCTGTGTACAAGGTGATTTACACCTTAAATAGTAAGATTATTCAATCTTTTACAAGGGGGGGGATTGACGGATGCTCAATAAAAAAAATACATGGACACCGTCTTTATTTCGAGATTATAGAAATACAGAACATGATGCGTGTGGAATCGTTTCCGTTATGGAAAAAAGAAAAATTCCTACAAAAGAAAATATCGACCTTTGTATACAATCACTAATCAAAATGAACCATAGAGCTGGTTTCATCAATGGCGAAGGAGATGGTATTGGAATCCATATTGATGTACCAAAAGCACTTTGGAATGAAAAACTGAAAAGTAGCGGATATAATCCAACGATTGTGGATCATCCCCACTTTATCGTTGGACATTTTTTTCTAAACAAAAAAGAAAATATTGCTGATTTAAAAAATCAAATTCGTACACAACTAAACAATGAAAACTTTACAATTATTTTCGAAAGTGATGATGTCATAAATTCCGATGCACTCGGGCCACTTGGTAAACAAGAAGAACCTTTATTTTGGCAAGTTGCCCTTATCGCTGAAAATGAAGTTAAAAATATTGAGCAAACATTATTTGCTGTAACGATAAAAATAGAGAAAAACGAAGCGATTCACGTTGCTTCATTAAGTCGTGATCATGTTGTATATAAAGTTCTAGGTGCTGGAGATACACTCGTTGCCTATTACAACGATTTACAACACCCACTTATCGCTTCAACCATGACACTAGGACATAATCGCTATTCTACTAATACATTATCTAATTTTTTTCGTGTACAACCATTTAGCATTCTCGGACATAATGGTGAAATTAATACAATTGCCAAATTACGTGATCAAGCCGAAATGATTCATGTACCACTTACTGCTGGGGGCAGTGACTCCCAAGATTTAAATCGCACCTTAGAAACCCTTCTCGTTCAGTATAACTACAGCCTATTTGAAGCAATGGATATATTATTCCCACCAATTATTAATGAAATAAAACTTTACGAAACAAACTTACAAAACTTATACACTTATATACGTGAGGCTTGGGGGCATTTCGCCCAAGGTCCAGCTGGCATCATTTCACGTTATAAAGATGAAGCTGTTTTCAGTGTCGATTCTCTTGGATTACGCCCAGTTTGGAAAGTAGAGACAGAGAGCTCCTATATTTTCTCTTCTGAACCTGGAGTTGTATCACCAACTGAGTATGTAGCAGAGCCGAAACCACTCGCTCCTGGAGAAAAGGTTGGATTAAAATGGAATGAACAAGATGAGCTCGTTCTCTATGAATACGACAATTATCAAATTGAAGTATTCAACCGTTTTAAGAAACGAATCGATGTTACCAATTATCATTTAAACTTATCTATCCCTGAAACGAAAGAAACCCAAGGATTATGTGATTCTGTTCAAGTTGAAACGAAGCAATACGTCGCTTTCGGCTGGGATCGAGAACATATTCAGCTCCTTGAACAGATGGCGACAAAAGGTGTCGAACCAATTCGTTCACTTGGGCATGACTCACCACTTGCCGCACTTGATACAGATAGACGAAATATTGCCGATTTCATTAAGGAAAGTGTAGCCGTTGTGACAAATCCAGCCATCGATCGTGATCGAGAAGTCGAGCACTTCTCCACACGCACTGTACTCGGAGAACGTCCAAGTTTATTAGATAACTCTAAACAACCATTTGTAATCGAGATGCTTTCACCAATTATTTTAGAAGGAAGTTTAGCTCAGCCTATTGCGGCAGACTTACAGACGATTACGTACGAACAACTTATACAGCTATTCACCACTCATAGCTCTGTCTCTACAATTTCTGTTACATTTAGTCCATCAGAAACTTTACAAAGCGCGTTAAATCGAATTAGTTCCGAAGCGATAGCAGCCGTGAAAAATGGGGCTTCCCTACTATTATTAGATGACGCTAACTCTCATCAAAATGAACTATTATGGATTGATCCACATTTAGTTACCGCTAAAGTACATCAATCATTAACTGAAAATAACTTGCGCCGGAAATGCTCTCTCATTATACGTTCCGGTGCCCTTCGTTCCTTACACGATATCGTCACGCTATACGGATTAGGGGCAGACAGTATTAATCCATATTTATTATTCGCAACTGTAAATGATGGAACAAAAGCATCAATTACTAATTTGTATACCGCACTTAATAAAGGACTAGAGAAAGTAATTTCAACGATTGGAATTCATGAATTACGCGGTTACGGTCGCCTCTTTTCCTCTATTGGATTACATGAGGAAATCGCAAACACATTACAAATTACAAATTTCTTCGGTTCAAATGATTTAGCATTTTCACTTGAATCACTTGCTGAAGATGCAAAAATTCGTGCGATTGATTATAACAATCCACAAGTTAGAATGAGAAAATCATTTCATATATTCCCGCGGATTTGGAAAGCAATTGGTGATGTTGCCAAAGGAAACTCTTATGATGATTACCGCGACAAGTTAAGTGAATTAGAAGAAAATAACTCTATCGCAATCAGGCACCTTATTCAAACAAAACAAACAAAACATGTAATTCCGACTGAAGAAGTGTCCATCGGCATTCACAATCATGATTTACCATTTATTATTAGTTCCATGTCATTCGGTTCTCAAAATGAAATAGCCTTCCGTGCATATGCAGAAGCTGCCGATCAGCTAAATATGATTAGTTTGAACGGTGAAGGCGGCGAAATTAAAGATATGATTGGCAAATACCCAAATACACGCGGACAACAAGTTGCATCTGGTCGATTTGGAGTAAACGCTGAACTACTAAATTCATCAAATTTAATTGAAATAAAAATCGGTCAAGGAGCAAAGCCTGGTGAAGGTGGACATTTGCCTGGTTCAAAAGTAACTGCCAAAATTGCTGAAGCACGTAATGCGACAATTGGTTCGGATTTAATTTCACCTTCTAACAACCATGATATTTATTCAATTGAAGATTTAGCTCAAATGATTACAGAAATTAAAACGGCTAATCACCTTGCAAAAGTAGCCGTAAAAGTCCCTGTCGTTCCTAACATTGGAACAATTGCTGTCGGTATTGCAAAAGCTGGTGCTGATTTTATTAACATTAGCGGGTTTGATGGCGGAACAGGTGCTGCACGTATTCATGCATTGCAACATGTAGGTCTTCCTGTAGAAATCGGTGTTAAAGCTGCACATAACGCTCTATTAGAAGCACATATGAGACATAAAGTAGAGATTTGGGCAGACGGTGGTATCCGAAGCGTAAACGATGCCTTAAAAATCATGCTCCTTGGAGCAAACCGGATTGGATTTGGTACATTATCAATGATTGCCATTGGCTGTACAACTTGCCGTGGTTGTCATCTCGATACGTGCCACGTCGGAATTGCAACACAAATTGAATCTGAAGCTCAAGCAAAAGAACATGGACTGCGCCGTTTCGTTCCACGTGAATTAGAAAGCGCAGTTGCCGGGCTATTAAACCTATTCACTACTTTCGGTACAGAACTAAAACGTTTAACAGGGCAGCTCGGTTACACAAACTTACAAGATATTGTCGGGCGATCAGATTTATTAGAACAAACTCGAGGCAAGAACTTATTAAACTTACAAAACTTAATACAAACGATAGAAGATTCCTCCGTGAAAATAACGGAATCTGTACAAGAAAAACAATTTGAATCAACTAATTCTCTCCAGTCAAAAGAATTAGTAAGCGTCGGCGTAGAGCACCGTGTAATGGGCGGTCTAGAATCCTGTTATCGTGTTCGTAGTAAATTATATGAAAACACTCATCTTGAACCACTTACATTAAAGTATACAAACGGTTCTGTTCCTGGAAACGGATTAGGCGCGTACAATAGCGAGAACTTATTTATACACGTAAATGGCGGTGCGCAAGACGGCATTGGGAAAACTTCATTTGGTGGTGGCATTTATATAACGAAAGCAAAAGGAAAAGATGGAACATATTATAACGGTTCTGTCGGAAAAGGATTTGGGTACGGCGCTCAAAAAGGCGCATTATACGTGCAAGGTAACGCTGATGCTCGTGCTGGCATTCGCCTTTCTGGGGCAGATATGATAATTGGAGGTAGAATTACAAAACCACTCCGTGAAAAAAAACAAGGGAATATAGGCGCATATTCCAATATAAAAGGGTTTGCTTTTGAATATATGACAAATGGTCGTGCTCTTGTTTTAGGAGATCCTGGTCCATGGATTTGTGCCGGCATGACTGGTGGTGTTGTTTATTTACGTCATGAGCCAAACTTAGGTTTAACAGAGCAAGCCTTAAAACAAAGAATCGCTAAAGGTGCAAATGTAACATTGCAGCCGATTAGTAAAAGTGGTTTGCAAGATGTAAATGAATTATTATTAGACTACATTCGTGTATTAAATGAGCATGAACAATATGAAGAAGTCGCTTTAGTAACACCATTATTAGATGATATCCAGCTTCACTTCTATGAAATTATCCCGAAAAAAGAACAGGCGGACCCATCTATCTCAACTGAATGATAAAGTGAAACTTTAATCAGTGGGGGGATTGTCCATCCCCCACTGATTATTAGCCTTTACCAATCGGGCGTTAATGCGGGATATGTACAATATTTATTTTCATAAAAAAAATTGACGAAGCAAGCATCGCATAGTAATCTATAATAACAATTTGAAACCTGCTGAATTTCAGCAGGTTTTTTTATTAAAGAATAGATGTTTAAAGAGAATTTGGATAAATTATAAATTAATCTTAATTTCTTTATTAAACTTTTTAACGTCACTAAAATATCACTTGCTAACATATTGTAATGAATGTATAGTATCATGTTGTACATTCATTATGACAAGAGAAAGGATATCAATAAGGGTATGAAACTTGGTGCTCGCATTTTAAAAACGGGTATTGCCATCACATTAGCTTTATTTGCTTGTATTTTACTTCAATTACCGAGTCCAGTATTTGCGGGAATCTCAGCTATATTCGCTGTGCAACCGTCTGTATATCGCTCGTATTTAACAGCTCTTGAGCAAATTCAAGCAAACGTAATTGGTGCGGTATTCGCTATCGTATTTGCTACTGCTTTTGGACATAATCCTTTTATTATTGGATTAACGTGTATATTAGTAATTGCTCTTACTTTACAATTACGTTTAGAAAACACAATATCAATCGCTTTAGTAACAGTTATCGCCATTATGGAGTATCAAGGCGAAGATTTCTTTAATTTTGCCTTACTTCGATTTGCGACGATTATGATTGGAATTATTGCGGCTTCGCTTGTAAATTTAGTATTTATGCCGCCAAAATATGAAACAAAACTTTACCATCGCATCGTTGATAATACAGAGGAAATTGTTAAATGGATTCGTATGAACAGTAGGCAAGCTTCTGATTTCACAACGTTAAAAACTGATATTGATCGTATGAAAGAAAAAATGATCAAACTAAACCATTACTATTTGCTGTATAAAGAAGAAAGAAGCTACACGAAAAAAGTAAAGTTTGCAAAAATTCGTAAGCTCGTTTTATTCAGACAAATGTTAGCGACAACAAGCCGTGCTTTAAGTACGTTAAAGTCATTACATCGTACTGAAAATGAACTACGCTATATGCCAGAAGAATTTCAGGAATCTATTCAAAACGAACTTGATTCATTAACGCATTATCACGAACAAGTGCTATTAAAATTTATTGGTAAAGCAAAGAAACAACAATCCGTTGAGATGCTTGATGAAGTTGAAACAGGTAAACAAGAGTTAATTGATATCTTTATGGATTATCAAAACAAGGACGATGAGGAAGCGTATAAAACATGGCTACACCTCTTCCCTCTTATTTCTGCCATTATTAACTATAGTGAAGAAGTAGAGCATTTAGATTTACTTGTAGATAGCTTCTACACATACCATAAACCAGAAACAGAACTCAGAATCGATGATAAAAAAGAAGACGAATAAAAAACAGCTCCTTTTAAGCTAAAGGAGCTGTTTCTGTTATATGCTGAAGTTGATATAAATCGTAATAAAATCCCCTTTTTTTCATTAACTCTTCATGGGAACCCTTTTCTTTTATTTCACCATCTTCAACATAAATAATTGTATCGACATGCGTAATCGTCGCTAATCGATGTGCAATAATAATTGTCGTTCGATCTGCAGCTAACGTTTGAAGTGCCTCTTGAATATATCGTTCATTCTCTAAATCTAGAGCTGAAGTTGCTTCATCTAATATAAGTAAAGACGGATTCTTTAGAAAAACCCGTGCGATTGCTACACGCTGTCTTTGTCCACCGGATAATTTCACACCGCGTTCCCCAACAACAGTATCATAGCCGCCTGGCAACTCTGTAATAAAATTATGAATTTGTGCAGCTTTAGCAGCTGAAATTACTTCCGCCTTTGTAGCTTTCGGATTTCCATATAAAATATTTGCCCCGATTGTATCACTAAATAACAAATTATCTTGCAGTACAATTCCAATATTACTACGTAAATTTCTCATATCATACTTTCTTACATCTATCCCGTCTATATAAACTGCTCCTTCAGAAACATCATAAAAACGCGGGATTAAACTGGCGATCGATGACTTTCCTCCACCACTTGCCCCTACAAGCGCAACCTTCTCTCCTGGCAGCATAGTTAATGACAGATTATGCAATATTTCTTTTTCACCCGCATTATAACGAAAAGAAACATTATCAAATATAATTTCTCCATCTAGCCTTTTCGTTTGCACCGCATTTGGCACATTAACAATATCGTATTTTTCATCTAACAGTTCAAACACTCGATCCATTGAGGCGAAAGATTGTGTTAATGTTGTAGATGAATTAACGAGGCGACGAAGCGGACTATATAAACTATCCATATATCCAACAAAGGCCACCATAGTCCCCAGTGTTAATGATCCTTGAACTACCTCATACGCTGCAAAACCAATAACGAGTAACGGCCCTAAATCCGTTAACGTATTCACTGCCGAAAACGTTCTCGCCGTCCAACTTGTATGTGTTAGTGCTTTCGTTAAAAATTCATTATTTCTCTTTTCAAACTGTCCTCTTTCATACTCTTCTAATGCAAAGCTACGTGTCACTTGCATCCCTTGAATACGTTCATGTAAATATCCTTGCATCGTTGCTAAAGCTTGCGAGCGCTCTTTCGTCAATTTTCGAAGGCGTCCGAAAAAATATTTCACTGCAACTACATAAATAGGTAAGATTAATAAAGCAACAAAGGTTAATTTTATATTCATAGAAAACATAACGATAATGGCAATAACAATTGTTGCAGTATCTAACCAGACATTCATAAGACCGGTAATTACAAAATCCTTCGTTTGTTCTACATCATGGATTACACGTGAAATAATCTCCCCTGTTTTTGTGTTCGAATAATAACGTAAGCTCAATTTTTGTAAGTGTCCAAAAATATGTTTTCGTAAATCGTATAGTATTGTATTGGCGATACGTTGCGCGAAATATTGACGATAATATTCTATCGGTGGTCTTAATACCGCAAAGATAAAAAAAGCAATCCCAATTGCGGTTATTAATTGCGACGTTTTTTCTTGAAGTGAGGCTGTGCCTTGAATAACATCATCAATAATATACTTTAATAACCATGGCATAATAAGCGGGATACCGAACTTAACAAGACCAATAATAATTGTAATAGCAATGAGCCATCGATATGGTTTAACAAATTGTAAATATCTTTTTATATCTTGCACATAATCCCCCCTCTAATAGGACAAACCTGCCGGGGAATCCCCTGCAGGTTTGTTTTAATTTCTGTACATTAAATATCTTTCGTACCACATATCTACGAAATCCGGTGCAAATGGACCTTTTCTTTGATGAATCCACTGTGTTAAATGTGCTACATTTCGTTTTAAAATTGTATCAATAACAGGCGGATACTGCATGATCTGACTATGCTTTTCATACTCATCTTCATCTAAAAGTGTATATGTCATATCTGGATACACTTTAATGTCTAAGTCGTAATCAATATACTTTAATGCTTCAGAGTCATATGCAAAAGGAGAACTTAAATTACAATAATAATATACTCCTTCTTCTCTCAGCATTCCAATCACATTAAACCAATAATTAGCATGGAAGTAACAAATCGCAGGTTCGCGAGTAATCCATGTTCGACCATCTGATTCCGTAACTACTGTACGATCATTTGCTCCGATCACAAGGCTCTGCGTCCCTTTTAAAATTGTTGTCTCTTCCCACATTCTATGAATGGAGCCATTATGTTTATAACTATGTATTTGTACCTTTTCTCCTTCTTTGGGAAATCCCATATATGCTCCCTTCTTTCAACCGCAAATGCTTTTCTTAAGTTGTCTTAACTACCCCTTGAACTGCATTCACTTTTTTTCTATTATAACTTTTTTGTCAAAATTTTAAAACTAAAGCGATAGGGCACTTGTTTTCATGAGGAATATAATAAAGTTTGTATTATTGAATACCATATCACCAACCCTTTTAACAAAGGAACTTTTCCTATGAATTAGCAATACATATTTTAGAAGATCAAACGAAGATATAACAAAAAGAAAAGCCCCCTCACCTCTGTTTAAGAAAGGACTTTTCACCTAAAATCGACAACATATCTCACCCTTAATTTGAAATTATTTTTTCTGTTTCAAAAGATTGAATCACATTATTCGTTTGCTGTTCAAATTTTTCATGTAAAAGTTTTAATGCTATTTCTGTTCTATATATTTCTTGACGGATAAAATGCAATTCTTTTTTATCGCACGTATCCCTTTCACTCATTTCAATTTGCTGATACTTCTCTAAATGGGATTGTAACTTTAAAAGCTCATCCATCGTTTCCAACTGCTCTCCTACCAACTTATCAAAATCGTTCATCACTTACCCCCTTTTAAATTCATTCACCAGTTATAATTCCTATTACATATTTCTAATCGCGCACTTCTTTCTCCTTTGACTACATTTGTTGACTTATTAGAAGTTATGTCGTTCCCTTTATTTTCATTACAATGACCCGCACACATAGAAAACACTTCTCTCGAACGGAGAAGTGTTTTTCCATCATTACTGATTTGAGCTAGAAGATTGTGATTGCTTTGCAGCTGATTGTGCATTTTGTTTTTTCACTGCATGCACATCTGTTTCAGTTGCAAACTCTGTACCATAACTAGCATTTGCACTTTGAGCAGCAGAAGCTTGTGCTTTCTGTGCCTCTGATTGTGCGTTCGCTTGTTTTACTGCTTGTACATTCGTTTCAGTTGCAAACTCTGTACCATAGCTAGCATTTGTACTTTGAATGCTAGCACCAGAAGTTGCCTTATTATAACCTTGTTGTTTTTTACTCATCTTTCTCACCTCCACAACCAATAATGTAACCAATTCATTTAGAAATTATCCTTAATTTTCTTTTAAAAAATTCACGAATATATCTCTTATCACTCATTCAAACTACATATGATGGAGGTGGGAAGATGTATACTGGACGTGATATGACTGAGCTAACTATGATTTCCAAAAATGAATGGAACAAGGATGAATTAGCTCATTTTCATCATTCATTTCAGCAAATTATGCCTTATCTAAATGTAGAGGGACAAACAATTTATAAAGAAATTGTGAAAGAAATTGAGTCACGTGGCGGATTATAAAAGCATGGATTTTTAGCCTCGAAATACAAATTTCCCCCAATAAAAAAACGTGTTCCAAAGTTCTAGAACACGTTTTTTTCATTTATCCCGCTATTCGCCGGGCAGTAAGACCCTCCCCTCAAAATGCAGCGAAAGCAAAGACGTTAGGTTGGGGGCGGGCTAATAATCAGTGGGGGATGAAGAAAACCCCCACTGATTAAAGTTTCACTTTATTGCATTGTAATTTTCTCCACACAATTTTCGTAAATTGTACGATGCGATTTCGAGAAAGGTAACTGCTCAAATGCTTCTTTTGATACAAATTTCAATGTATCTGTTTCAACAATATCACCGGTTACTTTTCCGTAAAATACGAATATATCCCAAGTGCGATGTGTAAACGTATGTTGCACATTCATTGCGTATTCTTCAATAGAAATCGAAAGCTCAAATTTTTCTTTCATATAATCTGTAAGCTGTTCCTTCTGATTCCGAATCCCTTCGCCAAGTTCGGCATTCGGAAACTCCCACATGTTAGCTAATAATCCGGTACTTGGACGTTTATTAATGACGTAACGACCATCTTCCGTTTGAAGCACCCCTGCAACAATCGGTACCATCGTAGGAGCCTTCGCTTTACTTTTTACTGGTAACTCCTTTTGAACGCCTTCAGCATATCCCCTGCAATGTTCACGTACAGGACAAAGTAAGCAAGATGGATTTTTCGGTATACAAATTAATGCTCCTAATTCCATCAAACCTTGATTAAAATAAGATGGATTTTTAGCCGAAATAATTTCACGCACAATCTCTTCAAACACTTTTCTAGTTTTTGGTTTTGCAATATCATCCCACACTGATAAAATACGAGATAATACGCGCATAACGTTTCCATCAACCGCCGGCTCTGGTATACCGTATGCAATGCTTAAAATGGCACCTTTTGTATATGGTCCCACTCCTTTTAGTTTTTCGATTTTCTTTACATCGCTCGGTACTTCCCCGCCGTATACTTCTTTTACTTCCTTTACTGCTGCATGTAAATTTCGTGCTCTAGAGTAATACCCTAAGCCTTCCCATGCTTTTAATACTTCTTCATCATCGGCATTTGCTAACGCTTCAAGCGTAGGAAACTTCCCCATAAAATTTGCGTAATATGGTTTTACAGCTTCCACCCTTGTTTGCTGTAACATAATTTCCGAAACCCAAACACGGTATGGATCTTTATTTTTTCGCCACGGTAAATCACGTTGTTCTTTTTCAAACCAACCAATTAAATCATTTTGAAACTGCTCTATGTTAAACTTATTTAATATTTCAAGTGTCAAACTTGATCCTCCTCATTTTTTTGCATATACGTACTATTATAAAGATTTTAGGAAAAAATTTAAGTAAGATGACATAGGAAATAGAAGGCAAAGGACTTGAGGTATCGAATAAAAAGAGTTACATTAATAAAAAACGGAGGTGGATTTCTATGGACACAGCCACTCACCTTGTTATGGGCGTTACTCTAGGCAGTTTGGCAACATTAGATCCAACCATAGCACAAAGTGATATTGGGCCTCAAGCAGTGATGCTTGCAACAATTGCTGGTTCCAATATTCCTGATATCGATACAGTTTTAAAATTGCGTAATAACGCTAAATATATAAGAAATCATCGCGGGATTACTCATTCCATTCCTGCAGTAATTCTTTGGTCATTCCTTATAAGCGGCATCTCGTTCGCCTTCTTTTCAGACGCTCCATATCTGCATCTACTACTTTGGTCATTTATTGCCGTCTTTCTTCATGTCTTTGTGGATATTTTCAATGCCTATGGTACACAGGCATTAAGGCCCTTCACCAAAAAATGGGTAGCACTTGGCATAATTAATACGTTCGATACTGTCATTTTCTTTATCCATATACTTGCGATTGCTTGTATGCTTGTCGGATCACATAAAGGATATACTGCTTTAGCAGCGTATATATTAATGTTTGTTTACTACATCGGCCGCGTTATGATGCATCGAAATATTAAAAGTGTAGTATACAAACGTTTCAAAAATGTAGAGAAAGTAATTATTTCTCCTTCTTATAAATTTTACCATTATCATTTAGCCGTCGTTACAACGGAACATTACTACGTCGCAAGATGGCACCGCGGTAACATTCTCGTATACGATAAATTTGATCGCGTACCATTCCCGAATACTGCCATTATGCAGGCTGCTGTGCGAGATGAAAATATATCTGCTTTCTTATCTTTTTCACCTGTATATCGCTGGGATATTTTCGATTATGATAACTATTATGAAGTTCGGTTCATTGATTTGCGGTATCGAAGCAAAGATTATTATCCATTCGTCGCAATCGTTCAACTCGATCAAAATTTAAATATTATTAATTCATATACGGGATGGATTTTCAGCGAAGAAAAACTTCGAAAGAAATTAGAATTGCTTCCACATTAAAAAAAGCGACTTAAGTCGCTTTTTTTTAATGTTTCAAATGATCTTCTTGATTGATTAAATGGCTATACTTCGGATTATTTGTACGCATTTCATGAAGACGCGCTCCATGATTATTAATCCATGTTCGTACTACTTGCTCAGTCATTTCCTCACCTTGATAACGACCCGATTTCGCATAAGTTGTTTGAAAATCTTCCCACAGTAATTCAACCCACGCACGAGCTTGTCCATAAGAAAGCTTGTCATTCTTGTCTAATAATTCTTTCGTTAATGCTTCATAAATATCATTCATGTTCTAATCTCCTTTTACCTATTTATACCTTCATTTCTAAAGGATAGTTTCTTCTATTTTGCACATTCTATAAGTGATACTTCTTAAAGAGGTATCAACTGATGATGAGGAGGGCGTTCGCAATGGGTAAACAAGCCGAATTTTGGTCTGAGTCAAAAAACAACAGCAAAATCGATGGTCAGCCGAAAGCGAAATCACGCTTCGCTTCGAAACGACCTAACGGCACAATTAACACGCACCCACAAGAACGTATGCGTGCTGCAAATCAGCAGGAAGAGTAATACAGGTACAACCTAAAAAATTAACTTCCTACACGAGGTGATAAAGATGAGCTACCGTGATCGTTTAGATAGTCGTTCTGAATTATTTAACCATACGTGGACTCGTCCGAAACATGCGAAAGCGCAAGTTAACGGACAGACGCAACAAACCCAGTCTCTCATTATATTGGCCAATGAATGTAAAAAACGCCAATTTTAGAATCTCCTATCTCCTTTAACGCCTACCAAAGATGAAAACCAGAGAGATATTCGCTCTCTGGTTTTTATTTTTCTTGCAACAAGGAAATTGGTATCCCAATCTCTTCATTATCATTTTGCTTATAACCCCAAGCAAATACCCCATTGAAGTACGTGATTTTAAATAATACACCAGGTTCTTCTACTAATTCATATGTCTCACCAATATGGAATTTATTTATATCAGTCATGTAAGCACGGGCCATGGCCATCTTTCTCATTAACACATCGAATTCATTTACAATTCCAAGTTGCTCAGCCTTTACTGCTTGCTCCTTCAAAGCCCCAATTTCTTCTCTAAGCTCATGCGTTGTCATTTCACTGTAGCGTTTTGGCATATTCATTTTATTATTCTCCTCATCCCTCTTCACGTTTCATTTGTAAAAATATCTCTATCTCATCAATAGAGAATCCTTTTCGATATAACGCTTGTTTCATCTTATTTTCGAATATCCATCCATCATACTTCTTATATTTCTCATAATATTTATTCCCATGATAGTGTAACGCTTCTTGTTGCTGTTCGTCATCTTTTTCGTCTTTCAATTCTTCTAGACAAATTTGAATCACATCTCTAGAATATCCTTTACGCACAAGCATTTCGTCTAACTTTAGCTTCATTTGTAAAAAAGAATGTTTTTGATAAGATCTTTTCTTCTTTTCTATAAGAACCAAAGCATTTTCAATTTGCTTCTCCTTTGGATACTCTTGTAAACTATGTGTAATGATTAGATCCTGAACACCTTTATTTAACAGCTCTCTCTTTATAACAGTTGGACCTTTTCGATTCACATTACTTTGCGTTCGCGTATATAAAATGGCGTACTCTTTATCATTAATATATCGGTCATGTAATAATTTCGAAACGACTTCAGAGATGATGGCCTGTCCCACTTCTTTTTTTCGTAAAAAATCTTCTATTTCTTGTTTTGTTCTCATTTGATAGGATAAATAGGAGATTGCTTGTAAATATGCTTTTTGTACCTCTTCATTGTACAAAATATTTCCTAACGCTATTTCATCAATTTCTAAGCCTTTTTGTAATCCGTGTTTCATTAAGATTACTTGATCCACACTAAATCCGTACTCTTCACCTTGACCTTTATCAATATAAATATTAAATCGTTCTTTCGATCGTTTTTGCACTTCTATTTTTGTAATGACAGCCATACTCTCACCTCTCTACTATTTTAACATAGTCGAGAAACATTTTTGTTTTTCAAGAATATATATAATGAGGAGGAAATGATTGTGAAAATCGCAATTTCTGGTGGCTCTGGCTTTATCGGCAAATACCTTTCTAGTTTTTTTATTCAAAAAGGATATACTGTTTACATTCTCACTCGAAAAAAAACTACTAAAACTTCACACACTAACCTTCAATACGTACAATGGACACCGGATTTACAGACCTTCCCCCTCTCTTCTATCGATGTAGTTATTAATCTAGCTGGAGAGTCTATTAATGGTAGATGGACAAAGAAACAAAAAGCAGCAATTTTAAACAGTAGAATTCAAACAACAAAAGGACTCATTAAACAATTGCAAGCACTTGGTACAAAACCACACACATTTATTAACGCAAGCGCTATTGGATACTACGGAACATCTGAAACAGAGTCTTTTACCGAGCAACAAGAAATTCCAGGAAATGACTTTTTAGCAGAAACAGTATTTTTATGGGAGCAAGAATCATCTAAAGCACATTCTCTTGGAATAAGAACAATCTACTCAAGATTCGGAGTCGTATTAGGTGCCGACGGAGGAGCTCTTCCAAAAATGCTACTTCCCTATCGATTCTATATCGGAGGTACAATTGGATCTGGAAACCAATGGTTATCATGGATTCATATAGACGATGTCGTTCGCATGATTGACTTCATCATACACAAAGAAGAAATTGATGGTCCTCTTAATATTACAGCCCCCCTACCTATACGAATGAAGGAATTTGGAGAAACCATTGCAACTATAATGGGAAAGCCTCATTGGTTACCTGTCCCTTCATTTATGCTTCACGCTTTATTGGGTGAGATGAGTATACTTGTACTAGAAGGGCAACATGTATTACCTATTAAAGCAATTGAACATGGGTACCAATACACATTTCCGACAGTAAACCATGCATTACAAAATATACTTTCGCATACAATGTAGTACTTCTAAAACACAGCTTTACAAGGGGGTCCCCTTTCAAAACTTTCATTTTCTAGGATCCAGAGCATTACTGCACAAATAACCTTTCAGTTACTTTTTCTTAAATTCCATTAACATTGTAAAGTAACAGAAATGAGGTACCTATGAAAATATTGCTCAAACAAGCCATTGTATATCCTATTACATCTCAAAAATTTCAAGGGGATGTACTTGTTATAGGAGAACGAATTGCTGAGGTCAAACCTTCTATTCAGCCTACTCAAGATATGACCGTTATAGATGCACGAGCCCTTCATCTCTTACCTGGATTTATTGATGTCCATACTCACCTTGGTCTCTATGATGAAGGCACTGGTTGGGCTGGCAATGATGCAAATGAAACATCTGAAGTTTCAACACCACATATCCGCTCTTTAGACGGAATCCATCCTTTTGATATTGCATTTCAAGACGCTGTACAAAACGGGATCACAACTGTTCACGTTATGCCTGGGAGTCAAAATATTATCGGCGGTACTACTTGTGTAATAAAAACTGCTGGAACTTGTATTGATCACATGATTATTCAAGAACCTGCTGGTTTAAAAATTGCCTTTGGAGAAAATCCCAAAAAGATCCATAGTAATGGAACAAAAGAATCCATAACACGTATGGGGATTATGGGGGTACTTCGCGAATCATTCTATGAAGCACAGCACTACGGGCATGAAGCAGATTTTCGAATGCTTCCTATTTTAAAAGCACTACGCCGCGAAATACCGGTACGTATTCACGCTCACCGTGCTGACGATATTAGTTCTGCTTTACGCTTTGCAACAGAATTCAATCTTGATTTACGTATTGAGCATTGTACAGAAGGACACTTTATTGTTGAAGAGCTTTCGAAACACAATTTGAAGGTTTCAGTTGGCCCCACTCTTACACGCCGTTCTAAAATCGAACTAAAAAACAAAACATGGGATACTTACCATATATTATCAAAAAATGGAGTGGAAGTTTCTATAACAACAGATCATCCCTATACACCCATTCAATATTTAAATGTTTGTGCTGCTGTCGCAGTAAGGGAAGGATTAGACGAGAAAACTGCATTGGAAGGAATCACTATATTTCCAGCGCGAAATTTACGTTTAGAGGATAGAATTGGAAGCATTGAGGTTGGAAAAGACGCCGATCTCGTGTTATGGACACATCATCCTTTCCATTATTTAGCCAAGCCTGTACTAACTATGATTGATGGGAAAATAATTTACAAAAAAAATAAAAAAAACTAGTTTATTTTTTTGACTAGATAAAGTATTATACGATTATAAACTGAATGAAACCATAATCAATTTGTGTCGTGATTATCATTTTCAAATTGATGAATGGGGAAGGCAAATGGTGCGCCACCAGCGTTATAAACTGGTTCTAGTGGGTTCGATTCCCACCCCGAAATTTTTTAAAGATTGATATAAAAATTTCGAGGGTGGGGTGCTTTTTCGTCATGCTACCCTCGTGTGAGGAGGAGTTAGTGTGTTGAAAAAACGCGACTTACACGACAGCCACGTTCTATACGAATTAATGGTGGATCCAGCTGTCTTCCCTTTTGTGCGTCAAAAGGCTTATTCTTATGAGGAATATTTATTTTTAACGAAACAAACGATTGAAGCTGAAGAGCGTGGGGAATTAATTTCACGCACAATTTTAGATGAATGGGGTAACCCTATCGGAACAATTACCTTATTTGATGTGCAAGAAAAAGCCGGATTCCTTGGAACATGGCTTGGAAAACCATACCATGGCAAAGGCTATAATAAATTGGCGAAAGATTCATTTTTTAGCGAACTTTTCTACGAATTAGATATTGAAACAATTTTTATGCGTATTCGCAAAATAAATATTCGTTCTATTAAAGCTGCCGAAAAACTACAATATGTAAATCTAGCAAATGAAACAAGAAAAGCCGTTTATGATGAAATTAACGCAAATGAAGAAGTATATAACCTATATGAAATTCCAAAAGATCAATATACACTTGCTACAATGCGAGATACAACATTCCAAGACGCCCACCACTTAAAAGAAGCGTAATCTAAATTTTTAGAAATAATAATTAATCATTAACCGTTTGACATATATGTATATCACCCCATGTCTTTGGAAACGATAGATAGTGACTTTAAGACACGAGGTGATTTGTAATGGATAAAAAGAAACGTGACAAAGCGAAAAACACATTATCTAGTACACAAGAAGTTCTTTATCAACGAGAATTTCGAAAAGCAGATCGTGCAGCGGGATATCGCTCAAAAAGTATTTAAAGTGAAACTGAATAATTAGAAGGTTTTCCCCCCTAATTATTCAGTTTCATTGTATAAGATTTTTCAATGAATTGGCAAAAAAGGTTCCTTATAAATAAGGAACCTTTTTTGTGGACAACTTTATCCACAAAATCCATAGAATTGTGCATAAATTCCAAAAATCTTTTGCGAATTCATTTATTTAACTAAACACCAAACGCACGAATTGTGGATAATTTTCTAAAAATTGTGGACTATGTGGATATAGTTGTTAATATTCCGATTTTACTGTCTAATGAAAGCGTAATCCTTTGTGGATAAGTTAATAATTCAGGCTTACTTTTGTTACAATAATAAAAAAACCCTCTTTAAAAGTTTAAAAGAGGGGTTTCATATTAAGTAAAAGATTCGGCAAGAGCTGGTGATTTAATAGGTATACGACTCGGCTCTGCATGATTTTCTGCCAAAATTGCATCCACGATATGACCAGCTGGTTCAGGACGATAAATACTTTTCATCGCTTCTTTCATTTGGAGAAGCTTTATATCATCTTGCAATAACGCCTCTGTTTTTGCAAAAACTTCACTATCATCACGGATTACAACTGCAGCCCCTTTTCTTTCAAAATACAACGCATTTTCATTTTCTTGTCCTGGGACAGGCTTATATAAAATGACAGGTACTTGTAATGCTGCTGCTTCGCTTAATGTAATACCACCAGGCTTCGTAATCATACAAGAAGTAACACGGAATAATTCATCAATGTTTTCAACATAACCAAATACTTTTAAAGTATCAGAACTTTGCTCCTGCAGCCCCAATAAATCCTGCTTTAAAGCTTCGTTTTTTCCACAAACGACAACCACTTGTAAGTTTGGTACTGACATAAATGACTGGCATAGCTCTTTTACACTTCCTAGCACACCATGAGCACCTGCTACAATTAGTAAAATCTTTTTATCCTTACATAACTGATATTTATTATATATAATTTCTGGATTTATCTTTAGCTCAAAACTACCACGAATCGGAATCCCTGTTTCAACAATTTGCTCTGCAGGCACACCAATATCAACCATCACTTTTTTCACATGATCGGTTGCTACAAAATAACGATCTACTTCTCGATGGATCCATATTTTATGAACGCAAAAATCCGTTAATACGTTATAAACAGGAATAGAAATACCTATTTGCTTTTTCAATTCTGGTACAGCGATGATTGGAAAGGTATTAATAACAATATCCGGTTTCTCTACCTGTAATAGCGATTTCAAACGCTTTCTCCCAAAATTCGCATACCAAGATGCTATTTTTTTATCATAAATTTTCTCTACACCATAATAAAACAAACGATATAATTCTTTTCCTATCGTATAACTTTTTAAATATAAATATTTTGTAATATCGGTTATAACTGGATGTGATTCTCCAAACAAGTCGCATACAATTACATCTTTGATTCCTTTTTGGCGAAAGGTTTGTTCTAATGTTTTCGCTACTTGCACATGGCCGTTACCGTAATGTGCAGTTAATATTAAAACCTTGGGGTTTTTTATCAAACAAATCCACTCCTAGCTTTTTGTTTCTCCATATTGCATATACGACAATAGGAAAAACATTTTCCTTAAACATTACATACTCGGATTCCAATATTCTCCTGTTAGCTATGTACCTGTCGTGGATATGCAAAGCATATAAGATTGACCCCTTAATCCTATCTGTGCTCATATCTTTACATTATACTTTCCTATAAGAGCTTTCGCAATAACTTACAAATGTTCTATATTTCATGATACTCACTCTTTTACTTCTTAATTCTTTTTACTATTTTGATTTCCCTTTACAATTATGTAAATTTCTCCGCTTATTCTTTACAAAAATATGGATATTCTATCTTCAGTATACTCTGTTCCGAATATATACTCTAGATTTTATTATAAAGTGAAACTTTAATCAGTGGGGGGTTTTTCGTCCCCCGCTAATTATTAGCCTTCACCAATCGGGTGTTTACTGTCCACAAATAGCGGGATAAAGAAACAAAAAGTCTAATCCAATATTTGGATTAGACTGCTTTTAAAATATGTTTTGCATGCTCAACATTTTCTTCTGTCGGTGGATTCACATCCGCAAGTGGATACTTATGCCCAAGTGCCTCCCATTTATAAACACCGAGTTTATGATATGGCAACACTTCCACTTTCTTAACATTCGATAGACTTTGAATAAAACTTGATAATTTTTGCAGATCCTCTTCACCATCGGTAACACCAGGAACCAATACATGTCTTACCCAAATTGGTTTCTTTTTATCCGATAAATAACGAGCAAATTGTAAAATGTGTTCATTTGGTTTCCCTGTTAATTTACGATGTTTCTTTGAATCAATATGCTTCAAATCCAATAAAACTAAATCTGTATAATCCATTAACATATCTAGCTTATTTTGGAATTCTGGTTCTTCAGAATAACAACCGCCAGAAGAATCGATCGTTGTATGGATACCAGCTTCTTTACACTTTTTAAACAACTCAATTAAGAAGTCTAGCTGTAATAGTGGCTCTCCACCGCTAACTGTTATACCGCCTCCAGAAGCTTCAATAAATGGAAGGTAACATGTCACATCCTGCATCACTTCTTCAACTGTTATTTCTTTACCCTTACCGATTTCCCACGTATCAGCATTATGACAATATTGACAACGTAATAAACACCCTTGTGTAAATATGACATAACGAATCCCTGGGCCATCAACAGTACCACAAGACTCTACAGAATGTATTCTTCCTTTTACCATGTTACTTCCTCCTTTATTGAAACAGCCCCCCTCCGCTATATAGATTAAAAGCGGAGGGACACTTTTTTCACTTACATGCTTTCATGCATTGTACGGTTAATTACATCAATTTGTTGTTCACGAGTTAATTTAATAAAGTTAACAGCGTAACCAGATACACGAATTGTTAATTGTGGATATTTTTCAGGGTGCTCCATTGCATCCATTAATGTTTCACGATTAAATACGTTAATATTTAAGTGATGTCCTTCTTTTATTGCATATCCATCAAGCATAGATACTAAGTTGCGTACTTGTACATCATCTTCTTTACCAAGTGCTTTTGGAATAATAGAGAATGTATTTGAAATACCATCTTGTGCATCTTCATATGGTAATTTAGCTACAGATAATAATGACGCCAATGCACCTTTTGTATCACGGCCATGCATTGGGTTTGCACCCGGTGCAAATGGTTCTCCAGTACGACGGCCATCTGGAGTGTTACCAGTTTTCTTACCGTATACGACGTTAGATGTAATTGTTAAGATTGACATTGTATGAACAGAGTTACGGTATGTTTTATGTTTGCGAATCTTGTTCATAAATGTTTTCACAAGATTTACTGCGATTTCATCTACACGATCATCATTGTTACCGTATTTAGGGAAATCCCCCTCAATTTCGAAGTCAACTGCAATACCATTTTCATCACGAACTGGTTTTACTTTTGCGTATTTAATTGCACTTAATGAGTCTGCTACTACAGACAATCCTGCGATACCTGTTGCCATTGTACGAAGAACATTTGTATCATGAAGCGCCATTTCAATACGTTCGTAGCTATATTTATCGTGCATGTAGTGGATAACATTTAATGTGTTTAAATATAGACCTGCTAACCATTCCATTGTCATATCAAACTTATGCATAACTTCTTCGTAATCTAATACTTCAGAAGCAATTGGTGCATACTCAGGACCAACTTGCGCTTTCGATTTTTCATCTTTACCGCCATTAATCGCATATAGTAATGCTTTCGCTAAGTTTGCACGTGCTCCGAAGAACTGCATTTGTTTACCAATTCTCATTGCAGATACACAACAAGCAATACCGTAGTCATCGCCGTAATCAGGACGCATAATGTCATCATTTTCATATTGAATTGCTGATGTTTTAATAGACATTTTCGCACAGTAGTTTTTAAAGTTCTCTGGTAATTGTTTAGACCAAAGAACTGTTAAGTTTGGTTCTGGAGCTGGTCCTAAATTATCTAATGTATGCAAGAAACGGAATGAGTTTTTTGTTACTAACGGACGACCGTCTAACGCCATACCACCGATAGATTCAGTTACCCAAGTTGGATCACCAGAGAATAGTTCATTATAATCAGGTGTTCTTGCGAATTTCACAAGACGTAACTTCATAATGAAATGATCCACGATTTCTTGTGCTTCTTCTTCTGTTAAAGTACCATTTGCTAAATCTCTTTCAATGTAAACATCTAAGAATGTAGATGTACGTCCAAGACTCATTGCTGCCCCGTTTTGCTCTTTAATTGCTGCAAGATAAGCAAAGTATAACCATTGGAAAGCCTCTTGTGTATTTGTAGCTGGCTTAGAAATATCGAATCCATGAGAAGCAGCCATCTGTTTTAACTCTTGAAGTGCACGCATTTGCTCAGATAATTCTTCGCGTAAGCGCATTGTCTCTTCGCTCATTACACCACCAGTTAAATTAAAATCAGCTTTTTTCGCTTCAATTAAACGATCTATACCATATAATGCTACGCGGCGATAATCACCGATAATACGTCCACGTCCATATGCATCTGGAAGACCAGTAATAACACCTGACTTACGAGCCGCTTTCATTTCTGGTGTGTATGCATCAAATACACCTTGATTATGAGTTTTACGCCAGTCTCTGAAAATACTGCTAAGTTCTTTATCCATTTCATATCCATACGCTTCACAAGCTTGTTCCGCCATACGAATACCACCATATGGTTGTAAAGAACGTTTAAATGGTTTATCAGTTTGGAAACCGACCACTTTCTCAATATCTTTATTTAAATATCCTGGTTCATGTGATGTAATAGAAGAAACAATTTTTGTATCCATATCAAGAACGCCACCGTTTTCACGTTCCTTTGTTGTTAAATCCATTACTTGATCCCAAAGTTTCTTCGTTGCTTCAGTTGCCTCCGCTAAGAAAGAGTCCTCTCCCTCGTAAACGTTTACATTATTTAAAATGAAATCGCGAACATCAATCTCTGCTTTCCATTTTTCACCTTTAAAGTTTTCCCATGCGTTTTTAACATTTTCTAATACTTGAGTCATCCTAATCTCCTCCATTTTTGATTAGTACAGGACTAAGATTTTTTATATAACAGCTTACACACTTAGAATACTACTTTTTGGCGAAAGTGAACGAAATAGTTGTGACATGTTTGTGAAATGTTGAGCAAACTACTATATGTATAGTGTTAACTTCACTTAAAAGTCTTTATAATTAACCCTTTCCTTAATTGTATTTTTTTGGTATCCTTATATACGAGTCCTATTTTGTAATATAAGAACAATACCCATTGTAGAGCTGTAATACTCTTATCTCCTAATCTGTTATAGTTTTTATAACAGAACAAAAAAGTGTACATATGTTGTACACTTTTTTTGTTACTACTCTAAAACATCTCTTTTTCTATTCCCATCATAGAATCCACCACGACTGCCTTCTAATACAATTAATTGCTCTAATCCTTCTATATGATCACCTATAATACGCAAAACAGCTGGAGGATGACCTATTTTTGCAAAATGTTCATTGGGACGAATACGATTCATCTTATCTACCTCTATACGACTTACACATGCAATTTCGAATCCTGACAGAATAGCTTTCACTTGTGCTACACACGGTGACAGTAAAGATCTATACCCGATTTCTTTCAAACACTTACGGCTAAACGCATTCGGTACAGCGATAAGAGAGCCTACTCCTAGATCTTTTCTATCACAAGCTAAATTTAATGCATATTTAAATGCAGTTACAAGATGAAGCGGTACTCTTAAATCTAAATAATGATTTAGATCATTTAATGCGACATCCATTCCATCTGCAATAGCTTTTGCGAAAGGATATAATTCTCTAGCCGGAATAACAAAGTCACCGTCTATAAACAACACAATATCCCCTTTTGCAAAATAAGTTCCAAGTGAACGCCCTACATCGTTTCCAAGTGCTTCTTTATATACAATTGTTGTTGCTCCCTTTTCTTTTGCAATCGTTACTGTTTGATCAGACGACCCATTTACAACAACGATAATTTCAAAAGGTTCAATTTTGCGAATCTCTTCTATAACATTTCCAATCGTTTTTTCTTCATCTTGTACAGGAATAATGACCGATAATTGCTTTCCTTTATACAACTTAGATGTAACGCCCCATCCTTGATAAAAATCTTCGAAACTTAACGTATGATAGACACTTTCTCTTTTCCTATTTCCGTCATAATATCCTCCGCGCTCATCACTGCCTACTATCCGCTCCGCTACAGCTTCTATATGATCACCTATCATCCGTTTTTCAGATGGAGAAAGACCCGTGCCATACGCAGCATGCTCAGTCGGCCGAAATTTATTTGGCGTAATAACATCAATTGCACAATGACGACTAATTCTCCATTTACTTTGAACTAGGCGTAAATGAGCCACAATAGGATTAACAAAACATTCATATCCAATACTTTGAACAACTTCTTTCGTCAACGCATGAGGTACGGATAATAAAGAATCAATTTTTAACGCTTCACGCTCTAACATTGCATTTAATATTTGACGCCATACTGTCACAGAGTGCGGTTTTTGTTTTTTTAAAAATAGTGCGTCCAAATTATTTAAAACGATGTCGGCCTGATCATGTAAAATTGGATTTAGGAATAATTGTAATTTTGAAGTTTGAATAGCAAAATCTCCATCTATAAATAGTAATACATCACCTATGGCGTGTTTTGCGCCAACTGCACGACCAACATCATTCCCTAGTAACTCTGTATACTTGATTACTTTACATCCTAATCGATCAGCAACCTCTTCTGTACCATCATTACAACCGTTTGCTACTACAATAATCTCTACTGGATTTAATCCTTTTACCGATTGAATAACGTCTGAAATCGTATCCACTTCATTACATACAGGTATAATAATTGATAGCGACTTAGCCATTATTTTCTTCACGAAACCACTTAATAGTTTCTTTCAATCCTTGTTCCCACGTTACTGTCGCTTGAAACTGCACAAGTTCTTTTAATTTCGTTACATCCGGTCTTCTATTTGGAATTTCTTCAAAGCCATATGGGTATACCTCTTCGAAAGGAACTTGGACAATCTTTGAAGAAGATTTCGTTAGCTTTTTAATTACTTCTGCTACTTCTTTTATACTTTTTTCATTCTCAGAACCTATATTAATAATCTCACCATTTACCTTCTCATCCATCGCTCGAATCGTTGCCTCTACCGCATCACTTACATGCGTAAAGCAACGCGTCTGCATTCCATCTCCATATACAAGGATGTCTTCTCCTTGCAAGGCCGCACTGATAAATCGTGGGATTACCCCTGCATACGGACCATCTTTCGCTCTTGGACCATAAATATTAAAATAACGAACAACCGTTATAGGTAAACCTTCTAAAGCGTATCCTAAACATAATGTTTCTTCTAACGTTTTACACACCGCATAACTCCAACGTATTTTAGAAGTTGCCCCGTATAATCGATCCCCCTCTTCAGAGAAGGGTGGCTTTGCCTTACCATATACTTCTGAAGTAGACGCAAAGACTACTTTCTTCTTTCCTTTTAGCGCTGCTTGTAAAATGTTTCTCGTTCCATCAAAATTCGTTTCAATAAGCTCTATACTCTTTTCCATTGTCGTTTTTACACCTAAAATTGCCGCTAAATGAAATACTACATCATGTTGATTTACTAATTCATAAATAGAATTTTTATCTAAAACACTTATTGGAATAACCCGAATTTCTTTCATTAACTCATCATGATATTTATTTTTTCCTTTATAGAAGTTATCAACGATTGTGACCACATAACCTCTTTTCACCAGCTCTTCAGCTAAATGCGATCCAATAAATCCTGCCCCACCTGTAATTAAACATTTCTTACTCATACACTCACCTTCTTTATAATTCCACGTGTATCTATTAATCGCTCAATTCCTTTAAATAGATTCCAATCGATATTAGAGTGATCCGTTACAATTAAAATACAATCCGCTTCTTTAATTATTTGTTCATCTAATGGGACGGATTGATATAGTGTATCTCCAATTTTCGCTGTAGAAATATACGGATCATGATATTCTATCTTGTATCCTTCTTTTATTAATAATTGAATAATTGGCAACGCTGGTGATTCTCTCAAATCATTTACATCTTTCTTATATGCAATCCCTACAATTAAAACCGTTGCTGGTGATTGCATCACACCTTTTACTTTCCCGATTATTTTCTCTGGCATTTCTTCATTAATTACATGTGCTGCCTCAATTAATTGACTAATTGCTCCAGCCTTTCTTATTCTCCATTGAAAATACAAAGGATCTACCGGGATACAATGTCCCCCTATTCCTGGACCTGGCCAATACGGAGTAAATCCAAACGGTTTTGTAGATGCAGCTTCAAGCGCCTCATAAAAATTAATATTCAAACTTTCACAAAGTATATTTAACTCATTTACTAATGAAATATTAACTAAGCGCTGAATATTTTCAAATAGCTTACACATCTCGGCTACTTTCGGAGAGCTAACTGGAACGACTACATCAAATATAGTGCTATACAAATCCTGTACTTTTTGTTTACACTGCTCGGTTTGTCCACTAATAACTTTTGGAATTGTTTCGACTGAATACTGGCTATTCGCTGGATCAATTCGCTCTGGAGAATACCCAATATAATAATCTTCTCCTACCTTTTTACCTGTTTGAGAAATAATAGGAATGATAACTTCCTCCAGTGTACCTGGATATGTGGAGCTTTCAAAAATGAAGGTTTGTCCTTTTTTAAGGTGTTGTTGTATATAATAAGAGGCTGAAACGAGGGCACTTAAATCGGGTTCTTTATTCTCATTAATTGGCGTTGGCACAGTCACAATAACATACTCACTATTTTGGAACTCCGTAACACCTTTATCTGGTGTATTTACTATTAATTTTCTCTCGTTCAATAAATTTTGTAATACGCTAGAAGAAACATCAGGAATATAACTTTCTCCTTTGATTATTAATTCTATCTTCCTAGTATCTTTATCTAATCCAAGTACAGCATGTCCTCTTTCTGCAAAAAGGACAGCCAAAGGAAGACCAACATATCCTAATCCAATAATGGTTACTTTACTACTAGCATCCATCTATATTTTCTTCTTCCTTTCTCAATTGTTGAATTATATCTCTATCCCGCTCTCCATCTGTAAATCCTCCGCGTTCGTCCTTATATTGTAATAAATACGCAATCGCCTCAAGCTGATCACCAAAAATACGGTCAAATGCTGGAATACGTCCATTTACAAACCCATGTTGCTCTGGGCGTACTCGATTTGTTTTTATAACATCTACAAATTCCACTGCTGTAATAGAACACTCTTCTAAAATAGCTTTCATTTGAGCTAATGGTGGAATGATAAGAGAATCATACCCAATTTTCTCTATTACCTTTTTACGCATAGCATGTGGTACTGCCGTTAACGAGTTGTTCCATAAGTCTGGTCGTTTTGCTACCAAATTCACGAAATATTTCCCCATACTAATTGGATCTGCTGGATGAAACATATCTAACAAACATTGCAAATCATTTAACGCCACATCATTCCCGTCTTCAATAGCATGCAAAAATGGAATTAGTTTTTTTGCCGGAATAGCAAAGTCACCATCAACAAATAAACAAATATCTGCCGTAGCATGCATAGCCCCTATCGCTCGTGCTACATTATGTCCAAGCGCCTTCGTGAATTCCACTACAATAACATTCTCTAACTTTGCTTGTTTAATCGTCTCATCATCTGCTCCATTCGCAACAACTATAATTTCATCTACACCTGCTTTTTTCACTTCTTGTATAACAGATCTGATAGTCATTTTTTCTTCTGACACTGGTATAATCGCACTATATTTCGCCTTTTCCTTTTGTAATAAAGCTGGTTTATACTTCCCTATAAACTCTCTATCCCTGTTTCCCTCCGAAAAACCGCCACGTTTACCATATGTTTCGATTACATATTGCAAAGCACGTAAATGATCACCCATAATACGACTAGTCGCTTTCGGATAAGGAGAACCAGGTGATGTGCCAGTATGCACAGGACGAATTTTATTTGTGTGAATTACATCGACCGAAGCCATATCGACAATATCTACTCCTCTAGACATCGCCATTGCTTGAAATAATGCTGGATCTGCTAAATTCCACCATCCAAGCCTCTTGATAACTTCTCTACTCATCGCATGTGGAATTGCGATTAAAGATCCGACAACAAGCTCTTTTTTATTCAAATAACGATTCAACATACATTTTCCAACTGTCGTATAATGTGGTCTCACCTTTAAATACACAGACCAAGTTAAATTATTCACAACAATTTGATGCCCCTGCTGGATTCCTTTCACAAAACGTTGTAGCTCTATATTATCAATAACGATATCACCATCTAAAAATAATACGATGTCACCTTTTGCTTCTCTAGCTCCAATTGCCCGTCCAACATCATTGCCAAGAGAATATTTATAATAAATTACATGGCAATGATGTTGGACGGCTATTTCCTTTGTCTCATCTGTCGATCCATTATCTACTACGATAATTTCATAAGGCTCGAGCTTCTCCACTTCTACTAAAACTTGTGATAAAGTACTTGCTTCATTATGCACTGGAATAACAACTGATACTTTCATACTTGCATCACTCTTACCCTTCCAAGCGAACATAAGAAATAATAGGCATGCGTACAAGTACATCTTCCGGTGGTCCATAAGAAGGAGAAGTACGAACACTTACTGCTCCATCCGTCACAGATAAAAGAATGCCTGCAACAATTTCTACAGCTGTCACAACTTGCACTAACTCACCAACATGGTTACGCAATTCATCAGTAAATAACATATATAAGTCTCCTTTCTTACACTTCTTTAATTGATATAATACTTGTAAATGGTAATAAAACTTCAGTTCCTATTCCTTCTTGTAGTGTTAAGAAATCGTCACCAACTGCTACAATAACACCCGTTAACTGTCCAACTGTCACAGTAATTTCGACGTTTTTACCTAAATACTGCTTTGCAATTTCTTTAAATGGTGATGTATTACATTCTTTTAAAATGTTACAAATAATAGATTGGAATTGACTTGATTCTATAAAATCTTCCGTAGCTTGCTTAGAATTTCTTTGAATAAACTTTGCGAAGTTTTGTGAAAATAAAAGTCGTTCCACAGCAGGCAGTAACTTGTCATCTAAAAAATAGCCTAATTGTCTATTAAACAGTCGGGATAATTTATGCCAATATTTTCTGAACAGACACATATGCTTCTCCTCCTATTATTTTTAAAGTATAAAATTTACATCCATACATCTTAATTTATACAAAGCAGGCTTTTTTTGTGATAGGTAAGGCATACATTTTCTAGAATATATTGATTATTTTTGTATTACATTAAGTAATAATTGTGGATATATTTCCTGAGCATGAAAAAAGACTATCCAAAAGGATAGTCTTTTACACTTCAATATTCCGCAACATCGTATAAATATCGTTATTCACTTTTCCAAATGATTTAATGTTATTTTGAATGTTAGATAATAAAACCACATATACACTGCCATTTTTACTAAAACCATTTAAGCAATTCCAACCTGGCATTACACCATGATTTGAATAGCTTCCTGGATCTACATACCAGCCAAATCCATAATCCTTTTTCACGGCTGTAAACATTTGATTATAACTCTCTTTTGAAATTAATTTTCCAGAAAAGAGTGCTTCATTAAATAAATATAAATCATGTGCGCTCGTATATATATCACCACAACCATATAGTTGTGACATGCTCGGAATATTAGGTGTTGTCATATTGTTATTCACTATTTTATAACCCGTTGATGGGAATCTTGTTTGTTCCAACGCTGTACCAAAACCAGAATGTTTCATACCCGCAATCGCAAAAATATGTTGTTTTATATATTCTTCGAGCGACTGTCCACTTACCTTCTCAGCAATGTAAGCAAGTATAGAGTAGTTCGAATCGGAATACTTCCATTTCTCTCCTGGACTCCCGATACGCTTTTGATTTCCTATCCGCTTTATCAGTTCTTCATGAGAAATATCCTCTTTTCCCTGCTCATATTCCGGAATGCCTGATGTATGTGTTAATAAATGTTTTAACTGAATGCTATTACCTTGAGGAAAGTCTGGAATATACTTTGCAACTGTATCCTCTACTTGTAACTTATTTTGATCTTTTAATTGCATAATAGCAGTCGCTACAAATGCTTTTGAAATAGAACCAATATAAAAGGTCGTCTCTGAATTATTCGGCACTTGCTTCTCTTTATTCGCCATGCCGTATCCTTTATTCACAAGAACTTTCCCATTCTTCACAATAACAGCTGTCCCACTAAATCCCATGCTCTGTAAATATTGATCCAATTGAGCATTTTCATTAATTTCTTGAGGTGGTCCCTCAGCAGGCTTCTCCACAGCTTGTGCTTGCTTCACTTGTTTTTCCTGCTCTTTTTGTTTTTGTACTTCTTGCTTCTTTTTTTCTTCTTCTTTCTTTTTTAGCTCTTCTTGTTTTTTCATTTCTGCTGCCGCTTTTAAAGTTTCCTCTTTCTTATTATGCGCAACAATTTTTGTATACATGAAATATACAAGTGATAATAGTAAGACGAGAATGATTGTTCTTTTTATGTATACAATCGGCCGACGTGCTTTCCCATTCGCATTATTTTTTTCCTGATCCATGATTGCCTTTTTCCCCTTATTTACCGATAATTTAATTCACCTACATAAGACTTTTTCCAAATCATTTCAGTAGATTATAGACACTCCATTCTATGTCATCCCTACTTTATCACGCGCTGAACATATTACCAACCTATATGTGTAAAAAAGAAAAAGAAAATTTACAAAAGTAAGATTCCCTTTAAAATTTCAACATAATAAAAGAGGATATCCTGTAAAAGACTGGTGTTATCAATCTTTTTGGATATCCTCTTATCTAACTATTTATACGTGTTTTTTCATATCATCGGCAACAGATTCAACATTTGTACCTACGATAACTTGTACACTTGTGTTACTTAATTTCATAACACCTTTTGCACCAGCACGTTTTAATGCTGCTTCGTTTACTTGACCAGCATCTTTCACTTGTAAGCGTAAACGTGTTGCACAGTTATCAATAACTGTTAAGTTTTCTTTTCCACCTAAAGCTGCTACGTAAGTTTCACCAATTGAGCCTGCAACTGGTGCATCACCCTCTTCAGCTAACTCATCGTCATCTTCACGACCAGGAGTTTTTAAATCGAACTTCTTAATTAAGAAGTAGAATACAACGAAGTAAATTGCTGCGTAAATTAAACCGATTCCGGCTAGCAGTACTGGTTTTGTTGCAATACCAAAGTTTAAAACGTAATCGATTGCACCGGCACTAAATGAGAAACCATCGTGAATGCCAAGTGTTGTTGTAATGAATAAAGAAAGACCTGTTAACACTGCATGAATACCGTATAATACTGGTGATAAGAACATGAATGAGAATTCAATTGGTTCTGTAATACCAGTTAAGAATGAAGTTAATGCTAGACCACCTAACATACCTGTAACCATCTTACGTTTCTCTGGTTTAGCAGCCGCAATCATTGCGAAACACGCTGCTGGTAAACCGAACATCATGATCGGGAAGAAACCAGTCATGAACATACCTGCTGATGGATCTTTTGCAAAGAAGCGTGCAATATCACCATGAACGATATCACCAGCTGCATTTGTAAAGTCACCAAGTACAAACCAGAAGTATGTGTTCATTACATGGTGTAAACCGATTGGGATTAATAAACGGTTTAATAATCCGAATAAACCAGCACCAACTGAACCTAAGTTCACGATGCCGTGTGCTACCGCATCAATACCACTTTGAATTGTTGGCCAAACTTGACCGAATACTAATCCTAAAAGAAGCATTACAATAGAAGTAATGATTGGTACGAAACGTTTCCCCGCAAAGAAACCTAACCATTCTGGTAATTTAATCTTATGGAATTTGTTATATAGTAATCCAGCAACAACCCCAGCAATAATACCACCAAGTATGGCCATATTTATTTTCGGCGTTAACGCCGCTGCTTTTGAAACTTTTGTCATTGTATCTGCTAATTTAGTTGGATCTACTGAACCGACTAAATCTTGAACACTTTTTAATTTATCATTCAGCTCTGCTGCTGAATACGCCTTACTTAAAGCATTCGTTGTATTTTGTAAAACAAGATATCCGATTGCCCCAGCAAGTCCAGCTGCTCCACTACCATCAATAGACAAACCGATTGCAACACCAATTGCAAAAATAAGTGCTAAATTATCAAAAATTGCTGCACCGGCCTGTGCCATAACAGGAATATTAAATACGTCTTCTTGTCCTAAACGAAGCAATAATCCTGCTGCTGGTAGTACGGCGATTGGAAGCATTAACGCTTTACCAATACGTTGTAAAAACTGCAACATTTTAATTCCCCCTATCAAATTTATGAAATCGTTATCATTATAAGTACGCTTTAGAAAACGCTTTCTATTACATAATCATAATAACATATAGTTGTATAGATGTGTAGTTTTTATTTTCGAACTTTTTATGGATAAGTTTTCTATTTCCAAACTGTTATATAAAAGGGAAATTCTCCTTGTTAGCTACACAATACACAGACAAAAAAACTTATTATAACACAAATAACTTTCGTTTTATCATTCCACTTTTTCATGTTATTATTTATTTCCGAGCATATCGGGAAAAGTAAACTTAGTTAATTCGAAATAGGAGCGTTGGTACTATGCAGTGCATTGAAACAAACAACTTACAACAGTTGTTAGAACAAGTAAAACCATATACGAAAAAAGGAAAACTTGCTACTTATATCCCCGAACTAGGAAATGCAAATCCAGATGATCTAGGGATTGCCATTTTCCATAAAGAAACAGAATATATCCATGCTGGCAACTCACAAACACTATTTACTCTTCAAAGTATTTCCAAAGTAATTACACTTGCACTTGCCCTTTTAGATCGTGGTGAAGAATATGTATTTTCTAAAGTTGGAATGGAGCCAACTGGTGACCCTTTTAATTCTATTATTAAGTTAGAAACGACAAGTCCTTCCAAACCGCTTAATCCAATGATTAATGCAGGTGCACTAGCTATTACAAGCATGTTAGCTGGAAAAAATAACGAAGAAAAAATGGAGCGTATTCTTCATTTTGTACGTGAAATAACAGATAATCCTACAATTAACTATTCTTCTAAAGTTGCCAATTCAGAATTAGAGACTGCTTACTTAAACCGTTCACTTTGTTACTATATGAAACAAAACGGCATTATCGATTGTGACATTGAAGAACTTATGGATTTATACACTCGTCAATGTGCAGTTGAAGTAAACTGTATCGATTTAGCACGTATTGGTTTAATTTTTGCAATGGACGGCTACGATCCATACAAGAAAAAACAAATTATCCCTAAACATATTACAAAAATTTGTAAAACATTTATGGTTACTTGCGGGATGTATAATGAATCTGGTGAATTTGCAATTCGCGTTGGAATCCCTGCAAAAAGTGGTGTAGCGGGCGGTATTTTCGGCTGCATAAAAGGCGAAATGGGAATCGGCATTTTCGGACCCGCTTTAGATGCAAACGGAAATAGTATCGCTGGTTTTAAAATTCTTGAATTACTTTCTGCCCAAGAAGGTTGGAGTATATTTTAAATTCGGAAGTTATCCTGCTATACTAGCAGGATTTTTTATTTCACGAAAAATTTAGTTTCACCAATCATCAATAACAAAACAAAAACAATAATGAAAGTTTCGCTTTATTATGCATATTTGCTCCCCCCTCCTGAATAATATAGTACAACCTAACGCTATATGTGGAGGTGTAAAAGATGAAACTGATATTTCAAATGGAAAAACAACCTGTTCTTGAAAAGACAATTCTTCTTTTTATATTGAGTATTGTAGAAAGCTTGAAGTTAAAAGTTGTTTCACTCGATGAAGCTCACCGATACATATTCAATTTAGAGGTGCTTGAATTATTAATGGATCGGAACATCGATGATCAAGTACTAGAGCTTATTCATTTCGGAATGGGACTTGAAGACATTCATCATGTGCTTCCTGAAGAACTTGAGCATACTATCGAAGAATTAAAGTGGCTTTGCATCCAAGTATTAAGTGAGTACAGTATGCATGAAGAATCGGAACAATTAATTGAAGATATACGTTAAAAAAGCACCTATGTAGGTGCTTTTAATGTTTATTAACAAATATTTATACATAATGCACTTTTATACGATATCTACTTTACATTTACAGAAGAAAATATCCGATGTCGATATATGCGATTCATTCGAGTATTTCCGAGGAAATGCTCGAACATTGTATTTTTTATAATAACTGATCTATCCCTATAAGAATTAATAACACGCCTGCAATAACTGTAGCCCATTTCCCTAAGTATTCAGCTAAAAATCGTTTTCCTACATACGCAAAACCACTAATACAAATAAAACTAAACGCCCCAGAAATACATGCTGTAAGCCAAAGATTTAAATTTGTTACTCCAGCATCAAATCCACCTGCAATATTATTAATAGATAATGCCACCCCTAAAATGATAGCTTCAGAAAAACTAATTGTTTTAGATCCATCAAAATCTGCTTTTTCTGGATCACGTAAGATCCCCATAAGTACACTACCATCTTTAGATTCTATGGTTTCTTTTTTACTCAAAAAAGGCTGGCATAAAATAAACACTCCAATTATTCCTAAAACAATTGCCCCAATCAAATTTGCCGTAGACTCTGAAATAAATAATGCGATCCAATTCCCAAAAAATCCAGCTAATAAAGTAAATAAAAATCCAAAAAATGCAATGATAAAATTATTAAACCACGAAATTCGAATTTTACGAATGCCATATGCAATCCCAACACCTGCATTATCTAAATTAGAAGCAATTCCGATTAAAAAAATTGAAAATAGACCTGCCGTACTCATAAACAGTCACCCCTTTTTCTTACTTTTCAATGCATATTATGAAAATGTTGAGCAACTGTGCCTGTCTGTTTCATATACTTGTAATAAATGCTCAACATTTTTTCAACAATAAAAAAGGAGTGCCTTCACTATGCCTAAAGAAAATTCGAATGAGCGGCTTAGTACATTAATAAAAAAGCTTTTAAAAGAACGTGCTTTATCCATGCGCCAATTAGGAATGCTTACAAATATTGATCCCGCAACAATCTCAAGAATTATGAATGGCAAACAACCGCCAAAACAAAAACATCTACAAAAATTTGCAGAATGTCTACAAGTTCCACCACAATTGTTATTTGATGCGATGTATCCTGATTCTCCTCACATAAATAAAGAAAAGACGGATATGTACACATCTCTTGATACAATTCAGCAAACTCTGCAATCCTCTAACTTATTTGATTTCGACTACACAACAACGCGCGTAAAACAAGAACTTGAAAACTATGAACGCTATGCTCAAACAACAGAAGGTGAAAAACGTATTCACGAAAGTTTCGCAAGTAAATTAGAACAAATTGATAGCGCTGGTCCTTTTATTGAACAATTAACAGATATGTATCAACAATTTTGTACAGAAACCATTTCAACCGAAGAGCGTGCGATTCTTGGGGGTGCCTTACTATATTTCATTTTATCAACAGACATTATCCCTGATTATCTTTTTCCAATCGGCTATTTAGATGATGCAATTGCCGTTGAATTAGCTAAGGAAAAATTAATTGAAATAAAACGAAAAACATAGAAAGCATAACAAGCTATTTCAGATATTGAATTTATCCGCCTCTGAAATAGTTACAAAAAAATCGTACAAGCATACTTACTCGCACAATTCAAAAATCAAACTATTTTCTTATTTATTCATATGACACCATTCATATATAAAAGCAGTAATTACTTTTGTAAACTCAACTAACTGCTCAACTTCAACTTTCTCATTTATTGAATGAGCTTCTTCTAATGTGCCTGGTCCGTAAATAATAGCTGGAATATTAAACTCACTAAACCATCCGCCATCCGTTACTGTAGCAGACATATCTAAAGTTGCAACTTTCTGTAATATAGATTCATGTGTGGAACTTAGTTTCTGAATAGCCGGATGATTACTATCTACTTCTAAAGAGGGGAAAATCTCACCTCGATCAACAATCATTGATTCTCCGCCCCACTTAAATTGTAGTGGGTTCTCGCTTAACCATGGATCTGCTGCTGCCACTTTTCCTAAATACTCTTCTATTTCTTTTATTATTTGTTCATGCGTTTCATTTGGATAAAAGTGAACCGTTATCCATAACCGGCACTCATCCGCAATAAATGCCGCATGACGCCCTCCTTCAATGACAGCTGGATTAATTGTTGTCGTCCCTGATGGATACCCTTCATACGTTTTCATGACTGCCCAATGACGCTCTAACTCCTGTAAGCTTTGAACAATTTTCATCATTTTCTCAATAGCACTCGCCCCGAATAAACGGCCTCCAGCATGAATCATTTGTCTACGTGTTGCATCATGAAACGTTTGCGGGCTTTTCACTGTAATCCATCCAGTAATTACGCCACCCTGCCCTTGCATATGTAAATTACTTGTATCAACTACTACTGCAAAATCAGCATCATAACCACGCTTACAACATTGAAGTGTTCCTGCTTCTCCCACTTCTTCTCCAATTACCGATTGAAACATTAAGTCACCTGGCAATTCAATTCCCGCTTCTTCTAAAAGCTGAATTGCAAATAAGGCTCCAGCTAGTCCACCTTTCATATCTGCCGCGCCTCTCCCAACTAACCAACCATCTTTTATAAATGGCTCAAACGGATTTGTTTCCCACGCCTCATCTACCGATACTTCAGCTACATCCATATGGCCATTAATAATAAGACTTTTATACAACTCACTTTCCGTCCCTTTTTTTACCCCAACAACATTCGGATCATTTGGATATACATCCCATTTATCAATACTGAAATTTCGTTTTTTTAGAAACTCTGCAACAAATTCTTGCGCCTCATTTGTATTTCTCGCCGGCGGTGCTGGTGTTTCAAAACGAATTAAAGTTTTTGTGAGTTCTAGTAGCTCCTCTTTTCGTAAATCAATCTGTTCTAATAGCTGTGAAACTTCTTGATTCATTGCTAATTCCCCTTTGCATACGTAGTATGTTTCCAGCTTTATTTTCACAAAAAAAGAGACTGTTTACAATCTTACAGTCTCCAAATCAATCAATATTATAAAGTGAAACTATAATTAGTGGGGGTGTTCATCCCCACTAATTATCATTCCTCACCAATCGGGCGTTTACGGGCAGCCCGACTCCCACCTAACTTCTTTGCTCCAGCCGAATTTTGAGGTGGGAGTTTTACTGCCCGTTAATGCGGGATAAACTTTCTAATTCGGTTGTATTTGTCTTTTCAATAAGTTCTACTTTACTTCTTTTATTTTTGGTAGCACGATAAAACAGTAAACAAACTATCATAAATGGAATACCACAATACAATGCCATTCTTTGTTCTGGAATAAAAGCCATAGCTACAATTACTGTTAAATTTAATACTAAAGCAAGCAGTGGTACGAATGGATACAATGGCGTTTTAAATTTCAAGTCTTTAATATCCCCACCTTGCTTCACGTATGTCCTTCTAGCTAATAGATTAGATAGAGCGATTGATGCCCAAACTAATATCGCTCCGAACCCTGCAATTGAAAGAAGCCATAAATAAACTGTATCTTCCGCATAAATACCTGATAGTAATGAGAGACACCCTACAATCGTGCTTACAATCAATGCATAAATAGGAACACCGTTTTTAGATAACTTACTAAAAATCGGGCTAATCATTCCTTGCTTAGACATCGACCATAGCATACGGGAAGTTGCATATAATCCTGAATTCGCAACTGATAGTACCGCTGTAATAATAACGAAATTTATAATATCAGCCGCATAAGGAATACCAATTTTATCAAATACAACTACGAATGGACTTTCTATCACGCCTGCTTGCTGCCAAGGAAATAGTCCCGCAAGAATAAAAATAGATAGTACAAAGAAAACAAGTATGCGCCAAACCGTATTATTAATTGCCTTCGGGATCGTTTTCTCTGGATTTTCACTCTCACCAGCTGCAATACCAACTAGTTCTGTTCCTTGGAAGGAAAAGTTAACTGCAATCATCGTAATTAAAATTGCTGATAATCCATTTGGGAACAATCCACCATAATCAGTAAAGCTAGAAAACATCGGTGCTGGTTCATTTCCTTTCATATCTAGAAAACCAAACATTGCTGCCCCGCCCAAAATAATAAATGCAATGATTGTAATTACTTTAATACTTGCAAACCAGAATTCAACTTCCGCAAAACTTCTTGAAGATAACGCATTAATACCAAAGAGCAACACTGCAAACACTACACACCAAATCCATGACGGTACATCAGGAAACCATCGTTTCATCAAAATACTAACTGCAATTAATTCAATACCTATCGTAGCGGACCAGTTTAGCCACGACATCCATCCGACTACATAACCTGCTGCAGGAGAAATGTGCTTTGTAGCATATGTTTGATAAGATCCTGCATCAGGCATCGCAACCGTTAACTCTCCTAGACAGAGCATCGTTAAATACATAACAAACCCACCAACAAGATACGCTACAATTGCTCCTCCAGGTCCAGCTTCATGAATTGTATAACCCGATCCTAAAAAAAGTCCTGTACCAATAACTCCCCCGAGTGCAATCATAAATATGTGCCGACTTTTCAATTCCCTTTTTAATCCTTGGTTTTGATCCATCATATAACTCCCCCCTTTTCACTTTGCAAACCCATTTAATGTAAGCGCTTTTAAGATTCTTCATAGTAAAAATAATTATTAAAAAGTGCAAAATACATATTACTTCTATTAATCACTTCCTGTTATTAATAGATCATCCCTCACTGTTATTAATAGTTTTTGATCAGCGATAGCTTCTCCTTCTACCACTTCTAATGATTCAATATAACCACTGATTCCCACTTTAATTTCCACTTGCTGCTTATCTTTTGTTTCAATTAACGCTAATTTCTCCCACTCATATACGTAAGAACTTTCAGTAACAAATAATTTCTCTACTTTCCCGTAACAAGGACTATACACGCCTTCTATAACCGTCTTCACTTTATAAATTCCTCCTCTTAATTAATTTGCACTGAAATGTCGTATACCCTATGAAAAATTCTAATCCACCCACTCCTTCAATTTAAAGATTTCAACTACTATTCATGCAAAATACGTACCAACCTCAACACCTATGTAAAATTAGGATTTCTTACGAAAAAAATCTGCATAACCGCAAAATTTTTCTATCATTTGAAAAGTTTTAAGGGAAAATAGCAAAAAATTTTTGCGATTTTATAAGAATTTTAATAAAATTATAAAAAGTCAGTCTTCATAGGGTATAACGAGGAGAAGATAATACATGTATACAGAAGAAATCAATTTTAAAAAGATTATTGAAATGAATATGCTATACGAAACTTTACTCAATGAACTAGATATTGGGATTCATATTATTAATGAGGAAAGTAAAACGATTATCTATAACCGCAAAATGATGGAAATTGAATCAATGGACCGCTTAGATGTGCTATATAAAAATCCTTTAGAAGTATTTGCATTTGAAGAAAATAAAAGTAGTACTCTTATAGAGGCATTAAAGCTTGGAAAAACAAACAAAAATATAAAACAAACGTATTTTAACAATAAAGGGCAAGAAATTACGACGATTAATGATACTTTTCCTATAATAGAAAATGGAAAAATTAAAGGTGCTATTGAAATTTCCAAAGAGATAAGCTATTTAAAGCAAACAATGAAAACGAGCCTTTCTCGAAAACAAAATACTAAGTTTACCTTTGATCACATAATCGGTGATTCTAGTGCTATTCAATCGGTCATTACAGAAGCAAAGAGGGTAATTCGTACCTCCTCATCCATACTTCTCGTAGGAGAAACAGGGACCGGTAAAGAACTATTTGCACAAAGTATCCATAATGAAAGTCAGCGTTCAACAAAACCATTTATTTCACAAAACTGTGCCGCTATACCTGATACACTCATGGAAAGCTTATTATTTGGTACGAACCGAGGTGCTTTTACAGGAGCTATCGATAAAGCTGGTTTATTTGAAGAAGCAAACGGAGGAACTTTATTATTAGATGAGATCAATTCATTAAGTCCAGCACTTCAAGCGAAGTTATTACGAGCTATACAAGAAAAAACAATAAGAAGAATCGGAGGCACACAAGAAAAAGAAATTGATGTTCGTATTATAGCAACTATTAATGAAGATCCTCTTGAAGCTATTACGCACAATCGCTTAAGGGAAGACTTATATTATCGATTAAGCGTCGTTACTTTATGTCTTCCACCTTTACGTGAAAGAAAAGAAGATATTTCAGCTCTTATTCAGCACTTTATCGAAAAGTATAACACTCAATTTGGGCTCAGCGTAACGGATATAGATGTACATGTAAGAGAATTCTTTTATGCACACGATTGGCCCGGAAACGTACGAGAATTGGAACATATAATAGAAGGTTCAATGAACTTAATAGAAGATGAAAATGTCATTACAGCGTTTCATCTTCCCACTCGCTTTCGCGAACGAATAAAAAAAGAATTCCATATACAACCTTCCCTAACTAGTCAGACTGCTGATACACCTAAAACTTTAAAGCGCACAATAGAAGAAATGGAAAAGAACTACATCAATCAAATCCTTAAAGAGAATCATGGTAATATCTCACAAGCTGCAAAGTTTTTAGGATTAAGTAGGCAAAACTTACAATATCGAATTAAAAAATTGCATTTACACATATGAAATGAATATTTCACCAGGTGCAAAAAAATGGAAATTGATGTTATGATAAACATATAACATGCTAGAAGGGGGCGATATATATGAGTAATAATAACAAGTTAAAGCTATTACAATATTTATACTTTTTCCCTGCCATGCTATGTATGATGTTATTTATTAATACTGATATGAGTAGTTTTCCTTATGCAAAACTTTTAGGAACAATTAGCGGCTCCTTTGCAGCTATTATGCTTGCTGCTTTTTGGAATTTGAAGTTGCGTATGAAGAGAGAGAAATCTTCTTAACGCCAAAACATAAAAAAATCGAGCCTTATCAGCTCGATTTTTTTACTTATTATTAAAATTCAACATTCTCCAAATACAAACCACTCGCCTCAGCAAGGCAATTAATTTGATTGCGCTGTTTTTCCTCCAAAATGTTTGGAATTGCTTCAGCATCTAATTGTCCTAATCCAACTTCAATTAATGCCCCAACAATTTTTCGCACCATGTTATGAAGGAATCCATTACCACTTACTCTAATTTGTACAAATCCTGCCTCTTCTATCACATCAAGTGTATACACTTCACGAACCATAGACTTTTTCTTAGATTTTGCATTCGAAAAAGCAGTAAAGTCATGTGAACCAACTAAATGTTTCGCCGCTTCTTTCATACTTTCCACATTTAATTGTTTATTCACGTGCATGCTGTGTTTACGCATAAATGGGTTCGTATGCTCTTCATTCCAAATTTTATAAAGATATGTTTTTGCTTTAGAATTGTAACGAGCATGGAAACGATCTGATACTTCTTCTACACTCGTAATACTAATATCATTTGGTAAGTATTGATTTAAATACTTTTTCACTTTATGTTCCACTAACTTTTCATCACTTTTAAAATTAGCTACTTGATTCAAAGCATGTACACCCGCATCTGTTCTACTACAGCCGATAATTTCAATTTCTTTCCCGACCATTTCAGATATTACGCTTTCGATTTTCCCTTGAATCGTATTATCGTTATTACCAAGACGTTGCCACCCTTTATAACGCGCACCGTCATACTGAATCGTTAATTTATAATTGTGCATAGTATTCTCCTTCATAGAAAATATTCCCTCATACCATGAGGGAATATGAATAAACTTTACTTTCTAACAAGCTTCACTACATTTTCTACATGAGCTGTATGTGGGAACATATCAACTGGTTGCACATACTCCACTTCATAACTCTGCATTAATGCATTTACATCACGTGCTAGCGATGACGGGTTACAAGACACATAAACAACTTGTTTCGGTTTCACTTTTAAAATCGTTTCAAGTAATTTATCATCGCAACCTGTACGCGGTGGATCGACAACAATGACATCTGGACGCCAGCCTTCTTTTACCCACTTTGGTAACCATTGTTCCGCTTTTCCAGCTTCATATTTTGTGTTTGTAAATCCGTGGCGTTTTGCATTTTTCTTTGCATCTTCAATCGCTTCTGGAATTACATCCATACCACGTACTTCCGCTGCATCATTCGCAAGCCAAAGTCCAATCGTACCAACACCACAATAAGCATCTACAATTTTCTCATTGCCTGTTAAAGCAGCTGCTTTTTTCGCTTCATCGTATAAAACAACCGTCTGTTCTGGATTCAACTGGAAGAATGCACGCGCTGATAATTCAAATGATAAATCACCAAGTGTTTCTTGAATTACGTCTTTTCCAGCTAATTTAAATGTTTTATCACCGAAAATAACAGATGTTTTACGCCAGTTCACGTTTTGCATAATTGATTTCACACTTGGCATCTGCTTTTGTACTTCTGTGATAAACTGCTCTTTATTTGGTAATTCTTCTTTTGTTGTAATAAGTGTGACTTGTACTTCCCCTGTTTGAACTGCAGTACGTGTCACAATTGTACGTACTAAACCTTTTTGTTTTTTCTCATTGTAAATAGAAACATTTAATTTTTCTAATATACGTCTTACGACTTTTGTCGCTTCATTCGTTGCTTTATGTTGAATCATACAATGAGAAATATCAATTAACTGATGTGAGTTTTGTTTATATAATCCTGTAATAACCTTTTCATCTTTACGTCCCACTTGTAATTGACTTTTATTACGATAATGCCATGGATTTTCCATTCCAAGCGTTGGACGAATTTTCTCTTCTAGACTGTTATTCATATACTTCTCGAATGCTTGTACAACGATATCACGCTTTTGATTTAATTGTTCTTTATAATCTAAATGTTGCAATTGACAGCCACCACATTCCTCATATACTGAGCACGGTGCTTTCACACGATGTGGTGACGATTTACGAACTTTTTTCACTTTTGCTTCAGCGAAGCCACGCTGAATTTTCGTTGCTTCAGCAACAACTTCTTCTCCTGGTAATGCCCCTGGAATGAATACAACTTGTCTCTTAAAATAACCAACGCCTTCTCCGTTAATCCCAAGACGTTTAATTGTCACAGGAAACGTTTGACCAACTTCCAACTTACTCTCTTGTTGTTTTTGTATCATTATTACACCTCTACTCTATACTTTTCCATAAATATAACGCTGCATAACTGCAGTATGGTTCACACTCTTGTTTCACGTTTTCTAAAAATGCATCATCCGGTTTATCATCTAATTGAAATATACCTTGCACTGCGCGCTGAATTCCGATGTCTGCTTTTGGAAACATATTTTTCCGTCCAAGCCCAAACATTAAAAAGTTTTGCACTGTCCATGCACCAATCCCCCTAATTGGTAACAATTGTGCCGAAACCTCTTCTTCCGCCCTGGTTTCTATACTCGCTAAATCTAATTTACCGTCTACAATATGTTTTGCCAATCCTACTATATATTCAGCCTTCCGCTGACTAAACTTCTGCTCTCTCAATTCTTCTATTGAAATATTTGCTACTATTTCCGGAGTGGGGAAAAAGAATACACCGTTCTTCTCTATTCCATATCGTTTTACAAATTGTTCTGTTAACACAGTAGCAAATTTCAAATTTATTTGTTGATGAATGATACAGCGAAGTAAACATGCAAAATAATCGAATTCTAAAATAATTGGAGTATAGGCATACATTTCAAATAGTGGACGTAATGATGTGTTTGAAAAATGATTTTGTATATCTTGAAACGAATCATTCCAATGAAAGATGGACCTCATTCGTTTCATTACTTTCTCTGGATCTCCTGTCTGACTAGAAATCCAAAACTGTGGATTTTGAACAGTACCAATCCCTTGCAAACGAACAACAATCTGTTCTTCGTCTATAAAAAGCGGGACATAAATTACTTTCTCGTCTAATTGAATGACGTTTAACGGATCGAAAGATAAACGCTTTAGTACTTCCTCAAAATGGTACGGATATTCTAACGTAACATGTTCGCTCCACATACGTTTCCCCATCCTTTTTACACATCATTATAGCATGAGAAAACCGCAAGCATACATGCTTACGGTTGATTGCTGTTTACTAAATCATCTAGGCTTTTAAAATGATACCCTTTCTCGCGCAAATCATCAATGATTTTCGCAAGTGCTTCCGCATTATCTTTTGATATCGCATGAAGTAACAAAACAGATCCTGGGTGAATCATAGTCATTACATTATTATGAGCGTATTGCCATCCTCTTTGCTGATCTACTTTCCAATCAAGGAATGCAAGCGACCAAAACACGTTATAGTATCCCATTTCTTTCGTAAGAGCTAGCGTTCTTTCACTAAACACCCCTCGCGGAGGACGTACATATTTCACTTCTTTTTGCCCAGTTACTTTTTTAATTTCTTCCGTTACACTCGTTAATTCTTCACGAAGTTTTGCGTCATTTACCGTTGTAAAATCAGGGTGACTCCAAGAATGATTACCGATAATATGTCCTTCATTTTTCATTCTTAATAATAAATCTTTTTGTGTTTTTATATAATGTCCCGTCACAAAGAAAGTTGCTGGTACTTTTTTCTCCTTCAGTACATCTAAAATCTTCCCTGTATATCCATTTTCGTATCCATTATCGAATGTTAAATAAATATCTTTTTTCTTCGTATCGCCTAAGTAAAACCCACCATTTTTTTGTAGTAATTCTGTATATAATTTCCCTGCATCTGGCACCGTTTCATTTTTAGGGCGTGGGATTCCCCAGTTATGTGGTGTATTCGTATAAGCAAATGTTGAAACTGGAACAAGTGCCATCATAATTGAAAAAATGAGACCTATATATAACCATTTATATTTCATAAATAGTCTCCTTTCCATATATAATCGTACCTGTAGTTTCTGTTTTCGTTCTTCCTTTCATGCTGAACATGTTTTTCTATATATACCAAAAAAATACACCTCGAATGATTCGAGGTGTATTTCTCTTTACTTAAATACAGGTTCTTTAAAGCTCGCCAATTTTTCAAGTGATGTTTTATCAACATCAGCATGTAGGCTTTTCCCATGAGAATCCATCGTTACAACTGCTTTAAAACCATCGATACGTAAATGCCACATTGCTTCCGGGATACCGAATTGTAAGAAATCAACATCTTTCACTTCTTTAATACATTCAGCATAATATTGTGCTGCACCACCAATTGCATTTAAGTACACACCACCGTGTTCTTCTAAAGCAGCTAATGTTTTAGCACCCATACCACCCTTACCAATTACAGCACGAATACCGAACTTTTTCATAATATCGCCTTGATATGGCTCTTCACGGATACTTGTCGTTGGACCTGCCGCTTTAATTTGCCAATTATCATTTTCATCTTTCACTACAACTGGACCACAGTGATAAATAATTTGTCCATTTAAATCTACTGGACAATCATTATCCATTAAATGTTTATGAATCGCATCACGTCCGGTATACATCATGCCGTTAATTGTAACAACATCACCAACACGAAGTTCACGAATTTGCTCTTCTGTAATTGGAGCTTGTAATACGATTTCACGCTGCTCTGATTGTTCTTGTGCAGCTTCTTGCTGAAGTGTGTCTTCACCTTCTTGGTATAACCAATCCATAATTTCTCCTGTTTCAGGATGGATTTTTACACCAAGGCGGCGATATGCCCAACAATTATAGGCAACAGATACATAGAAGCTAGCTGGCAGGCGATTATATACGCCAATTTTACAACCAAGTAAAGTTGTCTCTCCGCCGAATCCCATCGTACCAATGCCAAGTTTATTCGCATTTTCTAATACGTACTCTTCAAGTTTTTGTAACTCTGGTACTGGATTGACATCATCTAATGTGCGGAATAATTGATTTTTTGCTAATTCGTAACCTGATGTGCGGTCTCCCCCGATACCGACGCCGATTACACCTGCACTACACCCTTGGCCTTGTGCTTGATATACTGCATGAAGAAGGCATTTACGAATTCCTTCTAAATCACGACCTGCACGTCCAAGCCCTTCTAATTCACACGGTAAACTATATTGAATATTTTTATTCTCACAGCCGCCGCCCTTTAAAATTAAACGTGCATCAATGTAATCTTTTTCCCATTGCTCAAACTTAATAACTGGTGTTCCCGGTCCTAAATTGTTTCCACTATTATCTCCAAAAAGAGAATCAACAGAGTTAGGGCGAAGTTTACCATCTTTTGTCGCCCGCTCAAGCGCACTATAGATAGCTTCCTTCAGTTTTAATTGATTCACACCAACTGGTGTATAAATTTTAAACGTTGGCATCCCTGTATCTTGGCAAATTGGCGAGATATTATCATCTGCCATTTTAATGTTATTCGTAATTGTGCCAAGTGCCATCGCTGAACGAGTCCCTGCGTTTTCTCGCTCTTTCGCTTGTTGAATCGCACGACGAACATCTTTCGGTAAGTTCGTTGACGTTTCAACAACTAGTTGATACATGCTTTCTTGAAGCTTTTCCATTGTTACTTCCCCCTCAATTGTGAACGCTACCAAAACGTTATGAGATGAAAATTCCATTGTTATGCTCTTCAGCTTTTTATTTATCACGCTATTAAAGTATAAATGAAATTTTTCACAACTTGATTATACCTTTTTTTCTATATTCCTTCTATTATCCGTACAGAAAAAGGCTACCAATTTTGTATTGGCAGCCTTTTTAATATATTATTCGTCTTTTTTAAATTGCTCACATTTTAATTCTAATTCATCTAACATCGCAAGAAGACGATCTACATCTTCTAACTCTACTTCTTCAGGTTCAATTGTATCAATTACTTCAATGAACATATTTAAACGCTCTTTTAAATATACTAATTGTGTATCTTTATCTTGAATTGCTTTTCCCATGAAGGCACTCTCCTTTTAATTCGAGTTGCTTTTATTATACCGCAAAAATGATTGCTATGGGCATGAAATTTCATCAATTTTGTCACGGTCATCCGCTATAATGTAAGCCCTCTCTCTTTTTCCGCTAAAAAGTTTCACTTTATAAAAAGTACATATTCTTCTATTATAGAGAATGGACAAATTGTTATTTCAATAGTCAAAGGAGTATTTCATATGACGATATCACAAAAAATGAAGCCGATTACTCCTTCTTACGATCCATGGGAAGCGTATATGGACCTTGAAGAGTACGGCAAACTACTATTAACAAACGTTGAGTTTACAACGACAACGTTATGCAATATGCGTTGCGAGCATTGTGCTGTTGGTTACACATTACAGCCGAAAGATCCAAATCCGCTTCCGATGGAGCTTTTATTAAAACGATTAGATGAGATTCCTCATTTACGTTCTTTAAGTATTACTGGCGGAGAACCTATGCTTTCAAAGAAATCCGTCGACAACTATGTAACACCACTCTTAAAATACGCTCATGAACGAGGCGTTCGCACTCAAATCAACTCAAACTTAACTATAGATTTAGCACGTTATGAACAAATTATTCCCTACTTAGATGTATTGCACATTTCACATAACTGGGGAACAATTGATGACTTTGTTGAAGGCGGATTTGCAATGATGGAGCGTAAACCTACTTATGAACAACGCGCAAAATTATTCGAAAGAATGATTACAAATAGTAAAGCTCTATCAAATGCAGGTGTACTCGTATCAGCAGAAACAATGTTAAACAAAAGAACCCTACCACATATGGAACATATTCATCGTCAAATTGTCGAAGAAATGGGATGTAAGCGTCATGAAGTTCATCCGATGTATCCGAGTGACTTCGCGAGCAATTTAGAAATTTTAACGAAAGCTGAAATTCGTGATGCAATTGAGCATTTACTAGAAATTCGCGATGAAAATGTATGGATGTTATTCGGAACATTACCTTTCTATGCTTGCAGTGATGATGAGCGAGACATCGCTACATTTAAAAAATTACAAGAAAGCAAAAATGTAACAGTTCGTAATGACCCCGATGGCCGTTCTCGTTTAAACGTAAATATTTTCGATGGAAATATTATTGTGACCGACTTTGGTGATGTTCCACTTCTAGGAAACATACAAACAAACACATTACAAGAAGCGTATGAAAAATGGAGCGCTTCAAAAACAGCAAAATCATTAAGCTGTCACTGTCCTGCAGTAAAATGTCTTGGACCAAATGTTCTTGTAAAAAACAGCTACTATCCGACAGAAGATTTCTTATCAAAAACAGCAAATATTACATTATAAATAGAAACGTCAGCTTATAAGCTGACGTTTTTCATATTATTGCGAATGCGATGAAGAAATAAATTTAAAAAACAAATGATCATGAATTGGAATAGCTGCCCCAATTCCTTGAGATGTAATATTTTTCACGACAAGCCTTTTTTGATTCCCTTTTAACACAAGGTAGACTTCGCCAAATGTTACTTTTCCTTTTTCATTTACTGCTGGTGTATAAGCGTATAAATATCCAAGTTGACTCGGACTAATATTATATACACGCTCATGTCCTGTACCATAACCAATTGTCGTTTTAAATGAAAGTGGCAATTGTACTTTTTCAAGCGCTTTTAAAAGCATCATTTTTTTCACATCTGCAGCATCTTTCATATCTGCTGTTAAATCACCTTCGATTGTCTTTTGGGTTTCTTGTTTATAGCGAAGTGGGTATAAGCGATCCCCCCCGCGATTGTCATATACATTTCGATTCACTTGCTTATATTCCCAGTTAATCGATGTATCTATTGATTCATAATTTAATGCCCATTGACCTAAATAAATTTTTGCTCGGTATCCTACTGCAAGTGGCGCATTCGAAATTGTTGTTTCATTAAACATTCGAATTAAATCAGGGTTTTCAATTTTGATATTTGCTGTTTTCAATAGTTCTTGCGCAAACTTACTTGGCTGTAAACGCGGTAAATCTTGTGCGTCATTTGGAAATGTATTATCTTTTGAAATATTTAAAACAGATGAAGGCATTTTTACTTCTACCGTTGTCTTTGCAAAACTACTGTTAGGAAATAATAAAATAAACGAGACCATGGTTGAAAGACATATGCTGTATACTCGTTTCACCTGTCTGGCTCCTTCCTACATAAAGGTATATATGCTACTTTGTTTATTGTTTTCTCTGGGCACAATTGTTATGCCTATTTTTCATAATAAATAAAAACCAATTCCCATAATGACATACGCTGCTAATAAAGTGCCTCCTTCAAACCAGTTTGTATCTCCATCATTTGAAATCGCAATCGTTAAGAAAACGGCTGTAATCATGGACACGAGTTCTGGTATTGTAAATACTAAAGGCATCCTTTGTGCAAAGGACATGGATAGTAGTACTAATACAGGAGCAACAAACATCGCGATTTGTAATGTAGAACCTACTGCAATTTCTACTGCGATATTCACTTTATTTTTATACGCCATAATAATCGCAGATGCATGTTCTGCTGCATTACCAACAATTGCAACGATAATAACCCCGATAAATAACTCCGACCAGCCAAACGACTTTGCGACCGTTTCAAAAGTATGTACGAGAGCCTCTGACACATAAGCAACTGCAAGTGTTGCTATCGCTAAAATGAGTAACGCTTTACCTCTGGACCACTCTGGCTCTTCCTCATGTGCTACTTCATCACTTTTATGTTGATATACACCACGGTGCGTAACTAACTTAAATAACAATGCAGCAAGGTACATAAGAATCATGATAATAGAAACACCAATACTTAATTGATACGTCTTTCCAGCATCCATCTTCATTGAAAAAATCTCTGGAATAACAAAGGCTACAACAACAGCAAATATTAATAAAGCTGAATTATGCCTTGCATCATAAACATTAAAGCTTTGTCTTTTATATTTAAGGCCTCCTATAAAGAAGGATAGCCCTCCTACTAATAGTAAGTTTCCAAGTACAGAACCAGTTAAAGATGCTAGCACTACTTCAATTAATCCTGCCTGAAGTGCGAAAATTGAAATGATAAGTTCAACGGCATTACCGAACGTTGCATTTAATAATCCACCTATCCGAGGTCCAGAGACAATTGCTAAACTTTCTGTTGCTCTCCCCATAAACCCCGCTAATGCGATAATCGTAATGCAATATACAGCAAACATAATTGTTTGAGGCCAATGCATTGTTTTCCCGAGTACAGAAAGTGGTACACCTATAAGCGCTACTATAAGAAATATTTTATTAAACATGCTTTCCATCCTTCCATCGTATGTATTTCTCCTCATCATTAATATTATTCTTCTCCTAACTTGTCCGATTTCATCACAATTGTGTTTAAAAAATCAGATTGAAGAAAACAGTATGAAAGATATTTAAATTATCTTGTTTAAACGGAGAAAATTATAAATTATGAAAAGGGGTTAAAAATATGCACTTAAAAGAAAAAATCGCAACTATTATTCAAGGTCAACGTACTGGCGTATTATCTACTGTACGTAACGATAAGCCACATGGTGCCTTTATGATGTTTTTCCACGAAGATTTTGTACTATATGTTGCAACAGATCGAAATTCAAAAAAGATAACAGATATCGAAAAGAATCCAAATGTACATGTACTACTTGGGCGAGAGGGAAAGAAATTAGATGAAGATTACATTGAAGTTGAAGGTATAGCTTCCATTGAAGAAGATCAAACGTTAAAAAACAAGTTTTGGACTAATAGCTTAAAACGCTGGTTACTCGGTGCGGAAGATCCTAATTATGTACTAATTAAAATCAATCCCGACACAATTTATTACATCGATGGTGCTGGTACGACCGAGCCCGAGTTTTTACGACTATAAAATAAAAACAAGCCCCCTTAGGTGGGCTTGTTTTGTCGAAAGGTTCTTCTGAAAAAAACAATAAAATAGGTGGAACTTTCTAAAGATTCTGTTATATAATAGCAGTAACTTAAATAAACTGTATTAAAACAGATTGAGAGGAGAAATAAAAATTGATGAAAAGAGAAGAACGAAAAAACATGATTGAGTTTATTGAAAAGAAAAAAGGGATTGAACGTGACGAATTATTATTTATGACGGATGATGAAGTAGAGCATATTTATAATGTAACGTACTTTTTATATGAAGAAATAGCAGAGTAGTATAATACCCCCCCACCTTATTAAAAATATAAAGTGGGGGGTTGTTTCGTTTTTATACATGAGAATGATTTTCATGTATAATAATGTAAGATTGGAGGAATTTCACTATGAGTTCATGGCTATTATTCGCACTATTATCAGCAATTGCTGCCGCCCTCGTATCTATTTTTGGAAAGATTGGCTTAGATGGAATCGATGCTAACGTTGCAACAACTATTCGATCTATTATTATGGCATTATTTATGGTAGGGGTTATTATTATACAAGGTAAATTTCAAAATATCGGTGATGTCCTCCTAAATAAAAAAGCACTGCTATTTATCACATTAAGTGGAATCGCTGGTGCTTCGTCATGGCTATTTTATTTTCTTGCACTAAAAACAGGAAAAGTCTCACAAGTAGCACCTATCGATAAATTAAGTGTAGTATTTTCCATTATTCTCGCAATGATTATATTGGGGGAAAAGTTAAACTTTATGACTGGTATTGGTGTAGTCTTTATTACAGCTGGTGTATTATTTGTTGCTTTCAGCTAAAAAACCGCTATTATTAGCGGTTTTTTCTTTTCCTTATGTAAATCCACACAATCAATGTTACAATTGCCGAAATAAATAAAATCCACATTCCATAATGATGTAAACTATACTCAACGAAGCGCCACTTCTCTCCTAGTTTCCAACCTAGGCCAATAAAAACACTTATCCAAATTAGTGCACCACCGTAAGCATACAGACAAAAACGCCACCATGTTAAATTCGAAACCCCAGCAAAATATGCTGTTAGGTGACGTACTCCCGGTATAAAGTAGCCAATCATTAAAAGAAACGGACCGTATTTTTCAAATAAGATATGTGTTTTTTCAATATGATGTTCTTTAATTCTAATTTTCGGACCGTATTTTTTTAAAACAGGGAGCCCGAGTTTTAAACCTAAGATGTAACTTAATGTAATACCAATCATCGCACCTGCCATTCCACTTAAAAATGCAGCTGTTCCTGACATAACTCCTTTTGAAATATTATAACCGATAAAAGTCAATAAAAACTCATCCGGTATCGGTAATCCAACAATCCCACCAGCTAAAGCTATAATAATTCCAAAATACCCATAATGTGCGATTAACTCGCCAACATGTTGTTCCATTCGGAAGACACATCCTATGCACGATCGTTATTCCATATTGTGCCCGTTCTATCTTTAAGGCAAACATGGTATACATATTCAATATACAGTGTTTTTATATTGAACTCTACTTCTATTCATTCCTTTAACAGAGATAAGGTAAAACTTTAATCCGTAGGGTTTTGTCCATCTCCACTGATTATTAGCCCACAGCAATCGGGCTTTTACGGACAGCCCGCAAATAGCAGGATTAAAAAATAAAAATTCATAGGCTTATTTTTTTGTTACAATAAAGGAAAGTTACTTTTTGCAACGGTTTAACTCTCAGGAAAAATGATATATCTAGCAAAAACATAGTTTGGTCTATATGATGCAACTTCTACCTATTAGAGTAACACGCACCCTTTTACATACAACATCATTTTTCTAAATTATACAGGGGGAACGAACATGACCATTGAAAAACAATTTATCCAAAAGATTTACTATAAAACATTTTTAACAGAAGACCCTTCCATCCCGGTAACGGAAGTACTCGGTGAAGCATATATAAATGAATCGAAAAATGAATTCTCCAATATATCTAATATTCGCTTTGCACAAGGTGAAGTTTATTTTCAAACTAAAGACTTTGAAGCCGCTATATTCAAATGGGAGAAAGTAAATAATGAACTTGCTCTCTGGGCCATGAAGAATATTGCAGATGCTTATTTCGAATTAGATTTCTTACCAAAAGCAGAAGAAATTTATACATCTATCCAAACAGAAGATACAACTCTTACGATGGAAGTTTCCCTACAACTTCTTTCTCTTTATATCGAGCAAAATCGTTTAGGTCTAGCATTTAAGACGATTAGTGAAGCTGTTGCGTTTCAACCGAACTATCCAAATATTACTGCAATCGCTCGATCATTCTATGAAAAACAAGAAGATTGGAATAATGCTATTGAACTCGCTGTTCAAGAAGGAATTCGAACAAAATCATTACACTGGTTTGATACTTTAATCAATTATGTAAACAGAGGCTTTACCAACAAAATAAAACCTGAGTATTTCTATGAATCTTTAAAAGCCTTATACGCTATTGATCAAGTTCAGTTTAAAGAACTTGTTATTTCACTTTGGAATAGCTATGAAAATGAATCATTCCATCTACCTTGGATTCAAACAATAAATCACTTATTCTTACATATTGAAGTAGATGCTAATGACGATTGGAATGAAATTTCTACTCGCTATCAAGAGACGTACTTCGAATTGATTACTGGACAACATTTCATGCACGAATTACAAGGACTTGTACCAGATTTATTAACAAATTGGTTTAGTTTAACAAAAGCGGAAGATTCTTTACTTGTCTCCGCAGCAGTATTAGCATGGAATGAAGTTTCACCGACAACCCTAGAATCATTACTTGTAAAAAGTGCAGGTGCCTTACTCTCAAATGCATCAGCTCATTCAAATGTTGATATGGCTGACGTATCAACATTATTTGAAACGATTGCTGTATGGGCTGAGAAGAATGATGTAGATTTAGGTCATCAATTCACACTACTTGTTCGTGAGTTATACGATTTAAACGTTGCACAACTTCTAGTAGCAGGAGCTAGCGATTATGATAAATCAGCCTTTATTAACTCTATACTAGGCGAAAATATATTAAATGAGACTATAACAACTGCAATTACATTTAAAGATGATAGTCAAACTGAAATAACTGAGCTTACAGAGCTAGATATACGAAATATACCAAACTTTGACGAACTTCATAACATACTGGCGGTACCTTCTCAGTCAGAACTAGAAAAAAAATGTATTGAAGTTAAATTACCAAGTAGATTTTTACGAAAAAATAAGTTTTCATTCCTTGTCACACCTACTATGCATGGACAACTTGACAAAAACAGCTCTCATTTCGAATACTTACAGGCAGCAGATAGTCTCATCTATGTACTAAATTCAGCTTCACCATTACATGATGAAGAGCTCAATACATTACTATATATTCGTGAGCAAGTACCTAATTTACAGATTCAATTCATCTTACAAACAATTGATACGAATACTAGCGAAAACATCACGAACAACATTAAAAAGAAAATACTCGTACATTTCCCTGAAGCACAATTGTTCCCTTATTCTCCTTCCCAAGAGAGTAGTGAACAGCTAGGTAATGTAACAGACTCTATTCTTTCTAACCTTACTCAGCGTAACGTGGAAAAAGAACGCATTGAAAAATTATTATGGTTTATCCAAAAAACAATTGCATACCTTTTAAATGAACGTGTGGAATTAGAAAATACGTTAGTGAAATCAGTCCGCTGGAATAAGCATATTTTAGTGAAACTTGATGGTTTTATTAATAATCTTACTGCCATCCAAAAAGATAAAATTCGTTCTATTACAGAATCTTATCTTTTAACGAAAGAAGAGATTACGCGGGATATACATTCTCAAATCCCTGAATTGTTGCAGAGTTGCTCTGATCTCGTTCAAGAAGATAGTGATTTCAAATTAGTCCATGAAGAACTAAATGTAGCAATGAATGAAAGAATTCAAAAGCATGTACAGCAAGTGCTTCTTCCTAAGTTTACTCAGTCTATTCAAGAGTGGATTGAAACTGCTCATAATGAATTCATCCAAGCTCAGGCTTATTTAGATGAAATGGGCGATACCTTTAATAAACTCTATGAGGAAGAGCGTATTAAACTTCCTTGCGATTTCAAATTACTAGATGACTGGGATAGAGATGTTGCAAGAATGACGAACAGAATTACAGTGGCTAACATCAATATTTTATTACGCTTTACACCAACACAATTTTTCTTAAAAAGTGCAGGGAAATTATTCGGTAATATGCAAAAAAACCAATCTATGCTATCAAATAAATATAAACAATATATTGAAACAGAAGATTATACAGAAGTTGCTCAGATGATTTCAAAACAATTCTTCCTTCAATTTGAAGTATTTGAAGGTGCGCTAGAACGTGATATCATGATGTTCTTTAAAGACCCTCTTAGCATATTGAAACAAACTGTAGAAGCGGCCCAACTTGAAATACAAGAAGATGAGCAAACATTAACAAAGCTAAGAACCAATCCAGAAACTTATCATGATCCTTTAACACTATTTAAATTGCAATTGTTACAAAAAAAATTCATGTTAAATATTGAAACTATCGCTTCACAAGAAACAATAAAGTGAAACTTTAATCAGTGGGGTTTTTGTTCATCCCCCACTGATTATTAGCCCGCATCAATCGGGCGTTTATGGGCAGTGGATGCGGGATAAATACAACATCAACTGTTTAAACAAGAAAAACCAAGCAACTAATTCGCTTGGTTTTTCTTATTTTTAATTTACAATTTTCACATGTTCAAATGGATAATATATCGCCATGAGCTTTCCTAATACTTCTGTTCTATCAATGAGCCCTAAGCCGTTCCTACTATCCCTACTAACTAAACGATTATCTCCCATCACAAAAATTTTATTTTTAGGAATTGTAATCGGTCCAAAATCTTCAGTTAAATTGATAAGTAATTTTTCTGCCTGTTTTTTATTATTATTTAAATACTCTTCGTTTTTCACTTGATGATTAACATATAATTGATCATTCTTCATCTCAATTACATCTCCTGGCAATCCAATAACTCTCTTCACGTAAAAATTATCTGTCTTCACGACAATAATATCCTCTCTCTCATAACTTTCAAATTTCTTGGCAAGTTTATTAATGATTACTTTATCTCCATCTTGTAACGTCGGCCTCATCGATGCTCCTTTTACAGTCGTAGGAAAAAACAAAAAGATTTTTGCCAAAAACACTAATAAACATGCTATTGCAATTATTTCAAAGAATTCACGCAAACGTTTTTTCTTTTGCATCATTCCACCATCTCATCATCTTTTTATTTTTATTATAAGTACTCCGACCGATTAATTTCCACAAAATTCTGAATTACAACATTAGAATATTACAAATATAAAAATAATAACTCTCATAAATTTGCTATTTTTATATACTATATCCCCTATCTACCAAGCGGGACTTTTTCTATTAAATTCATGCTTAGAAAATATAAAGTACTACATAAATCAAACAGAAAAATATAGTAGCATAGTAATAAAAAAGATACTCTCAAAATAGCCTATCTACTATTTTTGAGAGTATCTTTTTATAATCCTACATATACAATACACATCTGCGCTGCGACATATGTAAACCAAATCCAAAGTGGTTCATACTTCAGTTTGCGCCCCCCGATATCTGTAACACCGATAATAAAATCAGAAATCACGAACAATAAACCACCAAGTGCTGGCACCCACCATATTCCTGTATTCTCGTAATATAAGGCGAATGCAAAACAAGCCATTCCTCCGACCCACAAACCGTAAATTAGAGCCCCTATCGTAAATAATTTATCCTGTTTTTCATTTCGGATAAAAAAGAACCATCCTATAATTAAAAAGAGTCCGTATACGAGTAAACCAATCCAAAAACCATTCCATGAAATACCTGTTTGTAAAAATGCTTTCACATAGAAGCAATGTGCAAGAGCGAAAGTAACCATTCCTCCAATTAATCGATGACCAATTGGAATCAATCCTGCCATAAATAAATCTCCTATAGTTGATAAAGTCATACCAAGTGCAACCCATGTACTGTATTCTACCGACGGATCTTGTAACCATATCCAAATTGCACTACCAGTTAAAGAAAAACTCAGAATAAGACGAACCACTAACGGCAACGGCATATTATTTCTCGTTCTTTTCGTCTGTCCTATTGCATAAATTGCTCCCATTAAAAAAAGAATAATTTGCCCGACTAACACAATGTAAAGTACATTCATAATATGTTCTCCTCAATAAATGCTTTTTCTATCTTTTTTTCGTTACATATAGCACGTTTTCCTTTTTCTATGTAAAAAAAAGAAGAACAGTGCTGTTCTTCCATTTTAATCGTTTTTCTGTTCTCTATGCTACCTGTTTTTCTTGCTCAATTTTCTGTTTAGCCGGAGCACGATTTACTACAATAATTCCCGCTGCAACACATGCTAATCCAAATAGTACAAAGGAATGAATTGCTTCACCTAAAATTAGACTGGATAGTAACACACCAAACACTGGTATAAAGAACATATACATCGAAACTTTTCCTACTTTGTTATACTTCATAATTGTATTCCATATACAAAATCCCGCTGCCGATAAGAACGATAAATATATGAGCATAAGTATTGCATGTAGGTTAAATGTAAATGGTATTACTCCAACTTGAAATGCCCCTATACATAGTAACCCAATTGATCCAAAAATCATTTGGTATGCTGTCATATACCCAATATCTAACGTTTTACTACCTTCTTTTGCTAGTATATTTCCATACGAATACATCATTGCTGCCCCAAGAAGTAATAAGCTACCTATTCCAAAGTGGAATGATAAGCTTCCATCACTCGGTACATTCACCAAAATCACACCACAAAAACCGATAGATACCCCAATTACTTTTCTCATATTTAGAGCATCATCTTTATATAAAAAGTGCGCGAGTAAAATTTGAAAGAATGATGATGTTCCTGAAATAATCGCTCCTTCAATTCCTGAACTGTAACTCATTCCAATATAAAAACATATATATTGAAGAAAAGTTTGGAACAAACCAATTTGAACTAACTGCTTCCCTGTTCCCTTTTTGAACTGCATATCTTTTCCTAACGCTTTAAAAAATAATAAGAGCATTGCACCAGATAAGAAAAAGCGATAACCCGCAAATAATATTTGTTCTCCGACTTCTTGTGGCTGAATTCCAAGTTCAACATAGCTTAATTTAATAAAGGGAAATGCGCTTCCCCATAAAAAGGTTGCTACTATTGCAGCAATAAATACGCCAATCGGATGGGTGAAAAATTTCTCTGTCTTCAACTTGCTGTCTTCCTTTCCGATCTTTTTATGAACAATATTCATATATACCAAAGGAAGTGCAAAAACACAAGTTTTCCGTTTATAATAGAAACAAAAACATATCATCTCATAAAAACATATGCTATACTGTAGAATAATTACAACTTAATAACTATTAAAATCAGTTTCAACAGAAATGCTGCTATCCGTTACGGATGGCAGCTTTCGTCGTTTTATAGGGGTTTCGATTTTGATTCTTTTTCTCAATAAGAATTCGGAAGGAGCGAGTATTAATGAACTCAGAAGTAAAAACATTACAAGAAAAAAAAGATATTCCCAATCCCTCTTTATGGGACACATTAAAGAAACATTATGAACTTATATTTGCAATCGCATCTGGTATTTTCATTTTAGCTGGTTGGTTATTCACAAAAAATGAGGCAATAAGTGCAGGTATTACTTTCTATATCCTTGCTTATATAGTTGGAGGATTTGCAAAAGCGAAAGAAGGTATCGAAGACACAATTGAAGAGAAAGAGCTAAATGTTGAAATGCTCATGCTCTTTGCAGCTATCGGTGCTGCAATTATTGGCTACTGGGCAGAGGGTGCTATTTTAATCTTCATCTTTGCATTAAGTGGAGCAATGGAATCTTATACATTAAGTAAAAGCCAAAAAGAAATTTCAGCGCTTCTTGATCTACAACCGGAAGAAGCATTACGTATTTCCAACGGAACTGAGGAACGTATTCCCGTTGGACAATTAGAAATTAACGATATTATTTTAATTAAGCCAGGTGAGCGTGTTCCTGCTGATGGCACAATTCATAATGGTGAAACAAATATTGATGAAGCAGCTATTACAGGAGAACCTATTCCGAATGAGAAAAAATTCGGCGATGAAGTATTTGCCGGCACTGTAAATTTACGTGGTGCTATCGAAGTTAAAATTACGAAACCGAGCGATCAAACATTATTCCAAAAGATTATTCGTCTCGTTCAAAGTGCACAAAGCGAAAAATCACCATCACAACTATTCATCGAAAAATTTGAAGGAACATACGTAAAAGGTGTACTACTCGTTGTTGCGCTTATGATGTTCGTCCCTCATTTCTTACTTGATTGGAGCTGGAATGAAACGTTTTATCGCGCTATGATCTTACTTGTAGTCGCTTCTCCTTGTGCGCTAGTTGCAGCCATTACACCAGCAACTTTATCAGCAATTTCAAACGGAGCGAGAAATGGTATTCTCTTTAAAGGTGGTATTCATTTAGAACGTCTAGCTTCAGTAAAGGCGATTGCCTTTGATAAAACAGGAACATTAACACAAGGAAAACCTACTGTAACAGATGTATATGTTCGAGAAGGCATAGCAGAAAGTGAAGTACTTTCTATTACAGCAGCGATTGAAAGTCACTCTACACATCCTTTAGCAGAAGCAATTGTTAAATATGCAAAACATGCTTACGACATTACGATAAAAAAACCAGAAAACGTTGAAGATGTAACTGGTTTTGGATTAAAAGGAATATTAGAAAACAACGCTTATAAAATTGGTAAAGCTGATTTTATCGGAGAAGAAACAAAAACATTTCATAATGGCATTTCTACCTCACTTGAAAAAGAGGGAAAAACTGTCGTTTATATTAGTGATGAGGATGGTATTCTTGGACTGATCGCTTTAAAAGATACCCTTCGCCAAGAAACAATAGCCGCTATTCGTGATTTGCAAAGCATTGGTGTAGAAGCAATCATGATTACTGGTGATAATGAAGAAACAGCAAAAGCAATTGCCAATGAAAGTAATATAAAAGAATATTACGCATCATGTTTACCAGAAACGAAAGTTGAAACGATAAAGCAGTTAAAAGAAAAGTACGGTACAGTAGCAATGGTCGGAGACGGTATAAATGACGCACCTGCGCTCGCTACTGCTAGTATTGGTGTGGCAATGGGTGAAGGAACAGATGTAGCATTAGAGACTGCAGACGTTGTTCTCATGAAGAACGAATTATCTCGTCTCTCTCAAGCAATCCGTTTATCAAAACGAATGAACCGTATTGTGAAGCAAAATGTAATCTTTTCGCTAGCTGTAATTGCAATGCTGATTTGTTCAAACTTCTTGCAATTTTTAGCTCTTCCATTCGGTGTTATTGGGCATGAAGGAAGTACGATTCTTGTCATTTTGAATGGCTTACGATTATTAAAAGGAAACAAATAAAAACGGGTCCCTCATAGAGGACCCGTTTTTTTCTAATGGTAGCTATTATGCCCGTTCGCACTACTACTCGTTTTATGCTTTGGATGCGAACTGCTCTTTTGTTTATTGTTATTTTTATTGTTGTGATTCTTTTTATTATTACTCATGAAATATCCCCCCTGTTCCCTTTTATTATGGAACAAGAGCTCACTTTTCATTACGGGAATTATTGTCACCCGTTCTATAATGATGGAGTAAGCCATTAATTTCACCGCCAAGTAAAATTACCCACCCAGTCAAGTAAAACCATAACATTAAAATAATAATACCACCGAGACCACCATATGTATTTGCGTAATTCGCAAACTTATCTACATAATAAGCAAATGAGTACGATACCACAATCCATCCTACAGTAGCAAATGTTGCTCCTGAAATGACTTCTCTTCTTTTTAACTTTCGATCTGGTGCAAATGTATATAAAAAACTAAACAATGCGAATAAAACGAAGAAACTCGCTACTAACCGCGTAATACTCCACACGTAAGAAAAACTATCTGATAAACCGAGCGCTTTAAACACCGCTGCTCCAATAACTTGTCCGAATACCGGGACAATTAAAGCAAAGACAATCATAAAAATAATAGCTAATGTAAACACAATTGATAACGCTCTTGTTTTAATAAAAGATCGTGTTTCGTTCACATCATAGGCGCGGTTAAAAGCGTTCATAACCGCATTCACCCCGTTTGAAGCAAACCATAACATCGATAGTAAACCGAATGATAATAAACCACCATTTTGCTGATTTACAACTTTATCTACGTTTACTTCAATTAAGTTCATCGCATCATCTGGTACATAAACCTCTAATAAACTAAGCACATCCTCTGTTTGAATGGGAATAAATCCAAGAAGCGTAATTAAGAAAACGAGCCCAGGAAAAATTGCAAGCAAGAAGAAATAAGCGAGCTGTGCTGCCAAGCCCGCTACATCATCGCGCATTGTCCGGTCATATAAATCTTTTCCAAACGAATAAGTGCGATTTCTTCTCACCTTTTCTAAAATTTTTCTCATATATGTTTAAACGCTTTTCTTCTCTTCTTTATCTTGCTTTAACTCAATGTACGCTTCAGTTTTTTTTTCCTCTGCATTTGAGTCTTTCATAAATAATTCACGCGCTTCTTTCATACCGCCATCTTCAGCAACTACCGGCTCTTCTTCTGCTTTAAGCTCATCTACCTTCGGAGATACAGCTTGAATTTCAATCGTTTCTGGCTTTTCTTCTCGCTCAACTTTTCTCTTACTAAAAATTTCTTTCGTTTCTTTTAACGTTTCTACAACAGACGGCGTCAATTTTTTAATTTCTGCTACTTTCGCTTTCACTACATTGAAATCAGCAAGCTCGCGTCCTTTATCTGTAACAGTTTGCACTTTTTCTTTGATTTTCGCATTTTCACCAATTTCAATCATCTTTGTTTTTGCTTTTTCTGCCGTATTTTTTACTTTTTCACGGTTTTCTTTCTTTAACATAGATACAGCTACACCTGCAGCTACACCAATCGCAATATTTCGAGCAATATTATTTTTCTTTGCCATATTCCTTCACCCTTTCATTTCTTATGTTAGAAAGTATTTCTTTCTAAGCTTCCTCATATTCCTTGTTCATTTCGAATGAAAGCTAATAGCTTTGCACACCCTTCTGTTACAAGGTCATACACTTCTTGGAAGTTCCCTGTAAAGTAAGGGTCAGGAACGCCTGTCCAGCCACCGTCTGGAACAAAATCGGACAGCATACCAATATAGCCTCCAGTTTTACCTAAACTTTTTAAATCTGCTATATTCTTGTTGTCCATGGCAATAATATAATCAAACTTTGTTAAGTCTTCTTTTTCTACTTGCCTTGCTTTAATTCCTTCAAAAGCGACTTCATTTTCTTTTAAAATTTTTTGTGTTCCTTTATGTGGTGGATGACCAATATGCCAATCTCCAGTTCCTGCAGAATCAATGACAATTTTCTCTTCGAGTCCCTCTTTTACGACAAAATCTCGAAAAATCGCTTCTGCCATTGGAGAACGGCAAATGTTCCCAAGACAAACAAACAAACAATACTTGGACCATATTTTTGTTTCTTCCCTTCTTGGTGCATTTCTTTATATATACTTATAGTATAAACAACCAATTATTAATTATAAAGGAAATCCCTACTAATTTAATAGGATTGAAAAGTTTCATTAACGAAAATGATAAAAAATGTTAAGATATCCTTATGTTATTTTAAAGGGGGACACTTCGGTGGATTTATCCGTAAAATCAGAAGAAAACGTTGAATACATGGTAGAAGCTATTAAAGAAAAACTACGCATGGTTAATGCTGGGGCAATGAGAGCAGCTAGCTTTAACGAAGAAATGTACGAGGACTTACGTGACATTTATGAGCATGTTATGAAACGTGAAACATTTAGCATTAGTGAAATGCAAGCTATTACAGAAGAGTTAGGTACATTAATTAAAAAATAACAAAGAGCCTCATAAATAGAGGCTCTTTTTAATTTCAACAAATTCATGACAACTCTGCGCTTTTCCTCATCACATTCTAAAATACTGTACAATGAAAGTAGAACCTCATCTTAGATTTTTTTCTCCATACATACTACTCTAAAAAAATTGCCACACTACCATTGCTAACTGTTTTTACTGGGGGTGCTTACTTATGAGCAATTGGTACAGTAAGACGAAAGATCAAACATTAATCGATCTAGAAACAAATGAACAACACGGTTTAACAGATGAAATCGTAAATGAACGTTTAAAGCAATATGGCCCTAATGAATTAACAACAAAACAAAAACGTACTTTATGGCAACGCATTTTCTCCCAAATTAACGACGTCCTCGTATACGTCCTTATTATTGCTGCCCTTATTTCCGCCTTTGTAGGTGAATGGGCCGATGCAAGTATTATCGCGCTCGTTGTTATTTTAAATGCAGTTATTGGTGTCATCCAAGAATCCAAGGCCGAGCAAGCTTTAGAAGCACTAAAGAAAATGGCGACACCTAAAGCTATCGTAAAACGAGACGGCGAACTTAAAGAAATCCCATCTGAGTACGTCGTTCCAGGTGATATCGTTATGCTTGATGCCGGACGATATATACCATGTGATTTACGGCTTATCGAAACTGCTAATTTAAAGGTTGAAGAATCTGCCCTAACTGGTGAATCTGTCCCTGTCGATAAAGATGCAATCTACCACCCTTCCATGCAAAGTGATGAGCAAGTACCATTAGGCGATCAAAAAAATATGGCCTTTATGTCGACGCTAGTAACATACGGACGTGGCGTCGGCGTTGCTGTTGAAACTGGGATGCACTCACAAATTGGTAAGATTGCTACCCTTTTACATGAAGCAGACGATGATATGACACCACTTCAAAAAAGCTTAGCACAGGTAGGAAAATATTTAGGCTTTGTCGCTGTAGCTATTTGCGTCATTATGTTTCTCATCGGTTTTTTACAAGGACGAGATACGTTAGAAATGTTTATGACTGCAATTAGTTTAGCTGTTGCAGCCATTCCAGAAGGCTTACCAGCTATCGTTTCCATCGTTCTTGCAATTGGTGTTCAGCGTATGATTAAACAAAATGTTATTATTCGTAAACTACCAGCTGTTGAAGCTCTCGGTTCTGTCACAATTATTTGTTCAGATAAAACAGGTACGTTAACACAAAATAAAATGACTGTTACTCACTTTTATAGTGATAACACATACGATCATTTAGAAAATCTAGATGTAAATAATGATGCGCAACGTCTATTGTTAGAAAATATGGTGCTATGTAATGATGCGTCTTACAATAATGACTCACAAACTGGAGACCCGACTGAAATTGCGCTTCTCGTTGCTGGAAACACTTTTAACATGCAAAAGGATCATTTAGAAAAAATACATGAACGCGTTAACGAATTGCCTTTCGATTCAGATCGTAAAATGATGTCGACCGTGCATACATACGATGAAAGCTACTATAGCATGACGAAAGGTGCTATTGATAAACTCTTACCTCGATGTACCCACATATTTAAAAGCGGTAAAATCGAAGTTCTAACAGATGCTGATAAAAATCAAATATTAGAAGCTGCCGGGTCAATGTCTCAAGAAGCTTTAAGAGTACTTTCATTCGCATTTAAACAACATAATGCGAACGATGTAGATATAAATCATCTCGAAGAAAACCTCATCTTTATCGGTCTTGTCGGTATGATTGATCCACCACGTACAGAAGTAAAAGATTCCATTACAGAGTGTAAAAAAGCTGGTATTCGTACAGTTATGATTACTGGCGATCATAAGGATACCGCCTTTGCAATTGCCAAAGAACTTGGTATCGCTGAAGAAAAATCTGAAATTATGATCGGAACTGAACTAGATAACATTTCAGATACAGAACTAGCAAGCAAAATTAATCACTTAAATGTATTCGCTAGAGTCTCTCCAGAGCATAAAGTAAAGATCGTAAAAGCATTACGTGCTAAAGGAAATATCGTTTCTATGACTGGTGATGGCGTCAATGATGCTCCATCTTTAAAACAAGCAGATGTTGGAGTAGCAATGGGCATTACAGGGACAGATGTCGCAAAAGGCGCAGCAGATGTCGTTTTAACAGACGATAACTTCTCATCTATCGTGAAAGCCGTTGAAGAAGGTAGAAATATTTACCGGAACATAAAAAAATCTATTCTCTTCCTACTGTCTTGTAACTTTGGAGAAATTATCACGTTATTTTTAGCAATTTTACTTGGCTGGGCGACACCTTTACGCCCAATCCACATTTTGTGGGTCAATTTAATTACCGACACACTTCCTGCGCTATCACTTGGTGTTGACCCTGAAGATTCAGATGTGATGAAAGAAAAGCCACGACGCGCGAAAGAAAGCCTATTTAGTGGTAGCGTTCCTTTTCTTATTTTCAACGGGGTTGTAATTGGACTTTTAACGTTAGCAGCCTTTATCGTCGGGGCAAAATTCTATACCGGAGATACAAACTTATTTCCTCTTTTCCCAGAGAAAATTGATGAAGATGCTCTATTACATGCTCAAACGATGGCATTTGTTGTTCTTAGTTTTTCTCAGCTCGTTCATTCATTTAACTTGCGTTCAAGAACGAAATCCATTTTTTCAATTGGGCTATTTACAAATAAATATTTAGTCTTCTCACTTCTTATCGGGGTTCTTATGCAAGTTTGTATCATCTCCATCCCACCTCTTGCAAATATATTCGGTGTACATGCATTAACAATGCGAGATTGGGGCTTTGTTCTCTTATTAAGTATCATTCCGCTTGTTTTGAATGAAATCATTAAATTAGTTAGAAGAAACTAAAAGGCAATGAGGATTGTTCCTCATTGCCTTTCCATTTATCCTTGTAATTCTTTTTTAATATTCTCTGTTAATGTAGCCATACGTTTGCGACTTTCTTCACGCTCACGTTTATTTTGCTCTTCAATTTGTTGTGTTTCTTGCATACCTCTCGAAATAATATTCCAAGTTTCTTCAAGCGTTTCCATCTTAATACTAGAAGAACCTGATAATCTCGCTACTTCCACACTTTGCGTTGCGATATTTTGTGCATTCTTCTTAAGTAATTCATTCGTACGGCGATCGAGTTCAGCCATAGAATCTGCAACTAGCTTTTGACGTTTCGCATTTACAGCTTGGATGATACCATTTTTAAAGATAGGAATTGTTGTAATAAATGCCGTATTGATCTTACCGATTAATTTATTGTTACCACGTTGAATCATACGAATTTGTGGTGCTGTAAGTAGAGCAACCATACGTGCTTTTTCTAAATCGTCAATACGTTGTTCTAAAATTTCAACAGAGTTTTTCAGAGATTCTAATTCAATACCTGCTAATTGATCATTATTACGTACACGCTCTTCGTACATCGGAACTAGCTCTGTATTTAAACGATCTAATAACATTTCTCCTGCTACTACATACTTTTCTAAGTCTAAGTAATATTTTAAGTTTTGCTCATACAGGCCATCTAATGTACCAATTGATTTTTTCATTTCATCTTGATACTTCGTAATTTCCACATAAACTTTATCAATTTCTCGGCCCATCGTTTGATATTTACTAAAGATTTGTTCAATCATTTTATCCGCTTTTTTGAACATGCGAGAGAAGAAACCACTTTTCTCTTCAGCAAAGTCTTTACTATCAAATCTGTCCATAATTTTACCAAGTTGTTTTAATAATTCACCAGAGTCTTCTATTTTTGATAAAGACATTGTATGTAAAATTTGATCAGCAAAACGTGAAATTTCCATAGAAGGTTCTTTTCCAAGTTCAATTAATTCTAATTGGTCTTTAATATCTACTGCGTTATAAATACGTTGCACATCTGCATCTTGTCTAAGTTGTAAACGCACATCTTGTGCGGTTTGCTCATTTAATTCTGTTTTCGAATCTAGTACGACTGGATTATTCATATGGTATTCTCCCTTTCCTTATAAGAATGGACGAAATAGTCCTTTTATTGTTTGTGATAAATTTTTATAGGCTGATGAACCATGAAACTCAAGATCGAAATTAACTTCTTCAAGCCAATGAGAATCAAATGCTCCTGCTTCAATATACGGTTCAATATCGTTTCTTCCCGTTGGATTAAAGTGGAATACATCTACTCCAATTTGATTTAAAAATAGTAATAAAACTGCATCAGAACGAGTTAATTCTCCACTCTTCTCATTATTAAATATAACAATTTTCGGTACATCTTGTGAATAATCAAATTTCTCAAGCTGTTCTAAAATGTTCGGTGGGATTTGAGAAAGCTGTGCAAAAACATACAATGCTACATCTTGTTTCGTCTCTTTTGCAATTGGCTTACACATTTCACTTTCGCACGTATGAATGATTGCCTCTGCAATACCATGTTGTAAACCTTCTGGTAAACGTTTATGTGGCCACCAATGACTATTCATAATTAAATCTGGATGTAATTTCCCCCCGCGATCTAATGCATCTCTGTAATGATATTGGAAATTTGCTTTTTGTTCTTTCGTAAATGGAAATGTATTAATTAATAAACTGTTATCAAATGATGTAACAGCCTTTAGTCGCTGAAAATATTCTTTATCATTTTTGGAAACACCTGATATTTTCGCAAATAAAGAAGGGATATAAATGTGTTTATTTTCAACAAAGAAGGTTGGGCGTACAAACGCCTTTTCTTTCGTAATTAAAAAGAGTTCATCGTATGTCGTTTTTAACGTGCGAGCTACAGGTGTATATGAACGGAATTGCCACGGCTTGTACAGTAGTGAATTATCGTGGTGAAGTACTTGTTCAATTTCTTTCGAAGCCTGATATGCTACTGTTGCAACACGCTCGCGGCGGCGATCTGGGAATGGTTCAAGAGAAATACGACCTGGATGAGACACAATAAAAGTCCTTCCCTCTTCATCAATAATCTCAAAGCCATCTTTTCCTTCCGGGTGATAATAAAGCACATCACAACCGAGCATAATAAGAAAATATAAGAAATATATACGACTTTCCTGCGCATCACCATACCAAACGATACGCGGCATTTGTTTCTTATAATTAATCGTAGAGAACCACTTCGCTACGTAATTTTCACTTAATTTAATCATATCGATTAAGAAACGACGGAACCCTTCTGTTTTTAAAGATTGATTATGTTGTTTTTCATACAATTTTAATACCGAAATAAACGTCGTATGTATATAATGCTGTAAATCAGGATTGTCTACTTGCGGTAATAGTTGTTTTCCAGACAAATGGGCTACAAGTCTATTTACTGTAAGTCCATTCGGTGCTTCTTGATGTAATGTAAAAACTTCTTGAATATGGCGCAGTTTTTCGGGATCAATTACCTTATTTAAATTTCGTTCATGCAAAACCTCGATCCCTTTTGCTTCACTATAATCAAATAGCTCATTGAAATATTCATCTACATCATTGGGAACACCAAGAATACGAGTCGCTATATAACTAAATTTCATCTCATTCTCTGTCAGTTCATATTGTGGGCGTTTTTCTAAAAGCGCTTCAAATTGCTTTAAATCTGATTCTTCTTTTAATGCACATGGTTGAAGTGTAAAACGTGAGAACACAACAGTTCACCTCCAAAAACATTTACGTTTTTTATAAAGTCTCTCTTCTATTATAAACTATTTTTAGTTATAAAAAATGGGCGCTCGTATAACGAGCAAACCCATTTCAATTATTTATGTTCATTTTTAGTAGCTGCAACTTCTTCTTTAGCTTGTCCAGAATTCTTCATGTAGTGAAGTATAAATGTTGCTCCAAACGCTACAACTAAAATAATAAAGAACAGCATATGACTTATTTCAATATGAATGACAGACAACAGCATTTTTGCCGCAATAATTAAGATTAAAATATATGCTGTCGTTTCAAGTTCTGGAATACGCTCTAACAATTTTAAGAATACGCCAGCGATACCACGCATCATTAAAATACCAAGCATTCCGCCTAATAATAAAATCCAAACTTCATTCGATACACCAAATGCAGCAAGTACGCTATCTACAGAGAACGCAATATCCATTAACTCAACCATCGCAACCGTTCCCCAGAAGACACCAAACATTCTGAAGAGAATGCTATTTTGGTTCATACCATGAGCCTCTTCTTCTTCTGCATTACCTTTTCGTTTATCAATGAAGTATTTAATTGAAAGCCAAGCTAAGTAAAGTGCACCTAACACCTTTACCCATGCTAATTTAATTAAGAACATTCCGATTCCAATTGCAATAAAGCGGAATACATAAGCTCCAATAAGTCCATAGAATAATGCTTTTTTACGTTTCTCTTCCGGAAGGTGTTTTACCATTACTGCTAACACAAGTGCGTTATCAGCAGATAACAATCCTTCAAGTACAACAAGTGTACCAATTAATCCCCAAGATACTGGATCTTGCAACACTTTAATCCACATGTCCAAGTCGAAAAACTGAGCATACGTATCAAGGATTCCTTGCAAAATACTCATCTTACATTTATCCCCTATTCTTTGCTAGATTTATAGAAAGGTCAAAAAAAGGAAACGAATGTCGTTTCCTTTCCTATGCGTCCAGGCCGTACGCTCTTACAAGCGCACCTAATCCACCTTGGAAACCGCTTCCTACTGCATTAAACTTCCACTGTCCATTATGACGGTATAATTCACAAAAGACAACTGCTGTTTCGATAGAAAAATCTTCTCCTAAATCAAAACGAAGAACTTCTTCATTCGTTTCTTCATTTGCTAGGCGAACAAATGCATTTGCAACCTGTCCAAAGTTTTGATTACGGCCTTCTCCATCATAAATTGTAACTGTAATAGCAATTTTATGAACATCTGCTGGAACCTTTTTCAAATCTACAACAAGTTGCTCATCATCGCCTTCACCTTCACCTGTGCGGTTATCTCCTGTATGCAGAACAGATCCACAAGGAGACTGTAAATTGTTATAGAAAATAAAATCAGTTTCCTTCGTACATTTTCCATTCGCATCTAATAGGAATGCCGATGCATCTAAATCAAAATCAGATCCACCATCATAAGATTTAATATCCCACCCAAGACCAATTACCGCTTTTGTTAAACCAGGGCTTGTCTTACCTAAATCAATCTTCTGTCCTTTTTGTAACTGAATAACCATTTATATTCACCTCTATATTTTAATCTTTAAAAATATATCCATCAGTAAATATACATTTCACTGATGGATATATAAGTCTATTACTCTACATCTAAACCAAAGTTATTACATAGAGAACCTAATCCACCTTGGAATCCACTTCCGATTGCATTGAATTTCCACTCACCTGCGTGACGGTATAACTCTCCTACTACTACAGCAGTTTCAATAGAGAAATCTTCTCCTAAATCGTAACGAATTAATTCTGCATTCTTTTCTTCATCTAGAATACGTACGAAAGAGTTAGAAACTTGTCCGAAGTTTTGGCTACGGCCTTCTCCATCGTAAATTGTGATTGTGAAACAAATACGTTCAATATGTGCAGGAACATTTTTCAAGTCTATTTTAATCGATTCGTCATCGCCTTCACCTTCACCAGTTCGGTTATCTCCTAAATGCTCTACAGCACCATTCGCACCTTTTGGGTTATTATAGAAGACGAAATCCTCTGCTCCTGAAACTTTACCATTCGCACCTACTAAGAAAATACTAACATCTAAATCGAAATCGTTTTGTCCGTCATAACGATTCGTATCCCAACCAAGTCCTACAAGAACTTTTGAAAGACCTGGATTCGTTTTTGTTAAGTCTACTTTTTGTCCTTTTTTCAATGAAATTGATGCCATATTCAATTCCTCCCCGGTTTATTTTATTGATAACGTGATACAATCTCACTTAAGTTTTTATCTTGTGTACCTTCTCCAACAGCTGAAAACTTCCATTCACTTCCGTGGCGATACATTTCACCTGCAATTAGAGTCGTTTTGCCAGCATAATTATCCGATAAATTATAGCGTGCTAATTCTTCACCAGTTTGCGGGTTTTGAATGCGAATATATGCATTACGAATCATCCCGAAATCTTGACGACGATTTACACAGTCATAAATATTTACAACGAATACTAAACGATTAATACGGCTCGGAACTTTATGTAATTCTACGAAAATTGTTTCGTCATCACCAGCGCCTTCACCTGTTAAATTATCTCCTGAATGAATAATACTACCACAAGTAGAAAGTTTGTTTCCGAAGTAAACTAAATCGTTTTTGTTTAAAAAACGATCCCCTTCTAACATAACAACAGATGCATCACAATCTACATTTGGTTTACTTCCAAATAATGAAGACAGAAACCCACCTGATTGCCCAATTGGATCCCAGCCTAAGCCAACCTGTAGTTTTGCTACTTTTGGTTGTCCTTTCGTTAAATCGATTTTTTGACCTTTTTCTAAAATAATAGGCATGCAGTTTCTTCCTTTCTACAAAGCATTTTCCAAGGCGGAAAATATTGTATTCTTCCCTTATATTGTAGCATTATTTACCTAGTGATAAAAAGGATAAATTCTCAGTTATATGAAAACATTCATATAATTTACTTATGATGATGTAAGAAGTGGTAAATAGCACCAATCATTCCTGCACAATTACCGTTTTGTGCAAGTTTAATCTCACAATTATTATAAATCTCTTTGTTTAAATATTTTTCTACCTCTTCTTTTACTTCTTTTAAGAACTGATTTCCTCTATCAGTAATTCCGCCACCTATAACAATCATTTCTGGATTAAAAATATGAGCAAGGTTACTAATTCCAATCGCTAAATGTTTAAAGAAAACCTCAACTGCTTGCGTAACTTCCCTATCTCCTTTATCATACAATTCGAAAATTGTTTTTCCATTCCAATCACTTTCCCCTTTGTATTTTCGCACAAGACGAATTAACCCTGAAATGGAAGCGACCTCTTCAAACTGCTTTCCTTCTATTAACATATTTCCCCATTCACCAGCACTAAAAGAATGTCCCCTGTATAACTCTCCATCTATAAAAATCGCTCCTCCAATACCAGTTCCAAGAGTAAGCATAATAAAATTTCTTTTTCCGTTTCCAATACCTTTCCACTTCTCACCCAAAGCTGCACAATTCACATCATTTTCAACGGACACAGGAACTTGTAATACCTCTTGCAATCTATCAATAATAGGAATAGTCGCGTAGTTCGGAATATGCTCCGCCCCTCCCGTTACAACTCCTTTATGAATATTAACAATTCCCGCAGTACTAATGCCAATTCCCGAAATCGTATGTTCATTCATTAATTTTCGGGATAGAAGAATAAGTTTTTGAATGATTTGTTCCCCACCCAAATGAATTTCTGTTGGAGCTGTTTTATGCTTTAGTACTGTTCCTGTTTCTGAAACAATTCCATATTTAATTTGTGTACCACCAATATCAAATGCAATATATTCTTTCATCTGCTGTCACTTCCTCTACTGTACTAAATGTAAAATTCTCATTGCTCTACTATTTATAAAGTGAAACTTTAATCAGCTCTCACCAATCGGGCTTTTACGGGCAGCCCGCCCCCCACCTAACTTCTTTGCTTTCGCTGAATTTTGAGGTGGGGGTCTTACTGCCCGGCGAATAGCGGGGTAAAGAGTTTACACTAACTCTTTTCTCTCTTTAGAAATACACCACCTTTTTCTATATATAGTTTTTTTTGCATAAAACTCTTTTTCCTATGAAATATTACAAAGGGATGTATTTTAGATGGAATATTAATTTCTTAGGAGGAAAACAATGACGAAAATCTTCATTTTAGCATCAACACTCTCTTTATCTTTTTTTAGTGGTTTAAATATCGGTAATGCAGCAACGGAAAACTTCTCTCCAGTAACAAACGCAATTGTACAAAATAACGATCATTTAGCAGAAGGCAACTCAAAAGATAATAATAAACCACCAGGAAACAGCGGTTCTCAAGACGATAGTGGTTCTGGCGGCAACAGCTCCGGTGGTAGCGGTTCTGATGACAACGGTTCTGGTGGCAGTGGTTCTGGTGGCAACGGTTCTGGTGGCAGTGGTTCTGGTGGCAACGGTTCTGGTGGCAATGGCTCTGATGGCAGTGGTTCTGGCGGCAACGGTTCTGATGGCAGTGGTTCTGGCGGCAATGGTTCTGGTGGCAATGGCTCTGATGGCAGTGGTTCTGGTGGCAACGGTTCTGGCGGTAGCGGCTCTGGCGGCAGTGGCTCTGGTGGCAACGGTTCTGGCGGCAGTGGTTCTGGCGGCAACGGTTCTGGTGACAATGGTTCTGGCGGCAGTGGTTCTGGTGGCAACGGCTCTGGTGGCAGTGGCTCTGGTGGCAGTGGTTCTGGTGGCAACGGTTCTGGTGGCAGTGGCTCTGGTGGCAGTGGTTCTAGCGGCAACGGTTCTGGTGACAACGGTTCTGGTGGCAGTGGTTCTGGCGGCAGTGGTTCTGGTGGCAGTGGCTCTGGTGGCAGTGGCTCTGATGGCAACGGTTCTGGTGGTAACGGTTCTGGTGGCAGTGGTTCTGGCGGCAGTGGTTCTGGTGGCAACGGTTCTGGTGGCAGTGGCTCTGGTGGCAGTGGCTCTGGTGGCAACGGTTCTGGTGGTAACGGTTCTCAAGGCGGCAATGGCTCTCAGGGAGGCAACCGTGTTAAAGGCGACAGCAATTCTCAAGGTGGTGGCTCTCAGGGGGGCAACCGTGTTAAAGGCGACAGCAGTTCTCAAAGTGATAACGGCTCTCAAAACGGCAAAGTAAAAGATAATTCAGTAAAACAAGGCGATAAGTTACCTAATACTGCAACACATTATCCTGCTTCTATTTTAATTGGTCTTTCAACATTCCTAATTGGTATGTTACTATTTATTCGTCGTAAAAACGCAAAATAAAAAAATAACATCCTTCCATCTAAAAATTACATGATACAAACAATAAAATGAAAAAGGACCTTGGATCGCATTTTATCATACAATCCAAGGTCCTTTTTATCATCTATAAAAAAGAGTATTAATACGCTTTTCCCCAATACACCATTTGCTTAGCTTCTTTACCACAACAAATACATTCGTCAGCTAAATGCTCTTGCTCAAAAGGCATACAGCGTGAAGATACTCCAACTTCTTCTTTTAATTTTTCTTCACAAGCTAGTTCTCCGCACCACATTGCTTTAATAAAACCTTGTTTTTCATCAGCTATTTTTTTCATCTCTTCGAAATTCGTCACACTATAAGTACTCTCATCTCTAAATACTTTTGCTTTATTAAATAAAGAATGATGAATCTCCTCAAGTAATGATGGAATGCGTTCTTCTAATTGATCCATTGATATAAACTCTTTTTCCTTCGTATCTCTTCTTACAAGTACGACTTGATTCTTTTCAATATCCTTTGGACCAACTTCTAATCGGATTGGAATTCCCTTCATTTCATACTCATTAAATTTCCAACCAGGTGTTTTATTGCTAGCATCTACTTTTACACGTGCAACGTTTTGAATACGCCCTTGTAACTCTGTTGCCTTTTCTAACACACCTTCTTTATGCTGCGCAATCGGTACGATAACAACTTGCACTGGAGCAACTTTTGGTGGCATTACAAGCCCATTGTTATCACTATGAACCATAATCAGTCCACCTATCATCCTTGTTGATACACCCCAAGATGTTTGGTGTACATATTGCCATTTACCGTTACGATCTAAAAACTTAATATCAAATGCTTCTGAGAAGTTCGTCCCAAAGTTATGAGATGTTCCTGTTTGAAGTGCTTTTCCATCATGCATTAAGCTTTCAATCGTATAAGTTGCCTTCGCTCCGGCAAACTTTTCTTTTTCTGTTTTTTGCCCCTTAATAACTGGAATGGCTAGGTAATCTTCACAAAAAGCAGCATACAAATTTAAAATATTTAATGTTTCATTTTGAGATTCCTCTGCTGTTTCATGAATTGTATGACCCTCTTGCCATAAAAATTCAGTCGTACGAAGGAATGGTCGCGTTGTTTTCTCCCAACGAACTACTGAACACCACTGATTATATAGCTTCGGCAAATCATTATAGGATTGTACAATTTTTGAAAAATGCTCACAAAATAACGTTTCAGATGTAGGGCGTACACAAAGTCTTTCCGCTAACCTTTCATCCCCACCATGTGTCACCCATGCTACTTCAGGAGCAAATCCTTCTACATGATCCTTCTCTTTTTGCAATAAACTCTCTGGGATAAACATTGGCATATACACATTTTCATGACCAGTTGCTTTCAACTTCTCACCCATCACTTTTTGCATATTTTCCCATAAGGCATAGCCGTACGGGCGTAAAATCATACATCCTTTTACACTTGAATAATCAACAAGTTCTGCTTTTTTTACAATATCTGTGTACCACTGTGCAAAGTCCTCTTCCATCTTCGTAATCGCTTGTACTTGTTCTTTTGCCATAGTCCGTCTTCCTCCTTTTGAAAATACAAAAAAGCCCGTGCCCCTAAATAGGGACCGAGCTTTGCCGGCGTTACCACCCTGATTCATGCACAAAAATTGCGCATGCTCTCTTTTTGATAACGGGGAATTCCCGCTGCATATACAGAACGCAAAGGTAGGTTCCATATCGCCTTTTTAAGAATCTTTCAGCCGGGCGGATTCTCTCTCTGATAAAAAGGTTGAACATGTACTAGTCCTTTTTCATCGTTATAACGAAATAAATTTGTTGATTATCATAATACAAATTCTTTTTTTAAACAATAGCTAATTTTCTCATTTTTATATATTCTTTTCATTTTTTGCAGTTTTATACGTAGCTTTTTCTCGTGATTTTTACAAGTTGATGTGCAATCATACCGATAAGTGTACCAAGTAGAACGAAGAAACCAATAAATCCATATCCCATTCCTTCCCATCCACCAATTACCATCATTGTAACCGGAAAGGATGCTAAGCAAAGAAGTATTAAACTAAGTGCAAATATAATATCGAACTGTTTGTTTGGAAACCGTTTCTTTAGTAAATACGAAATAGCAAATACAAGGATAATCGTAATTCCGCCAATGATATAAAAGATACCAAATCCATCTAGCCAATCCATATTGTTTCCTCCTTCCATGGATTCTCTTATACTTAATTATATGTTTAATTTTTCTGAAAATAAATAATAAATTTTCACCTAGAAATATATTTTTATCACTAGGTATTAATAGTAATATATAAGAATAGGTTTTATATAATCAGGAGGGAACTTTATGGATAAAGCATTAACAAACCACGTCATTATTTTATCTTTCGATTGCTTATCAGCTTTAGATTTTCCTATATTACAAAAACTCCCTAATTTCCAAACATTAATAAACAGGGGTGCGATTGCAAAAAAAGTGGAACCTATTTATCCTTCTGTAACATATCCAAGTCACTCAACAATCGTTACTGGAAACTATCCTAATAAACATGGCGTTGTCAGCAATACATTACTTCAACCAGGACGTGAGTCACCAGATTGGCATTGGTATCGAAAGTCCATTAAAGGAACAACTTTATACGATGAAGCACGCAAAGCAAATTTAACGACAGCTGCCCTTCTATGGCCTGTTACTGGAAGAGCAAATATTGATTACAATTTACCAGAAATCTTTCCAAATAGACCGTGGCAAAATCAAATTTTAGTTTCATTATTTAGCGGTAGTCCGCTATATCAACTAGATTTAAATCGTCGTTTCGGTCATATACGAAATGGACTGTCACAGCCTGAACTTGATGATTTCGTCCTCGCTTCTACTGTACATACAATCCATACGAAAAAGCCTAATGTTATGTTCGTACATTTCACCGATTTAGACACTCAAAGACACTATCACGGCTTTGAATCAAAAGAAACAATAGCCGCAATTCATAGACATGATGAGCGACTAGGGAAAATTATTCAAGCTTTAAAAGACAGTGACCTATACGAAGAAAGTACAATTATCGCTCTTGGTGATCATAGCGCTTTAAGTGAAAACAAAGCCATTCAATTAAATGTACTATTTCATCAAAAAGGGCTTATATCTATAAATTCCAAAGGAAAATTAGTAGACTGGAAGGCCTATTGCCAAAGTTGTGACGGATCTGCCTATGTATATGTGAAAGATAAGAACGATACCGATACAATTCGAGACGTACAGCTACTACTTGATGAACTGCTTCAAAATAAACAAAACGGTATTGAATTTATGCTTCATGATGAAGCTGCAAAAGACTGCGGTGCAGATGGTAATTGTTTATTTATGTTAGAAGCGCGTGAAGGATATTATTTCACTGAAAACTATATAGGAGATTTTATAAAAGAAATTACTGAAAAAGATGTTACGCCTAGTAAAAAATATACATTTGGTACACATGGATACTCTCCAACAAAACCTAACTATGAAACAATTTTTATCGCTGCTGGGAAAGGGATAAAAAGCGGTGTTACTATCCCGTATATGAGACTTATTGATGAAGGTCCAACTATCGCTAGACTACTCGGTTTACACTTAGGTGAAACAGACGGATCAATTGTAGAGGATTTACTTCAATTGTAAAGAACTGTGTATATATGTAAAAGTTATGTAAAAATCATCACTGTTTCTCTTTTTATAATTTTTATTTTTGTACACTGTTAGTAGAACAAATTTAAGGGGGAACACTATATGAAAAAAATGTCCAGACAAGAAAAAAGCTGGATATTATACGATTGGGCGAACTCCGTATATTCGCTCGTCATTACAACTGCATTATTCCCAATTTACTTTAAGGCAGCTGCAAAAGAAGCTGGACTATCTGGTGCAACTTCAACAGCCTATTGGGGATATGCAAACTCGTTCGCTACACTTTTAATTTCTATACTTGCTCCTATTCTCGGCACAGTTGCTGATTATAAAGGGTTTAAAAAAAGATTTTTCACATTCTTTTTTGGACTTGGCATCGTATTTACAAGTATGCTAGCAGTTGTGCCAACATCTCAGTGGTACTTATTACTAGGATGCTATATGCTTGCATTAGTTGGCTTTGCTGGAGCAAATATTTTTTATGATGCATTTTTAGTAGATGTTACCTCTAAAGATAGAATGGACCGAATTTCTACGAGAGGTTTCGCTTTAGGCTATATTGGGAGTACTATCCCTTTTATCGGTTGTATCGCTCTTATTATTCTTGCTCAAAAAGGAACTATTCCTTTATCTGTTGGCATCGCTAGTCAAATTTCATTCGCGATAACAGCACTTTGGTGGGGGTTATTTACAATTCCAATGCTAAAAAATGTAGAGCAAACACACTATATTGAACGCCACCCAAGACCAATTGCAATGAGCTTCAAGCGCCTTGCTGATACTTTTAAAAATATTAAAGAATATAAAACTGTATTTATGTTCCTAATAGCTTACTTTTTCTATATTGACGGGGTCGATACAATTATTACTATGTCTACCGCTTACGGAACAGATCTCGGTATTAGTGCAACTAATCTATTAATCATCTTATTTGTCACACAAATTGTAGCTTGTCCATTCGCTTTATTATACGGAAAATTATCAGAAACATTTACAGGTAAAAAAATGCTATATGTCGGTATTATTATTTATATCATTATCTGCACATATGCTTATTTCTTAAAAACAACACTCGATTTCTGGATTTTAGCAATGTTAGTTGCCACTTCTCAAGGTGGTATTCAAGCACTTAGTCGTTCCTATTTTGCAAAACTAGTACCTAAAGAATCCGCTAATGAATTCTTCGGATTTTATAATATCTTTGGTAAATTCGCAGCCATTATGGGTCCAGTATTAGTCGGTGTCACAACGCAATTAACAGGAAAAACGAACGCTGGTGTCCTTAGTATTATTGTATTGTTTATTATAGGTGGATTCCTATTAACTAAAGTCCCTGAAAATGATACATCTGTTACACCACCTAGTCCAAAAACTAAAACGCTATAAGAAAAAGATCCTCTTCACATAAGAAGAGGATCTTTTTCTTATAGCGCCCCACTATGAAAGACGCTACATCTTATACAAAAATAGTTTATCAACAGTTGTTCCTAATACTTCCGCTAAACGAAAAGCTAACGCTAAGCTTGGATCATATTTATTATTCTCAATTGCATTTATCGTCTGTCTTGAAACTTTACACTTATCAGCTAATGCACCTTGTGAAATATTATTCTCAGTGCGTAATTCATAAATTTGATTTTTCACATCTTTTCTCCTAACATGTAAAATCGTTTTTACAACATTAGTATATAGTCGGTACATTTCATTGTCAAAAGATCGCCATGAAAAAAGGAGCAATTCAGCCCCCTTGCAATAGCTATTTCGAAACCAATGAATTCGTCATTTCCTCTCGATTAACAACATCTTCTTTCTTTATTTGCATACGTAAAACCGGACCTATTGCTAATAAAATAAGTAACATTGCTATACAAAATACGGTAACTAGTGAGGTCAGCTCCTTTAATCCTCCAGCTAGTGAGGTTCCAATTAACATTGCCCCCATAAACAACGGTAAAATCGTCCCATTTACTCTTCCAACCATATTTTCTGGTACAAGTTGAATCATAAGCGTACCGACAACAATATTAACACAGGCTAAACAAATACCTGTTCCAAATCTCATGAAACTGGTAATCCAAAATGATGTAGATAGCCCTTCTACTAAAAATGATATCGCTAATATGCCCATACCGAATACGAACATCTTTTTCGGGTTCACTTTTGAAGCGAAAATTGCAGCAACAATACCACCAATTAACATACCTATTCCATCAGCTGCAGCTAAATATTGAACTGCTTCCTTTTCCATTCCAAGACGTTCCATTACAAGAAACACCTCTAATGGATTTGTTAATCCAACAGCTAAGCCCATAATGGTGAAAGTGATCGTAATCATACGTAAATTTTTCGTATGAAGGACATATTTCCAACCTTCTTTTATATCATTTTTTAATGAATCCCTCACCACTTGCTCTTTTTCAACCCATTTTGGTAAGAATGAAAGAGCGATAGCAGATAACAAAAATAAAATGATTAAGCTATATAGTGACGTAAATAAACCAAGTTGTGTATACACAAGCGATCCTACCACTGGTCCAAAAATCAGAAATAATGACTGTAATGTTTGGTTAAATGCAATCGCATTTGCTACCTGTTCTTCTTTTACATAGCGCTTAAATATACGCGAAGATGATGGCTGAGAAAACTGACCTACAATCGCGGAAATGAGTGTTGCAAAAAATATAGCCTGCCAATAATCCAGTTTTAACAACAGGACAATTCCTATAATAGACAGTACACTTAATACATCTCCAGCGACCATTGTTCTTTTCGGATTCCAGCGATCAGCTAGCGCACCACCGATAAACGAGAAAATAAAAATAGGTGCATATTCCATAACTGATAACAACGAAACAGAAACCGGGTCATTATTCGTTCGCTCCATTATGAAATACAAAAGAGCCATATTTCTAATCCAAATTGCAAATTGTTGTAAAATATCAGACGCCATAACGAGCATAAATGCTCGGTTTTTAAATAAATCGTTCATTTTCATTCCCCTTTCATAAACCGACCGTTCGGTCTAATTTAATTTGTAAGAAAAGCAACTGACCTATTATTCAGCTGCCATTCCTTTTAACAATACATCTATTGCCTTTTTATAAATACGTTTCAACTCTTTATAATCTAACTCGTAGTAAAGTACTCCAAGCCCTGATAATAATCCATTCACAATATACATAAGATCGCGCGTATTATCTTCACGAAACTCTCCAGACTGTATGCCTGCTTCAATTAGTTTCTCGAACATAACATATGATTCTCTTGTTAAAGCTAATAGTTCATCCAAGATCTCTTTACTTACAACTTGGCTCATAGAGAATTCCTCTATTGCATTTGAAATTGGTTGCTGTATGTCCTCTACATGATATTCCGCGAGACCATATAGTTTTTCAGTACTAGTACTATACAACTTCTCTTTTTCATTCCATTTTTCAAGCCAATCATACGTATGCTGTTTCACTACAAATAAAAATAATTCTTCTTTACTTTTAAAGTGATAATAAATGCTGCCTTTACTTCGCTCTGTAATTTCACAAATCTCTTCCATAGATGTAGCTGCATAGCCCTGCTGTGAAAACAAACTTTCTACTTTATATGCAATTTCTTTCTTTATCTCTTCTGCACTTCTTCTCATATTCACACCTCTTTAAACCGACCATTCAGTCTAATAATAACAAATTAAAAACCTCTATTACAAGAGGCTATATTCCTTATTTAAGAAAACGTATTCTCAAACCACGTTCGAATCATATGTATTATTCCAATTTTAAATCCTAATTTAACAAGAAATAAGCCTCCCGCAGCTAATAAAAATAACATTACTTTCCCCTTGTTTTTCACTTTCGGTTCCCTTTTCATTTCCATTCCCCTTAGTATATTAAAAGTATTTAAACAAACGTTTGTTTAACTGTTTTTATGCATATGTAAGCCAACTAATCAAACGTTTGTTTAAAAAGAAATACGCCCCCTATAGGGCGTATTCTCATCAATCACCGCCACCTCCACCACCATCGCAGCTGCCTCCGCTATCTCCACCGAAAGACCCTCCACAATCATGTGAACCTCCGTGCGAGCTATCATTATCAGATCCAGCAAAGAAAAATAATGGTGATGAGCTGTTAGATGAATTATGAATGTTATTTTGTTTCGTAAGATTTACCTTCTTTTTGTTTGATCGAACTGCTGTTACAATTGTTCCAACTACAACAAATAATAGTATGACAATAATAAATTCCATATAAAAGCCTCCCTTAATCCTCGAATAATTGAATAGTCCTCTCTAGATTTTCAAGCGAAATAAAGCGCGATTCACGAAGAATCTCTTTTCCATTATGAAATAATAAAATTGTCGGTCCTGTAAATATCGCATATCGCCCTGCAATCTCTTGCATGTCTTGTAGTAATATTTCTACTTTCTCTACGTAATCATAATTCTCTAATACATAGTTTACTTTCCGTAGCATAACATCACAAACGCCACAATTTTCCGTTTTAATAAATAGAAGTACCAATTGTTGTTTTTCAATATATAGTGCTAATTCTTCTATCGTTTCAAATTTATTCATCTTATCCCTCTTAACGTAATTTACGAAATACTTTATCTTGATACATACGAAATGCTGAACTATCTTTAATCTTTCTCTTTTCCATTACCTGCTGAAAGCGTAGTGTTTTTGCTGTTAACTCTTCTTGTAATTTTTTTCTCTCTGCTTCATCATAACAACAAGCGATTAAATCCTCTATTTTCAATATATCTTTTTGCAATTCCATTTCTGGTGGAATCATGCCTGCATTTTTCAAGATTTTATAACTCATTCTTAATTCTGGAGGTACCATTGAAAGATCTTCTAATTGTAGTGGTTTTCCTTGTCCCGGAATATTATCAAGATCACCATTCCGTATCGCTTGACGAATTTTTTCCTCAGCAATGTTCAAAAACACATCCACACTATCCCCTCCTTTACATATTTTTACTATTATTTTACATGAAATTTCATCATCCTGCTACGTCATTCAAAATTGACTCTATAAATTCACCGAAAATTCTTTTAAACGATATATAAAATTAATAATGTATAAAAAAATGGTCACATTCCTTCTTATATAAGCGCACCATAAGAGTGCTTCTTCATACAATTCTCATGTAAGAATTTTCGAAAATCATGTTAATCACAAAGAAAAGGCATTAGCTCATAAAAGCTAATGCCTTTTCTTTATTCATATTGTTAAACGTTCCATTCTTCGATATTCCATATTTTCGTTATCCACGCTTCATAGAAAGAAGGCTCATGTGAAACAATTAAAACCGTACCTTTATATTGTTTTAACGCTTCCTGTAAAGCCCTCTTAGTCTCTGTATCCAAATGGTTAGTTGGTTCATCTAAAATTAAAACATTGCTTTTAGTTACGATAAGTTCGCATAACCGTACTTTTGTTTGTTCTCCTCCACTTAATAATTGAATAGGTTTTAATACATGTTCTTCTTTCAATCCGCACTTTGCTAATGCTTGTCGGATTTCTTTTCTTGTCATGTCTGGCCTTCCTGCCCATACTCTCTCTAGTGCAGTTATTTCTGAGGAAAATTCCTCTTGTGCAAAATAAGCGGGTTTTACTCGTTCCCCAATAGAAACTGAACCGCCTAACGGTTTTATTTGTCCTAGTAATGTTTTTAACATTGTTGTTTTTCCAATCCCATTATGACCAATAATCGCAATCTTTTCCCCTTTTTTCACTTGAAAATCCAATTCCGAAAATAACGGTTCACCATAACCAATTTTCAGTTTCTCTACCTGTAATATACGACTCACTGGCTCAGTATAAACATTAAAATCAAAACGAGCGCGAGGTACATAGTTAACCTTTTCAACCTTTTGCATTTTCTCTAATACTTTTTCACGACTTTTTGCTTGTTTCGCTTTACGAATTTTATTTTTTTGAATGAAGCTCTCTAAATGTGCAATTTCCTTTTGCTGTTTCGTATATGCTGCCTGTAATTGTTTCTTTTGCAGTTCATAATTACGCACAAAACTATTATAATCACCTACATAGCGCTTAATTGTGCGCTCATCTAGATGGTAAATAACTTTCGTAATATTGTTCAAAAATACTTCATCGTGCGAAATGATAATATAAGCTTTTTCATACATTTGTAAATATGATTGCAACCATTCTATATGAGCTGTGTCTAAATAGTTAGTTGGCTCATCTAATAATAAAACATCAGCTTTTTCTAAAAGGAGTTTACCAAGTAATAACTTTGTCCGTTGACCACCGCTTAACTTTGAAACATCCTTTTCCATTCCTACTTCAAACAACCCTAAGCCAATCGCTACTTCTTCAATTTCTGTATGAATTTGATAAAAATTAGAATTCTCCAATATAGTTTGTAACTCTCCATACCTTACTAACAATTTCCCTACTTCTCCTGCTCCAGCCATCTCTTCTGTAAGTTTTAACATTTCACGTTCAAACTCATACAGATTAGAAAACGCACTTTGCAAGTATTCTTCAATTGTTATACCTTCTTGCAAATCTATATGTTGTTGTAAAAAGCCAATCTTCACATGTGGAAACCATTCAATTTTCCCATCATCATGTATAAGTTCTCCTGTTAACAAGCGTAATAATGTTGATTTTCCAATTCCATTTTTCCCTACTAGCCCAACATGTTCACCCTTTAATAATCGAAAGCATGTATTATATAAAATGGTTTTCTCACCATATGAATGACTTACATTTTCTACTGTTAATATACTCATTTTTTCTCTCTCCTTTTCTTATGATCCATAAGCTAAATAGAGAGAACAACAGTATAAAGCCTTATTTAGTTATACATATAAAAAATGGGTAAGGTGAATACACCTTACCCATTACATATTATCGTAAGAAAGGATTAAGGTTCTTTACCTGCTGTCTTCAATTTAGCTTATTTGTTAAAAATGGGCAGACTTCTCCCATATCAAGCTAAAACCATTTGAAGAACAGTTGATAAAGTCATTTTATCCTTTCACTCCTTTAACATTTGTTATATTAAGAGTATAAACTACTCTCTTATATTCTATTCTCTATTTTTTCTTTTGTTCCTTCTCAGTTTTTTCATATTCTGCGTAAATTTCTTTATACATCTTTTCTAATGCGTATGGACTTGTAAAGATGAGCGTTAACGATTTCCAAATATAAATTCTTCTTTGTAATTCTATCCCATACTCTTTACTAACCATATTTTTCACTTCTGAAATATGCTCTTCGTTTTGAAATTGTTGTACAGATTTCAATTCCTTCGTCTTAAAATCCGTTAAAAAGCCTATTACAGTTCGTCCATGTTCCTGTGATCTTTCTTCTAAATCAAACTGAATTGAATGCACAAAACCTAAAACGTGAAAGATTTGAGCATGTAATCCGACAGCAGCACGCTGTTCCATTAAGTTGTAGCACTCTCGCTTTAATACTTCTACCATTTCTAAAGAATTTCTATTAACTGTCATTTTGCCGACAAACATAATTTTTACAATATGAGCGACTGCCCCCATACTTTTTAATACACTCTCTAAAATTTCTACTGCGTCTTCTACATAACCATTTGAAATTATAGAATGAATAAATTCATCTAATACCGCTTGAAACTTTTTAACTAAATGTAAATCACGTAATTCTGGAACATCTTCTCTCAATTGATCTCGACCTTGAACCCACTTTAAAATTTTTGTCATTTCTTCTTCTTTTAATTCATGGCGTTCCATACCATACTTCATTAATAAAATATGATTTTTTAATAAAACCTTTCCTTCTTCAAGATTATCAGCTGTTAATGAATCGACCATTTTCTCTATAGATTTCATCTTTCTCCCCCTATATAAAAAAGCCTCTTAACAGCGATTATACCAAAAACTGTTAAAAGACTTTTTCTATTTTTTCATATAAGGAGCTAACACTCTCAGAATTTCTTCCTTATCCTTCTTCAACTCAAGTGATGTCAACATATCCATCGTTCGTGGTCTAGGTAATTTCACTTGTACCTCACCAACTATTGATGCTGGTCTTTGAGATAAAATAAATACGCGATCAGAAAGCAAGATTGCCTCATCTAAGTCGTGTGTAACCATAACGATTGTTTGCTTCTCTTGGTGCCAAGAGTTTAAAAGCCAACTATGTACTTCCATTTTTGTAAAGGCATCTAATTTTCCAAAAGGCTCATCAAGTAGCATAATTGGTTTTTCACATAAATATGTGCGCAAAAAACTAATTCTTTGACGCATACCACCAGACAGTTCATCTGGATAATGGTCTGCATATTCATCTAGCTCAAACTGCTTTAATGCTTCCATTCCCTCTGTTAACCTTTGTTTTTTCGGCTTTCCTTCAATTTCTAATGGAAGTACTATATTTTGCAAAGCCGATCGCCACGGTAGTAATAAATCTTGTTGCGGCATATAACTTACAACATCTTGTTTTGTCACATGTTCCTCGTTATAAAATACCTCTCCACTCGTTGGCTCTTCAACACTCGCGATCATATTTAACAAAGTGCTTTTTCCACAACCACTTGGACCTACAAAAGAGACGAATTCCCCCTCTTGTATAGAAGCACTAATATTTTTTAATACATTCTTTCCATCGAAAGCTTTTACAACCTCTTTTATTAGTAATCCACTCATTTTTCACTTGGAAGGAATTCATTTGTAAAGGCATCTTTCACATCAATTTTCTTCTTAATAACTTTGTTGTCATATAAGAAATTCATGTAATTCGTCCAAACTTCTTCCTTCTGTACTCCCCACGCTTTTGCATCATCTTGATACTTTGTACTTAACCACTTTTGACTTTCTTTCACTAATTCTTTATTCACATCTGGAACAGCTTTAATTAAAATATCCGCAGCTTCTTTCGGTTCTTTAATTGCAAAATCATAACCTTCTGTCGTTGCAGTCATAAACTTTTTCACAAAATCTTTATCTTGCTTCGTATGTTTTTCACTTGTAATAATAACAGGACTATAGAAATCAAGCGCTGGATCTAAGTCTTTCACCATAATCGTATTTAACTCTTTTCCTTGACGCTTCGCTTCAATTCCATCCCATCCGTAATAAATCCATTCGAAATCTGCATCACGACCGATTGATTTGAAGAAGTCCGTTTGTCCAAGAATAATTTTTTCGACTTTATTAAAATCAGCTTGATGTTTCTCCATAATCGTTTTTAACGTCGCTTCTTCTGCTGGTCCTCCCCAGCCGCCATAACGTTTACCTTCAAAATCTTTCGGTGACGTCATATTATCTTTTTTTAGCGATGCAAAAGCAGAGGTATTATGCTGAATAATCGCTCCTACAGATACAACAGGAATACCTTCTACACGAGCCAACGTTACATTTTCTTGTGCGCTTATCGCAAAGTCTGCTTTCCCAGAAGCAATCATCTGCTCTGCCGTTACATTATCACCAGGCTGGATAATTTCTACATCAAGCCCTTGCTTTTTGTAATAATCTTTCGCTTGCGCTACATATAAGCCAGTATGATTCGTATTTGGAAACCAATCTAAAACGACTTTTACTTTTTTATCTTTACTTGAACTTTCTTCTTTCTTCGCCGGATTACATCCGACAACACCAACTGCTAATAATGCAGCTAACATAATTTTTAAACCTTTTTTCATTTTCTGCCGCCCTTTCTGTATATCCATGGTGCTGTTATTCTTGCCATAAATTCAACAATAAAGTACAGGCATAATGTCACCATGACGATAATCGCTGCAACACCAAATACTCGAGCAGTTAAAAAGGATTTTGTCGCTCTCGTAAGCATAACCCCTAACCCTTCACTTGCACCGAGCCATTCTCCGATAATTGCCCCCATTACGCTATATGTAACTGCAATTTTTAAACCTGAGAAAAAGTATGGGAGTACTGCTGGAAACTTTACTTTCTGGTAAACTTGCCATTTCGTTGCCTTCATTGTTTGTAACAGTTTCAGCATATTTTTATCTACCGTTTGGAAACCTTCTAAAATGCTAAGCGCAATTGGGAAGAAACAAACAAGAATAACAACCATTACTTTTGGCAACATCCCGTACCCAAACCAAATAATAAATAATGGAGCGAGCACAACGATGGGAATTGTTTGCGAAATAACGAGCAACGGATTCATTAAAATCCGAAATAAAGGGATAACATCCATAATGATAGCAATACTCGTCCCAAGTATAATTGCAAAAAACAACCCAATTATTACTTCCTGTAACGTTTGCACTGTATTCGGTAATAGTAAATCTTTCATTCCAATTAGCTCTTGCACAATTGCAGACGGCTTCGGTAAAATCCACGGCTCAATTTTAAATAATGAAACAGATCCTTCCCATATAGCAATGAGAAGGATAAGCCAAATTGTTGTAATTATTTTAGATCGCTTCTGGTTTTGCATATTCATCACGGTACTTCCAAACTTTTTCGTCAATCGTTACGCCCGTACTTGGACGATAGTGAATTTTAATAGAAGTGATTACTTCTTCTGCTCCAGCATCGACGCAAGCTTGTTGCGCGCGTTTAATGACGTCAAGAAGTACATCTAATTCTCCTTCCAACGTTGTTTCCATTGCCCCTACTTCATAACGAACTCCCGATTGTTGTACAACTTCAATTGCTTTATCAACAACGGAATACACATCTTTATTCTTCGCTTGTGGTACTACTGAAAATGAAATTGTAACTTGTTGTGACATAATAAAATCCCCTTTACAAAATATGTTTTCAAAAAAAGAAAAGGCTTTCCTACCATGTAGGAAAGCCTTGTATACAAGTTATTCTATAATAACTTATGCTACATCACTTTAAAGTAACTCCCTACGCTGGCATTATCCAGATCAGGTTGAGGGTCGATGTATACTTACATCCTCTCAGCCAATTGGCTCCCCGGTTCTTAATTCGTTTTCATTGTAGCATGATTTATTTTATTGAACAAACAAAAGCATGTATAATCATTTCATTTAACTTTTGAATTCCCCAATTAACTCTTGTAACTCCTGTGAAAGCCAGCTTAAAGAACTAGCTAATTCAGCAATATCTTGTACAGACATTTCCTGTTCTTTCATACTTTCTTCAATATTACTACCACTATTCGCATACGTATTTGCGATAAGTGATAGTTCATTTACAACACGAACAATATTTTGGCTATTTTGCAATATATCACTTGAATTGCTAGAAACAACTCTAACTTGATTTGTAACAGATTGTGCTGACTTTGAAATTTTTTCAAAGAAAGCACCACTACTTTGAACAAGTTTAATTCCAGATTCTACTTCTTTTGAAGCTTTTTGCATTGAAACAACAGCTTCTTCCGTTTCAGCTTGTGTTTCCCCTATTAATTTTGCTATATCTTTTGCTGATGCTTCCGTCTGCTCTGCTAATTTACGCACTTCATCAGCAACAACGGCAAATCCCCTTCCGGTTTCCTCAGCACGCGAAGCTTCAATAGAAGCATTTAAAGCTAGCGAATTAGTTTGATTTGAAATACCTGTAATTACTGTTACAATATCACTAATTTCTTTTGATCTTGTTTCCAAAGAATAAATGATAGAAGATAAATCTTGTACTGTATTTTGTATTATGTTCATTTGATTAATCGTCTGTTCAATAACACCATTTCCTTTTACTGAATGATGCTCCATACCTTCAGACTCTTTCGCCATTTGTTTTGCAGCATTCGTTGTCTCTTCCATCTTATCTTCCATTTCACATACAATACCTAAATACTGTGGTACTGAAGTTTCTTGTGACTGAGCGCCAGCTCTTAACTCAACCATAGAACTTACGATTCCTTGGACTGCCATGCTATTCTCTTTCGTACTCACTGACAATTCTTGTGAAGATGAAGAAACCTGTTCTGCTGTCTGCTTCACTTTATCTATAATTCCTTTAAACTTCTCGATGGTATTATTAAAATACGCATTAATAATACCAATATCATCTGGTCTTTCCTCTAATTTAATACTTAAATCACCTTCACCGACTTTGCGTAATCCTTCACGTAAATCTCGCAATGGAGCAAGTGCGTTACGTACAATTAAGAATTGAATAACAGTTGCAATTAAAACAGAAATACAAATAAACATTAAACCTTGTACAATGAATTTTTCCTTTGTAATAGGAACAATAGAGGCATCTACATCAGCTGCAACAATTGCCACAATATTATCTTCTCCATCTTTAATTGGCTCTAATATCGTTACCCATGATCCTAATTCGTCTTCATATACTTCTGTCATATTTGCTTTTTTCGTGCTCATTACTTTATTATATGCTTTCATCCAACGATCTGGTTGTTTATAATAGTCTCCCGGCTTTACTTCAACAACATTTGCTAAACCTGTAGACAAACCGACGATTTGTAACTCACCTTTTTCATTTTTTTTCGCTCCAACAACATACGTTTGTCCAACACTGTTCAATTCTTTCGTTGATTCATCTAATTTCTCTGTTAATTTCTCTCTTTTTTCTCTTTCTGCCGTTGGGTCTTTTGCAACATCTCTCAATATTTCTGCGTCTAATTTATGTAACACCGTATCTCCTGTTTCAAAAGAATGCCTTTCAAATATAGACATCATACTATTTTGAAACATGTTAAAACTTAACGCTCCCATAGTACCAACAAGCGTCAAAATAACTGACACAGTTAACAATACATTTTTTTGAAGAAATGATAGTTTGTGCCAATATTTTTTCATTAACATCACCTTTCTTAATTAACTTAATATAAAGTAAAACTATTAAAATATAAACCTTATTAATAAATGATAACAGTTCTCATTTGTTTATAAATAAAAAAAAGACCAATGAAAAAGCATCGGCCAAGACCAACCCTATCCGTCCGGTAACTGGCTAGCATAGTCGTTTGACCTTAGCCCCTGTAGTTTTGCGTCCTCATGTTTCCATAAGTTTGCCTTTCTCGCTGAACGAGTTGAACGATATGGGAGTTCTATGAGAATTAAAATATTCTCTTCCAAATATTACAACATAAAAATTAAAATGTCCACCCATTTAAAGATGTAAATATAAAGTTTTAATGTATTATTTTTTCGAAATAATTTAACAAAGTTCGTGAATGTTACATTTCTTGTGTTATATAATAAAAAATGTATACAACACAAGGATTATTCTGGATATTCATTTAATTTTCATTCAAATTAAACTATTCGAATATATCTTAACTTACGAATTTCGGAGGTAGTTTATCATGTTTTGGCTACAATTTCTTACGTTACTACTCTGCATTTTTATTGGCGCACGCTTAGGCGGAGTTGGCCTAGGAGTAATGGGTGGCGTTGGTATGGCAATACTTGTTTTCGTCTTCCACTTACAACCTACAGCTCCTCCTATTGATGTAATGCTTATGATTTTAGCAGTAATTACAGCTGCCGGTGCTTTGCAAGCTGCTGGAGGAATGGATTACCTTGTTCACCTTGCTGAGAAAGCATTACGAAAAAATCCAAAGCGCATTACATTTTTTGCTCCTATTGTTACTTATTTATTCACACTATGCGCAGGAACAGGTCATGTCGCTTATTCTGTACTTCCTGTTATCGCCGAAGTATCTCGTGAATCAGGAATTAGACCTGAACGACCTATGTCAATTGCCGTTATCGCTTCACAGCAGGCAATTACAGCTAGTCCAATATCGGCTGCAACAGTTGCACTTTTAGCAATGTTAGCCGACTATAAAATCACTTTATTAGATATTTTGAAAGTCAGTATCCCTTCTACTTTTATCGCTTGTATGGTAGCTGCATTCGTTGCTAGTAAGATGGGAAAAGAATTAAATGAAGACCCTGAATACTTGAAGAGATTGAAAGAGGGAATGATTCCTAAGCTTGAAGAGAAAAAAGAATTTGTGGGTGCAAAAGGCGCTAAATTATCAGTTATCCTGTTCCTAGTAGGAACTTTCCTTGTCGTACTTCTTGGTTCATTTGAAGCACTTCGTCCGGGATGGATGGTTGACGGGAAGTTAGCTCGTCTTTCCATGCCAAACACAATTGAAATGGTTATGTTAACTATTGCAGCTCTTATTATTATTTTCTGTAAACCAAATGTAGAAAGTATTGTGTCTGGTAACGTCTTTAAAGCGGGGGCAACAGCAGTTGTTGCTATTTTCGGTATCGCTTGGATGGGAGATACTTTCTTTAACGGAAACTTAAATATGATTCAAGGATCAATTCAGCACTTAGTGACTAGTGCACCATGGCTATTTGCTATCGCATTATTCATTCTATCTATTTTACTGTATAGCCAAGCAGCGACAGTTCGTGCTTTAATGCCACTTGGACTATCACTTGGTATTCCACCAGCTTTACTAATTGCAATGTTCCCTGCAGTAAATGGATACTTCTTCATTCCAAACTACGGGACAATCGTTGCTGCAATTAACTTTGATCGTACTGGTACAACAGGCATCGGTAAATATGTATTAAATCATAGCTTTATGATTCCGGGCCTAATTGCAACATTCACTTCTATCGGAATTGGAATGCTCTTAATTTCCATTATGTTTTAAATTAAAGCACAAACCTAAAATTTTAAAGGGTTTGTGCTTTTTTAATCAAACGTTTGTTTAAATATTTTTAACCGTCCATTCTTCCATTATGTTCTTTACTATTTGTGTAAAGTCCTCTGGGAAAAGATGACCTAATCCTTCTCTCACAATTAATTTACAGTTCACATTATATTTCTCGAACATAGACATTACTTGAAGTGTGTTTTCATAAAATTGATCTTTATCTCCCGTGACAATATACCCTTTCACATTCGTTATATCATTCGATATAACGATACTTTCAATTGCCTCTACATCTCGAATAGCAGGTATAACCGCAATAAACTTTTGAGTCGCTAACATATTCTTTAACGCTAACTCTATTGCTATATTCCCCCCTTGAGAAGCTCCCGCGATGATGATATCTTCCAAGTTATATTTATTTGTAAAATCATTAAATTTTTTCATAACATCTTTTATAGCTATCTCATGATTATCCCAGCTATAAGAATTCATTCCATATATTTGTGAGGATTGAGAAAAACCTAACATATACTCATGTAGTATTTCTTCTTCACACCAATATGGTGCAAAATCATTTATGTTTGATCCTCTCCAATGTAAAGAAAATATACCTGCCTGCGCTTTTTCATTTCCATAAGTAAATAATTTTGACTGACTCATCATCTGATGCTCCTTCAAAATCTCTTCGCACTTTTTGACTATCGGCTTAAAATCTATTTTATCCTGTAATCCTTTTAAATCTTCATCATGCATGAGTGTATATGGGTTCCACCAAATTCCCCTTTGTATGGCTTCATTAAGAATAGCAATTGCCTCTTCATGCTTACCTTCCACTGAATATGCACAAGCTTGCCAAAAACTCGTTTTATCCATTCTTTCAGGAAACTCCCTTTTCGTTTCATCTATGCATCTATAAACGGCATCAAATTCCCCTTTTTCAAATAAACGAAACAACTCATTTTGCAACTCTACAAACCTATTCCGTTTCAAACAATCTCCTCCCTATTTCTAATTTTTAATATCAAAAACAAACAAAAGCTATGTAGCGTTTTAATACTACATAGCTTTTTTCTACAAACTCTTACTTACTTCCTCTATTAGCTTCTTCGTACTCTCATACGCAGATTCCGCTAAACTAATCGCAGAAATAACAGAGACACCATCCGCACCGGCTTCTATAACCGAAGCGGTATTTTCAATCGTAATCCCACCAATGCCAACAATCGGTATTGTAATTCCTTGTTCTCTAAAATGAGCTAAACCTTTCGTTCCTTGCACAGCTTTCGTATCTTTTTTCGTACTCGTTGGGAAAATAGGGCCAACACCTAAATAATCAGCTCCGTTTTCAATTGCCCAGCGTGCTTCTTCAATTGTATGGGTAGATACACCAACAATTTTATCTCCCATTTTTTCACGAACAGAAGTAATTCCTTCATCATCTTGTCCAACATGCACGCCATCTGCATCTAACTCAAGAGCTAGTTCCACATCATCATTTACGATGAATGGTACACCATACTCCTTACAAATTGCCTGTAGTTCTTTTGCGAAACAAATACGTTTCTCTCCCGTTAAAGCGCCTTCCCCCTTTTCACGAAATTGAAAAATTGTTATACCGCCTTCAAGTGCATCTCTCAATACTTGTAGTGGCTCCTTCGTACAATTGTTACTTCCCATAATAAAATATACCGATAGTAATCTAGACATTTCAGCCTTTGTAATACGCGGCATCTAGTTCCCCTCCTTACTGTATAAGCTCAATCTTCCCATACTTCTCAATATCATCTGAAGTTGTATTCGCTAACTGATTTAAAAATTCAATTTGGAAACTACCAGGTCCCTTTTCCACTGTCTTAGCAGCTGCCAGTTCCGCAGCTACACCATAAAAAGTTAATGCCGCTACTGCTGCATTTACATAATCCTTTTCTACTGCTACAAATGCTCCTATTACAGAAGTTAGTAAACAACCAGTTCCCGTAACTTTCGTTAAAATGGGATGACCATTTCGAATAAGAATAGTTCGCTCTCCATCTGTAACAACGTCTTCTTCTCCAGTAATTACCGCAACTGTATTTAATTCATCCGCTGCCTGTTTTGCAATATTTACAACATTGCCATTTCCAGCACCGGCGTCTACCCCTTTAATTTCCCATCTTTCATTAATAACGTTCGCTATTTCAGCTGCATTTCCGCGGATAATCGCTAAATCGATTTCAGCCGGAATATGTCTCGCAACTTCTGTCCGATACGATGTTGCTCCTGCACCAACTGGATCAAACAATACTGGTACATTATTCACATTTGCTGATTTACCCGCAAGTAACATCGCTTCTACTTCTTCAGGACGAAGTGTCCCCATATTTAATACTAACGCTCCAGCAATGCTAGCCATTTCTGCTACTTCTTCTTTTGCATACGCCATTACAGGCGATGCCCCTAACGCCAACAAACCGTTAGCTGTAAAATTTGTTACAACAACATTTGTAATATTATGAACGAGCGGATTAGACTCTCTCACCAAATCCACTACTTTACTAATTTCTTTCCTATTCATCCTTCTCATCCCCTAACTATAATGATGGGAGATACACAAAAAGGCACTTTGCGCGTACGCAAAGTGCCTGAACATGTGCTTTTACACTCTCCCTACGCTGGCATTATCCAACAGGTTCAAATGGTCAATGACGGATTAGTCATACTCTCAGTTTGCATCCACAAACTCCCATGTGTTACTTATTCATCTACTTCAGAGTCTACTCTTATTCTAATAAAATAACAAGTTCTTTCCTTTTAAGAATGATAGAGATCTTAACTCTCCTGGTTCAACCATTTTTCGCCTTTATATAATAAAAATGAAATTCATTTACAATGTCAATGGATACCCTTTAAAATCTGACATTTATATAAATCTTTTATTTACATAAGTAAAACTCTCCCCGGTATATTTCATCACAAATAACTCAAACCTTCCGCGAGACTGAATAGAACAAAGATGTATGCTATATTTAACGTATGGAAATTTGAAAGGATGTTTTTAAATATGGCAAAAAGTATTGTAATTGCTGAAAAACCTTCTGTTGCACGTGATATCGCACGTGTACTGAAATGTGATAAAAAAGGGAACGGCTATCTTGAAGGTAGTAAATATATTGTTACTTGGGCTTTAGGTCATCTCGTTACATTAGCTGATCCAGAAAGCTATGATGTAAAATACAAACAGTGGAATTTAGAAGATTTACCAATGCTACCGGAGCGTTTAAAACTAACCGTTATTAAACAAACAGGAAAACAGTTTAACGCTGTAAAAAGTCAGCTTCTTAGAAAAGATGTAAATGAAATCATTATAGCTACTGACGCCGGTCGTGAGGGAGAGTTGGTCGCACGCTGGATTATCGATAAAGTTAAAATGCAGAAACCAATTAAACGTCTATGGATTTCATCTGTTACCGATAAAGCAATTAAAGATGGCTTCGCAAATTTAAAACCAGGAAAAGCATATGATAATCTATACGCTTCTGCTGTCGCACGTTCAGAGGCTGACTGGTATATCGGCCTTAATGCGACTCGAGCATTAACTACTCGCTTTAATGCTCAACTAAATTGTGGTCGTGTCCAAACACCTACTGTAGCCATGATTGCAAGCCGTGAAGATGAAATCAAACATTTCAAAGCTCAAACTTACTATGGTATCGAAGCTCAAACAGCTGAGAGATTAAAACTAACTTGGCAAGATACAAAAGGAAATAGTCGCAGCTTCAATAAAGAAAAAATCGATGCACTTGTGAATAAAATCAGTAAGCAAAATGCTACTGTTGTAGACATTGATAAAAAACAAAAGAAATCGTTCGCTCCTGGTCTTTACGATTTAACTGAGCTACAACGTGATGCGAATAAAATATTTGGTTACTCTGCGAAAGAAACATTAAACATTATGCAAAAATTATATGAACAGCATAAAGTTTTAACGTACCCTCGTACAGATTCACGCTATATTTCATCTGATATTGTCGGAACACTTCCAGAGCGTCTGAAAGCTTGCGGAGTTGGAGAATACCGTCCTTTAGCACATAAAGTATTGCAGAAACCTGTAAAATCTAATAAATCATTTGTTGATGATAGTAAAGTAAGTGATCATCACGCAATTATTCCAACAGAGAGCTATGTAAACTTCTCAGCTTTCACAGATAAAGAACGTAAAATTTATGACTTAGTTGTAAAACGTTTCTTAGCTGTTTTATTCCCGGCCTTTGAATATGAACAACTAACATTGCGCACGAAAATTGGTGACGAAACGTTCATCGCACGCGGAAAAACGATTTTACATGCTGGTTGGAAAGAGGTTTATGAAAATCGATTTGAAGATGATGATGCAATCGATGATGTTAGAGAACAAATCTTACCTCGAATCGAAAAAGGCGATACATTAAACATAAAACTAATTGTCCAAACATCAGGTCAAACGAAAGCACCTGCACGCTTTAATGAAGCAACATTACTTTCAGCGATGGAAAACCCAACAAAATACATGGATACGCAAAACAAACAACTTGCTGACACGTTAAAGTCAACTGGTGGATTAGGTACTGTAGCAACGCGTGCTGATATTATCGACAAGTTATTCAATTCGTTCTTACTTGAAAAACGTGGTAAAGATATTCATATTACTTCAAAAGGCCGTCAGTTACTTGATTTAGTGCCAGAAGAACTGAAATCTCCTACACTAACTGGTGAATGGGAGCAAAAGTTAGAAGCTATCGCTAAAGGAAAATTAAAGAAAGAAGTATTCATTTCAGAAATGAAGAACTATACGAAAGAAATTGTTGCTGAAATTAAATCGAGTGATAAAAAATATAAACATGACAACATTTCAACGAAGTCTTGTCCAGACTGCGGTAAACCGATGTTAGAAGTAAACGGCAAAAAAGGTAAAATGCTCGTTTGCCAAGACCGTGAGTGTGGTCATCGTAAAAATGTATCTCGTACAACAAACGCTCGTTGTCCGCAATGTAAGAAGAAACTAGAACTACGTGGTGAAGGAGCGGGCCAAATTTTCGCATGTAAATGTGGCTATCGTGAGAAACTTTCTACATTCCAAGAGAGACGTAAAAAAGAATCCGGCAGCAAAGCTGATAAACGTGACGTCCAAAAATATATGAAACAACAGAACAAAGAAGAAGAACCATTAAACAATCCATTCGCAGAAGCATTAAAGAAATTAAAATTTGATTAAACAAAAAGGTTCCTACCACTATCGGTAGGAACCTTTTATTTTTAATGAATAATTTTACTTCCTTTTGCGTTCTCAACAAACTTTTCACTCGATTTGTTAATTGGTGTTTTCAGTAATAACGCAGCAATAATCATAACTACTACGAAAACACTTAACACAAGTAAATCTCTTATTACTATATCCCAAAGCATTCCGCCAACTGTTTCACGAATTGCACTAATTGCATATGTGAATGGTAAGAACGGATAAATCGCTTGGAAGAATGGTGGTGTCATTTGAATTGGGAACGTACCACCCGATCCTGCTACTTGTAGTACAAGTAAAATAATCGCCATCGATTTCCCAACGTTTCCGAAAATAGAAACGAGTGAGTATACGATACAAACAAAGACTCCACCGATAAATAAACTAAATAACACAAACCAGAACTTATCGACTACGTACGTACCGAGTAAGAATATATCTCCCATTGATACGATAAACGCTTGTGAAAGACCTATCGTTAAGAATGTTAATAAACGTCCGAAGTAAACTTCATGGCTCTTATAATTCGCGCCCTCTTCATGTACTTCTACCGTTAATAACGAAACCATTAATAATGCGCCTACCCATAATGCAAGCACTGTATAGAATGGTGACATTGCTGAACCGTAGTTCGGCATTGCAAATAATTTATTCTCTTTTAAATTTACTGGATTCGCGAAGTAATCACTTTGCTTTTCAACATCATTCTTTAATAAGCGTATGATGTCTTTTATATCCTCTTCTGATTCAAAATCACGAATTTTATTTGCTAATTCTTTAATCTTTTTCTCAGTAGCTGGCATTTCAGCTTTAATATCTGCAATTTTCTTTTGACCATCTACTAAGCCTTTTGATGAGTCTTCAAGTAATTTTTTCACATCTGGAAGCTTCTTATCTGCCTCGCCTAAAATTTGAGATGTATTTTTAGACATCTCTTTTGTACGAGCAATTGCTGCATTGAAATTTGGAGTGATTTCTGAGTCATATTTAGCTAAAATGTCACCAATTTGGCCCGAAACATTTTTAGACACTTGATTAATACTTTCAATAACATCTGCTGCTGGTTTTTGACCTTTATTAATAGCGTCAATTCCTTTATCAGTTAAATCCATTCCTTTTTGCAAACCATCTTTTGCTTTATTTAACTTAGCGATTGTGCCATTAAGATTTTTATCACTATTCACATCGCCCAAAACTTTATTTGTACTTTCCATAACCGGAATCATATCATTAACTAAATTCCATCCTGCTTTGAACTGTCCATTTAAATCATTTAAGGCTACTTTTGTAGAATCTAATCCATTAACACCTTTGTTACTTAAGTCTTCTCTTGCTTTTTCAAGCTCCGTTTTTAATCTGCTGTAATCATTTACAGCCTTATCATATTTTTCTCTACCATTGTCTAATGCTTCATTTGTTTGGTTTACTAAATCATTTGCTGCTTTTATATCTTGATTTAAATTCCCTCTTAACTGCTGAGCGTCTTCTTTTACATTTTCAGCTGTGTTTTTCAATTGCTCAGCTGTGCTTACTGCTTTTTCGAAATCTGCTACAAATGTTGCGTTATAGTCCTTCTCAGCCTGATTAACTAAATTATTCACTGTGTCTAGTTTTTGATTAATACCATCTCGCACATCTTGTTTAACTTCTTGTCCCGAACTAATTAAATTTCCTACATGCTTAACTCTGTTATTAACATCCACCATAGAATTTTTAAGCACTTTTAGACTTTCCGCTCTGTTTCCAAAGAACTGCTTACCAAAGTCCGTTGAAGCTGATTCTTTAAAAGTTGTAAAGAAATCAATTAAATATGAAACACTATCAATACGGTCTTGGAGAAGTTTTGAAGCATCCTGAACGTTTTTCTGAGCTACAGCTGGGTCCACACCCTTATTTTGAAGCCCATCCATAACACTTTTCACATATGCCGTTCCAACACGAGTAGAATTGAAAACATTGTTTACAGTTTGATCAATATTTGTAGCAATATTTTTATACCCCTCACCATTCACTTGCGGTAACGCTGGAATTTCTGGTATTTGTGGTACGTGCGGAATAGTTATATTAGGCAACACTGGGAATTTAGCCGGATCTGGAAGTGTCAGATTAGAATCAAATGATGGATTTTTTAAGAAATCTGTAATTGCTGCCGCACTATCTAAACCTTGTTGCATTACAATTAAATTATTCTTAATAGTTCCTGGAGCACGTTTCAATGTTTCATCATTTCTCGCAAAGAATTTATCTAAATTCCCTAACGCTTCTTGCCCATCATTCATAACACTTTCTACAACTGGTAACTCTTTTTGCGCTACTTTCACAACATCTTCTGCCCGAGTCGCATCATCTAATGCCTTATCCACAAGTGTATTCATTTCTGGGAACTGTGCTTCTAACTTAAAGACAAGATCCTTGACCTTCTCAATACTCGGTAAGTTAGTTTCTAAATCGATTCCAAGGTCATTGAAGATTTTAAAAATCTCACCGTTTGCTGTTTTAACAAAGTTTTTACTAACCTCTTCTGTAAGACCCGATGCACCTTTAGCTGTAATCTTCGGTGCAATGGCATTCACCTTTTCATTTACATAGTAATCAATTTCTGGTTTCTGTGGATTTTCATTCAAGACTGTTGCAATCTTTTCAGAAAAATCTTTTGGAATAGTAATACTTGCGGAATAATCTCCACGCTCTACTCCATAAATTGCTTGCTTTTCATCAACAAACTTCCATCCGAAATTTTTGTCCTTCTTAAGTGAATCTACAATTTCTTCTCCGATGTTAATATCTTTCCCTCTTAAATTTGATCCAACATCTTGGTTAGAAACTGCAATCTGGATTCCTTTCGTATTTCCGTAAGGATCCCAAGAAGCTTTAATGTTAAACCATGCATATAACGATGGTAAAATCATTAACCCTAAAACAATAACAATTGCAGCCCAATGTTTGGCTACATTCCGTAAATCTGTCTTATAAATACGCCAAATTTGTTTCATAAAAGTTATCACCTAATTATATATTTTTCCTTCTTTAGAAAATGATACATACATTTTGCAATTATATCACTTTCTACATCGTGGATTAACCAAAAACGCACTATTTTTCCATTAAATATTTCACCTACTTCATTATATAACGAAGTAGAAAAAGTATGCATACAAAATGACCAAATTAGTTTTACATTCAATAATAACAAATATATAGGAAATGTCATAAAAAATACAAGTATTTTCTCTTGGAAATACTTGTATTCATCAAAAAAATCCTCACAGCTTTTTATTATCTGTGAGGATTTCTTCTATTATATATCTAATTGTACCTCTACACCGAAATGATCTGAAATTACATTTCGATTTGTACCATTAAAAATAACTTTTGAAGAACTAACCATTTTACTTTGATTACTTAATATTAAGTCGATTCTTAAGTTTTGTTTATTTTCATCCCAACCAGCAATCTCACCTTGGACAGTTGTTCCTTCATCCTTCTCCATTGCTAGTTCATATGTGTCGTATAAGCCTTTTTGCATAATGTACTCATAACCCTCTCCTTGCAAACGAGCATTGTTATTAAAATCACCCATTAGGAAGGAAAGTCCATTGCTATTTACACGCTCCATTAAACGATTGACTTGACCTTTGAATGATTCTTCTTCATCATTCCACCAGCCAAGATGGCAAGAATAAAACGTTATATTCTTATCATTATAAGCAATTGTTGCACTTACAATTTTGCGTGTTTTCCAATACGTTGTATCCTTATTTTCTGAGATAAAGAACGTATCTTCCTTTACAATGTTGTGCTTTGTTATAATTGCTAATCCTTCCTCGTACACATCATATCCAATATGAGAGAAATCCCAAATAATATTGTATTCTTTTACATTTAATGCTCTTAACTCTTCTAGCAGTAAAAGTCCAAAATTATCTTTTTTCTTGTTACCGCATACATTTTCAGCTTGTATAGACTGACTTACTTCTTGCAATGCGATCACATCATAATCTTCTTCTTGAATTACTTTAGCAAGATACTTTATTTTTTCAATTTGATTCTCTTCTTGCCAAGAGTGACAATTTAAAGTTAGCAATTTCATATTATTACGCACCTAACATATCTTGAATGTCTGACTTTAATACGTCAGCTTTCGGGCCATATACTGCTTGTACACCTTTATCTTTTACGATAAGTCCTAAAGCACCATTTTGTTTCCATTGTGCTTCTGGTGCAACAACATCTAAATCTTTTACTGTTACACGTAAACGTGTCATACAAGCATCTACGTCAGCAATATTTTCTTTTCCACCTAATAAATCGATAACTTTTGTTGCTAATGAACCATCTTGTACGTTTCCTGTTCCTTCTGATGACTCATCTTCATTATCAATATAGTTACCCGCACGACCTGGTGTTGGTAAATTGAACTTTTTAATTAAGAAGTTGAATAATGTAAAATTAAGACCGAAGAACACTAATGAAACGATAACGAAATTGATTAAATCTCTTGTTAAACCTGCGTTAACCATCATTGGTGTACGAGTAATTAACTCAATAAATCCAAATGCATGAACACGTAAATGAATTAAATCTGCTAATGCGAATGCAAGTCCTGTTGTAATTGCATATACAACATATAATACTGGTGCAATAAACATGAACATGAATTCAATTGGTTCTGTAACACCTGTTAAGAATACTGCTAATGCTGCTGATAAGAACATTGGTTTATATTTTGCACGCTTATCTTTATCTACGTTACGGAACATCGCGAATGCGATACCCATTAAAGCTGCTGATGAACCAATAACTTGTCCCGCTTTGAAGCGAGCTGGTACGACATTATTTAATAAATCGTTATATGCTTTCGTATCTCCACTTGCTAATAAGTTATTTAAATCTGTAATCCATGCAAGCCACAATGGATCTTGTCCTGCTACGATTTGTCCAACTTTTGAGCCAGTTAACATCGTGTATGTTCCGCCTAGCTCTGTGTAGTTCATCGGAATCGTTAACATATGATGTAATCCAAATGGTAATAATAAACGTTCTAATGTTCCATATACAAATGGCGCAACAACTGGCGCACTATCTTTAGATGCTGCAATCCAACGACCAAATTCATTTAATCCACTTTGGATAAATGGCCATAAAAGTGATAATACAATCGCAGTGACTGTAGACCAAACAATTACAACGAACGGTACGAATCGTTTTCCATTAAAGAATGCTAATGCCTGTGGCAATTTATTATAGTTATAATACTTGTTATATAAAGTAGCTCCTAAGAAACCTGTGATAATCCCTACGAAAACTCCCATGTTTAATGCTGGTGCACCAAGTACAGAAGTAAAGTAATCTTTTACAACTAAATCTCCTGCTAATACTGAAGAAACTGTCGCTTTTGAATCCGCTAACATTTGAGCGTTTACGCCAAATATAGCTCCTGTAATTCTATTGGTTAAGACGAATGCTAATAGTGCTGCAAATGCACCACCTGCGCGATCCTTCGCCCAAGATCCCCCAATTGCTACTGCGAATAAAATGTGTAGATTTGTAATAATTGCCCAACCGATGTCTTCCATTACGCGAGCAATTGTATGAACTGCGTTAATATCCCCAGCAGACATCCCAATTAACTTCCCGATAGAAATCATTAAGCCCGCTGCTGGCATTACAGCTACAACAACTAATAATGCCTTCCCGAACTTTTGCCAAAAATCAAAAGACGTAATTTTCATCTGTTCTTCCTCCCCTTTATTTATAACAACATAATGATTTAAATTATAATTTCTGTTTCTCTTATGAAAACGATTCCTTATATCCTATTTTTTTATTGCGCAACCGTTTTCATAAATCTATTTTAATAAAAGCGTTTTCACATTGCAATAGAAATTTATTTTTTTTCATAAAAAAAGATGCTCAAAGAGCATCCTTTTTTATTATAAAATGCGATAAACCCTTGTTTCATAAGGTTTTAACGTGATTGAAGTTACTTGTTCATTTTCCGTAACTTCATAGTTATTTAAAAGCAAACGTTTGCGTTCTAGTGCAAATAAAGGCTCGTTATACACAGCTTCCTCTTTTGAGATATTACTAATTACAATGACTTTTTCATCCTGTAACGTACGTGTATACGCATAAATTTGTGGATCGTCCTCTAAAAGTAAATCGTACGTACCATAATTCAATACATCGTGCTCTTTTTTCAAGGCAATCATTTTTTTATAGAAATTGAAAATAGACTTTTCGTCATTTTTTTGCTTTTCAACATTAATTTCTTTGTAATTTGGATTCATGCCAAACCAAGGTGCACTTGTTGTGAAACCAGCATTCATCTCATCGTTCCACTGCATAGGTGTACGTGAATTATCACGGCAAGAAGCCCATATAATTTCCATCATATCTTGATGTGATACGCCCTCTGCAATTTTCTCTCGATATAAATTTTTAATTGCTACATCATCGTAATCTTCAATATTTGGTAACTGAACATTTGTCATACCAATTTCTTGTCCTTGATAAATAAACGGTGTACCGTGCATAAAGAAATACATCGCTCCTAGAGCTGTTGCACTTTCACGCCAATATTGTTTATCATCTCCCCACGTTGAAACGATACGTGGCTTATCGTGATTCTCGATATATAAAGCATTCCATCCCTTATTTTCTAATCCTTTTTGCCATTTCGTTAATACCTTTTTCAATCCTACAACATCAAGGTCTTTCTTCTTTTCTGCATCCCATAAGCTTAAATGTTCAAACTGGAATACCATATTGAATTTACCTTGCTCTTCTCCAACCCAAAGCTCAGCATCTTCAATCTTAACGCCATTAGCTTCACCAACAGTCATAATATCGTACTTAGAAAATGTATTTTCTTTTAACTCTTCTAATAAAGGTTGAATACCGTCCACATTCATATGTTTATCAAAAGATGGTACATATTTTAATTCTTTTGGATTTGGCATATCCTTGAAGCCATCTTCTTTTTTAATATGACTAATTGCATCAACACGGAAACCATCAATCCCTTTATCAAGCCACCAATTAACTGTATCATATAACACTTCACGAACTTCTTTATTCTCCCAGTTTAAATCTGGTTGTTTACGTGAGAATAAATGTAAATAATATTGTTCTGTTACTTCATCATACTCCCATGCCGAACCATTAAAAATACTTTCCCAGTTGTTTGGTTCTACGCCGTCTTTACCATCATGCCAAATGTACCAATCACGCTTCGGATTGTCTTTAGATGAACGAGATTCAATAAACCATGGATGTTCATCACTCGTATGATTAATAACTAAATCAATAATAAGTTTCATGTCACGCTTATGAACTTCATCTAGTAAAGCATCAAAATCTGCCATTGTACCAAACTCATCCATAATATCTTGATAATCACTAATATCATAACCATTATCATCATTAGGCGACTTATACATTGGACAAATCCAAATTACATCTATACCTAAATCTTTTAAATAATCCAGCTTTGCAATAATACCTTGTAAATCTCCAATACCATCACCATTCGAATCCATAAAGCTTCGTGGATAAATTTGATAAGCAACTGCTTCTTTCCACCATGTTTTCTTCATAATAACTCTCTCCTTTTGCATCTCGATTTTTTATGCAAACGTTTTCGTAACACTATCATAACAAAATATGGAGAGTTTGCAACGAGAATTTTTCACACTACTATTAAATATCTACATTCCATTACGAAATCATCCCCTATTTCATTGTGATCGCATAAGTTTTATTACTATCAGACTTGATTAGCTTACTTTCCAAAATATAAAGTGTGAGTCTTCACTTTCCACTTATCTTCTTTGCTTTCACTAGATTTTGAAGTACGAGTATCATTATCCATTAATGTAAAATTCTTACTTTTCACATTAACCGATTGCGTATCTGATTGAATTCAAAAAAGATGATTCCTGTTTTCATACAGAGATCACCTTCTTAAAGTTACATTATTTGTTTAGTACCCTTTAAAAGGGTGACATTTCAACTTCCTTCTCCAAACCAATTCATTCCATTACCTATATAATTTAATTGCCCTGCTTCCTCTTCTTTCTTCTTCTCATATAAACAGAAAGTAAGAGTACAACTAAAATAAAGATTGGAACGGCCATCATCCAATCTTTGGACGTAGATGGTTTTGAAATCATTTCTTTTTCTTTTACTTCATAAGGAATTCGATGCCCCCTAATTAACAAACGATGTGTATTCACACCATAAGGAGTACATGTAATTAAAGTAGCGTAATCCTTATTTTCCACAATTAATAAATCATCTACTTCATGCGGCAATACAACTTTAATTTGATCTACTTTATAAGCGAGGACCTTATCTAGTGAATGAATATAAAAAACATCCGATTCCTTCATTTTATCTAAATCAGTAAATAATACTGCAGAAGGTAAACCTCGATGCCCCGTTAAAACAGTGTGTGTGCTTGTTCCACCTACTGGCAATGAAGACTTATCTAAATGACCTACACCGCGACTCAAAGCTGCCTCCGAAGTCCCTTGATAGATTGGAAGCTTCACATTAATCTGAGGTATCTCAATATACCCCATTGTATCGCCTAGATTTAAAGCATCTGCATAAGAATTTTGATCATCTTTTTGTTGCTCAGCAAATGGATCTGCAAATGTTTGCCCAGAGCTTTGAACTTGCTTATTATGCTCATCCGCCTCTTTTTCTCGACGTTCGAGCTCTTTCTTTTGAAGGGACTTTACAGCTTTATCATAGGAACTAACTTGAGAATAATGTGTTCTTGTCGCGAACCAATCGCTTACAGTTGGATACAAAAATATACCCATTCCTAATAAAAAAATGCATCCAAAAACGATATTTTGTTTCATAGTACCCCCTTTAAGTATTTAAAAATATTAAAAAGAGGAAAGCTATTCGCTTCTCCTCTTTTTATGCTATATCATTATCATTTTCTAAAACCTTAATTTTTCGCTGTATTTCTTCTGAAGAAAACAAATGCTGCTACAGCCATCAACACAAGACCTACTACAGTAAATAGCATTGTTCCCATACCACCTGTTGAAGGAAGTACCCAGCCACTTTTATTATTCTCTACTTTTAATTCAATAGTTTTGTGCTCCGCATTAATTGTTACATCAATTGGATCTCTTAATTTTTGATAAGAAGCTTTTGTACCATCTTCTTTTTCGTAAATTGGTGCTTTCGTTTCAACTACTTGGTATTCTCCGTATGGGAGGTTATTCCATGTAATAATACCATTTTCATCAGATACACCTTTTACTTCTTGCTTTCCTACTACTACCATATTACCTTTTTTATCTTGTAATTCGAATTCTGCACCTTGTAATTTCTTATTATCAGCACCATCAACTTTCGTCAACTCAATGCTACCAGCTGTTGGAACAACAATTACCGGCTTAGATTCTTTTTTATCTGTTACATTATTATTATTTTCAAAATCGATTGCCGCTGTATTTGGAATTTCCGTTCCAGCTGCTACGTCTTCTTTAATCTGTGATTTAATTTGTAAATGCAACTCTTTTTTTCCATTTAATTTTGAGAAATCTTTCACAGTCGCTGTTACCTTTTGACCTTCTACAACTACTTCTACCACACTTGAATCTACTTCTACACCATCGATGTACACAACTGGTTTTCCTTGAATTACTAATCGATTATCTAACGTATCCGTTACAACATACTGTTTATATTCTTTAATATCTTCTGGAATTAATGTTTTAATATCATAGTTATAATCTGTTTGTGTATTAATTGGTAAGAACTCTAAATCTTTATTAATCTTTTTGTCAATCGTTGGCTCCTCATAGTTCTTTACTTCCACAGTCTCTACTTTACCAGATGTAATTGAGCCGTCCTCATTAATTGTACCTGATTGAGTAATTGAAAATGCATGTTTTGTTGGATCCTTAACATAACCTTTTGGTGCTTCTTTCTCTTGGAAATAATATTTACCATACTCTAAACCTTGTACACGAATTTTACCATCTGTACCTGTTACTAACTCTTCTTTAACTACTTTACCATCCTCTTTATATAAAGAGAATTTTACATCTTTAAGTACTTTATCTTTCGCACCTATTTTTGTTAATTCTACTGCTCCACGTTTGATTTCATTCTTTGGATACATGTGGACATCGTAGTTCAACACATCACCCGTTTTACTTGTCATTGGAATGTCGACTGTATACGTATTTGGATTTAAGTTAACATGTTCTGGTCCAGCAACTTCTTTTACTTCATAACGTCCTAACGGTAAATCTGTAAATACTGCCTCACCTTTATCAGTTGTCATCATTTTAATTGACTCTGCGTTTGTTACAGGCTTTACATTTTCCTTTGCAATCTTTCCATCATTTGAAATCTTTTCGAATGACGCAATTTGCTTAATTTCAAATGTTACACCTTTTAATGGCTTAACGTCTTCAGGTACTGTTTGATTCGCAGAGCCATCACCTTCTACACCTTGCTCCCCATTTTTTTCTTGTTCGTACTTATGAATCGTTAAAGAACCCGTATTTTTTGATGCTGCACTCACAAACATACTAGGCAACATAGAAAACGTTAATGCTAAAATTAACAACATACTAAAAATCTTTTTCATATTATTCTTCCTCACTATCTCTATAAATTTTTCAATTTAAAACTCTATTACTTATTCCTTTTATTTCGAACATATAAGAACACAACTAGTAACATTAAAATCCCACCGATGGAATAGAAAATGCCTGTTCCTATACCTCCCGTTTTCGGGATTTCCCACTGACTCTTTTGATTTTCTATTGTTATTTTGTGTACTGATGATCCGACTTCTACTGTAATTGGCTCTTTCAGAAGCATATAACCATCTGGGGCATGTACTTCTTTAATTGTATATTTTCCGAACAGTAATGGATTAGAAACTGCCTTACCATTTTCATCTGTTGTTAATTTCCCAATCTCTTTACCATCTTTGTCTAAAATCTGAAACACAGCATTTTTTAATTTCAGATTGACATCTGTAGCTTCGACCTTCGTAATTTCAATTACACCTTTTTCTAACAATTCATTTTCAACGGTCTTCTCTATCGGCGTTTTTGTGTCTTTCGTTATTTCAAAGTCGTATGATTTATTATCTAGTTTATAACCTTCTGGAGCTTCGACTTCAACTAGCTTATATTCACCAATTGGTAAATCCATTGCCTTAGCTTTTCCATCTTCACCCGATGTAATTGTTTGAATGACATGATTATCTTTATCTCGGACTTCGAAAACAGCACCTTTTAATGGAATGTTGCTGCCTTTTTCTACTTTCGTAACTTCTAACTCTCCAGCACCAACTATATCTTCAACTAGTCCAGCATCGATTGTCATATTATGTTCATCTTCACCAAGTTTGATCATTTCTGAATATCCATCTTTATCAACATTCGAATCAATTCTTTCATCGTTACCAACGTTTTTGTTTGTCCATTTGTAACCATCTGGCAACTTAAATCTCACTTGGTATTCACCCGGATCTAAATTTACAAACTTGTAATAACCAGGATTTCCTTTTTTGTCATTACCAGTTCTCGTCATACTAATAACTTTTCCATCTTTATCTAACAATTCTACGACTACACCATTCACACCAGTGTTTCCGTCGTTTTGAATACCATCTTTGTTTTTATCTAGCCAGACGTAATCTCCTAACGAACTCTTTTTCGAGGCATGTAACTGTACACCCACTCTGTTTGGCTCTGCTGGCTGAATCCAATTTCCTGTTACATCATTTATCGCACTATATCCAAATGAATTCCATGCAATTCCCGCCGAAGCATCTAGATCAACAGGTGCACGCATTGACCATTCTAGTGTCGCTGCTTCGCCTGGATATACAAGCTTATTCTTATCAAATTCAAATTTAACTGCCGTTACCTTTGTTAAATCCGCCGGTGGCTCTAAAGACCAATTCGGATCATTTGCACCCTCCGGGTTCACAAAAGCATCATTTCCTTGAATTAAATCATCACGCTTAGGTTTTAAAACAGTCGTATAATAAATCTTAATAAAGTCACCGTCAGTAAGTTGAATTGGCGATGTTAAGTATGGAGTCCATTTACTACCACGCTCTTGTGAATGATTCTTCGTTTGTAAAACTGACTGGTCACCCTCCGCAGGGAATATATCAATTAAAACACCATTCCTAACCGCTACAGTCCCACCATTCTCGATTTTCAAACGATACTTCACTTCTCCACCTGGTACTGTCGTTGCTACTTCTGGTGAACCCTTCCAGCTATCGTCTAGTTCACCTTTTACATATTTAATTGATTTTAAAGATTGCTCTTCTTCAATCTCAATAGCATCTTGACTTTCAATAATTGGGTCATTTATATCACCATCACCATCAAGATCATTTTCATCTTTTCTTGTTGGCTGTCCCCACTTATCTGCAGATGTAATTGTTGAGATATTAGACATTAAGCCCGCCTTATTATAGTACTTTCCTGCCATCGCAAAGTTATTAACCTTTACTTTAAACTTAACAGTCACAGCGTCTCTCGGTGAAACGTCTAATTCAGAGAAAGTCCATCGTAAAAGGGTTCTCCCTTTTTCTTTATAATCTGGAATGGCTTCCACCTTTACTTTTTTTGCATCATAAGGTTTTCTATCCCATTCATCTTTAACGATACTAAATGTCTCCGAGCCTGGAACATATTCTAATCCCTTTGGCAACCAATCTACAATTATTGGTTGCTTTAAAGGCGTAGAACTCCAATCAACTTTACCAGTTAATTCAAATTCCACTTCTTCCCCCTTGATATACTTTTCTCCAGGCTTCGTTAACGCCTTTTTCTTAAAAGTAACCTTTGATTCGGGATTTTCTTTTACTTTTACTTGCGCTGTTGCTTCTTTTATATAGTTTTTTCCATCAATATCATATGAAATATGTGCTGTATTTTTCAAAATACCTTCTTTAAAGTTCGGGTCATCCACTTTAAACATTAACCATGCCCCATAACTCATTTTAAAATCTGCAGGCACTTTACCAAATTCATATCGGATTCCGGTTACTTTGTCACCTTCAACTAATGATAAAGAAGAAACATCTAACCATTCTCCGTTCGTATTACCACGAATCATTTTCCATTCTTTCCACTCTGGATTATTCTTCGTTTTGTATAAAATCTTATATTCACTTACACCTGAAAATGCACCTGTATGCATTCTCGTAAAATGTAGTTGCTCATCAAAACGGTCATCTTGAAGCACAAAATTATCAATTTCCTTAGAATATTGATTCTGAATATTAGATATTGAAAAAGCAATTTCTTCTTCTTTACTGTACTCAGACTTTTGGGCAGCCTTCCTCAGCTCTGAAAAAGCTTGCTCTGGAGGAATAGCAGGAGGTTTTTTATTTGATACTTCAACATACGCATGTGTTTGCTTTGTTAATTCTTCTTCCCCTTTTGGCTTTAGTTTTGCCTCAACTCTATTTAGAACTTGTTGATTTTGATCTTCACCAAAATTCCCCTCAGGGAACTTAACCTTAACTTTAACAACTTTCTCGCCTTCTACATTTTTCAAATCCCATACGACTGTATGTGAATTTGCATCATATTTCCCGTTATCACTAGCTGAAATAAACTGCGCTTCTTTCGGTAGTATGTCTTTTATTGAAAGCGAATCAAGTGTAGTAGGCCCACTAACATGTTGAGCACGAATCGTGTATTCGACTTCTTCTCCTGGCTTAATCGTCCACTTATTAGGAGTTTTACGCATTTCCCACTCTGGTTTCTTAGGTGGTTCAGGCGGAACTTCTTTTTCATATGCTACAACCGTTACTTCATTAGAAGTTTTGCCTCCTTGATCAGATACAAAATCCGCTACAGCTGTAGCTTTCGTTCCATTTTTTGTTCCTTTAGGAAACTTCACTGTAATAGGGACTGCTTTAGAATCTCCATTGGGAAGGGGCTCTTTAAAGGTATAAATAACTGAATGCGTTTCTTTATCGTATACTGCATCCGTACCACTAATTTTCCCATGTCTTACGTACTCAACTTCAGGTGGTAGTTTGACAATGACTTTTGCATCTTTATGCCCACCTTCTAAACCAAATGTACTTAAATCAAGTTGATATACAAAATCTTTATCTACATCTTTTTGCGAGCCATCTCCGCCCTCAACCGAAAGCTTTAAACTGACATTCGCTTCTTTGTCATATGTTTCTGCTGCTACAATATGTATAAATGGCTGTACAAGAATTTGCATTACCATTAAACAAATGACAAATATACTAATCTGTTTACTCTTCATACTCACACCTCTCTATTAATCTCCTTAACAACAAGGAGCTTCGCTATTTTTTCGAATACCATCCGCTTTCAGCTTAAGAACAATAAAGTGTGCCATCTTAAAACAAAACATCTTATTATCTGATAATTTGGCAAATAAAAAAGGATTGTCGGGTTGCAAATTGTATTTGCAACCCGACAATCCTAGTAATAAGATTTATTACCTTAGACTCAAAGCTTTGCGACCTATTCTTTCAAATAGTGTGCCAAGATATTCCAATATTACTATTCTATAAAAAAAATAAAAATTTATCCACTATATTTTTTTATTTCACATAATAATCCTCAAAAAAACTTCCAATAAACCAGCATACATCATACTTCTAAAATTTAAAATAACAATGCTCCTTCTCAATATAAAGCTATGCTACATATACATTATTGCTCTATCTCTTTTACATTACACTTAGCATACAATTCAAACACCCTTAAATAATTTTTTCATATATATATTATAGTAAAAATAATCTTCTATAAAAAAGGAGCCATACTATGAAGCAGACAAAATTAACAGGTCGTATCGTTGTTCCCTCAGATCCTGACTACGACGTAGCTCGAATAAATTTAAATTTAAGTATTCCAAAACTCCCTTGTATTATTGTTTTTTGCCAAAATAAAAAGGATGTGTGTAACGCCTTAAAATGGGCACGTGAACGTCATATACCATTTCGCTTAAGAAGCGGACGTCATAGTTACGAAAATTTCTCCCTTTTAAATGGCGGACTTATTATTGATGTAAGTGAAATGAATAGAATTACTGTTCATACAGAGAAATTGACAGCAACAATTGAGGCTGGTGCAAATCTAGGCACCGTTTATAAGAAGCTTTGGAAACATGGCGTTACAATACCGGCTGGTACAAGTGCAAGCGTTGGAATTGTTGGATTAACACTTGGCGGTGGCATCGGTATGCTTTCACGCTTATTTGGGTTAACATGTGATCAATTAGTAGAAGTTGAAATGGTACAAGCATGTGGAAAGTTTGGTGCAAAAACCATTCGTGCAAATGAAAAGGAAAACCCTAACCTGTTTTGGGCATGCCAGGGTGGTGGCGGTGGAAATTTTGGGATTGTTACTTCCTTAACGTTTCGAGTACATCCTATACAAAACGTGTCGATATTCTCACTTACATGGGAATGGAAAGACTTTATTGCTGCATTTCAAGCTTGGCAAAACTGGGCCCCTTATATAGATGAACGTCTCACTTCATCTATCGAATTATTCTCCAAACAAAGAAATAAGATTGAGGTGAAAGGTGAATTTGTTGGCTCTCCCTCTGAACTCCATTCCCTATTATCTCCTCTTCTTGAAACTGGTACCCCCTCTCTCTTTATAGATGAAGTTCCTTATATAAAGGCTGTTGAATTTTTTAACAGTGGTAACATCCCTGAAAACTTCAAGCGGTCCGGTTCCTATGTATATAAACCTATCCCTCTTAAAGGCATTCAAATCATGCAATATTTTCTTTCTCATGCACCAAATAAAGATGCGAGCATTTGGCACCAATCGCTCGTAGGTGCTGTGGAAAATATTTCGCCTACTGAAACAGCTTATTTCCATCGCAAAGCAATTATTGTACAAGAATACATTACTTCTTGGAAATGCGATGATGAAGAAAATCAAAATATACGCTGGGTTAAAGATTTAAGAGAAAGCTTAGATCCTTATACGCTAGGTGATTATGTCAATTGGCCCGATATCGACATTAAAAATTGGCAAACTAGTTATTATGGATCTAACTTTCACAGATTACGTAAAGTGAAAACCATATATGATCCTTGCAATGTTTTTCGTTTTCAACAAAGTATCCCACCCTTTCATACGTAAAAAAGGGGATAAAATAAAAAATCATCCAATATGCCGTTACCTCGCAGCATGTTGGATGATTCAAGTTGATTTTCTATATCGTTTCAAATTATTGCTCCTACTCATAAACTTTCAGTTACGGATTAATTGTATTTCTCATCATTTTTATGCAATGAATGTAATTTAATATTTGGTACTTTATCTTTTTCAATACCGCTATTATAAGCAACAGGAATTTGAAATTCGAATTGCTTTGTCTCATGTTTTTGTAAATAGACTGGTTTCGGTACTGGATAACTTTTGGAATTCTCTTTTGCATTATCATATAAAACAACTTTTAATGCTTGTGAATGATTACGATAATTTTTTAAAGTAACAATACACTTTTGTTCAATATCCTCTCCATTTTTCTCTATTCTACACTGACTATCTTCTTTTTTATATTCTATCGCCTCTACCCCTGTTTTTCCTGCGTAGTACCACGTTTTATTCAATGTCTGAAGGATGTTATTTAGCATAAACGGCATCATTAAAATCAAAATACTAATGCCTACTACTTTTATCTTATTCATTGTTCTAAATGTACTAGATTTCTTTTTTACTAGCCATTTTACAAATAATATAAATGCGATTACATGTAGTACGAAAGAAACGATTAATATATTTGAGACTTTATAATCCATATAAATATATGTATGTACCGGAACCTTATAGAAATTGAATAGTTTTTCCCCAATTAATTCATTATCGTTTGGAATTTTTAATAATAACAAAACCCCTATACTGTAACAAATAGCTACTAATCGATCATACTCAATTCGGACCATTCTTTCTCTCCTTCCCCCTACTTTTTTATTATCGATTTTAGCTATTATTACCATACTTTACAATCTTTTTATAGAGGGTAACGTAAAAAAGCTCCTTATAAATATATAAAGAACTTTATTAATATACAATATGAATTAGAAAATCCATATAAAATTTTCACATAGAGATTTCCTCAAAATATGTTGGATTATGTATTGTAATTTTTTTATCCAGAATTGTAACAATACTATCGTTTTTTAATTGTTTTAATACGCCGCTAACCGTCTCTCGAGACGTACCAGATATTTTTGATATTTCAATTGTTGTAAGTGGGCATGAAATTACAATCGTTTCGCCACTCTGTTCTCCTAAATCTTGCATTAAATAATTTAATGTTTGAATGACCCGATCTTGTGCATTAGGAATCGTAATATTTTGCACTCGATTTTCGTTTAGTTTTAATATTGATGATAATTGCTGAACAACGTACATCAATTGCGTCTTACTAGATTTTACCATATCTTCAAAAATTACTGTCGGAATATAATATACCTCTACATCTGTCATCGCTTCTGCCGTATAATTATATCCTCTGTCTGTAAACATACCACCATAAGGAAAAATAGAATACCGCTTTACATAGTCATCATATAATAAATTTCCACTTTGATTTACCCGCTCTAACTTTACAAAACCATCTAACATGAAGTAAATTCTTTCTCTTGAATCCCCTTCTAAAAATAAAAATTGACCCTTTTTATAAGTTCGCCAATAGACAAACTCCGTTAAACCTTTCAATTTCTTTTCTGTTAAATGAGCAAATAATTCAAACTGCTTTAAATCTTTAACTACGTTCCGTCTATTCATAAGATTCCCTCTCTCTTGCTGTATGTTGGAGCGAAAAATCAAGAAAGCGTATTCAAATTAAATTTTATCATAACTAACTCATATATTCAGATTTTATCATGAAAACTTTATGAACAATGAGTACAAAAAATATTAATAAATAAAAAGAATGAAGTTACTAACTCCATTCTTTTTTTACTAATAAATAGCGTACATAATTATTTAAACATACATGCATACATTCTGTTTAGAAATAATAGTACCAGATTTTTCTTCTAGTGCTTCATATACTTTTTCTAAAGACGTAATAATTGTTTTTCTTTTTGGATTTGTATTAACAAAATTAATAGCAGCTTCAATTTTTGGAAGCATACTTCCCGCAGCAAATTGCTGTTCTTCCATGTATTCTTCTAATTGATTCACTGTGACATTCTCTAATTTCTTTTGATTCAGTTGATTATAATTTACATACACATGATCAACTGCAGTTAAAATTACGAGCGTATCGGCATCTACTAATTCAGCTAATTTCTGCGCAGCGAAATCTTTATCGATAACCGCTTCAGTTCCTTTTAATCCTTCTTCGGAATCAATTACTGGAATTCCACCGCCACCAACAGCTATCACTATATTTCCATCCTCAACTAAAGAATTAATTACTTTATGCTCATGAATACTTACAGGCTTCGGTGATGGAACAACACGTCTCCACCCTCTGCCAGCATCCTCTTTAAACACTGCTTTTGTTTCTTCCATTAATCTTCTTGCCTCTTCTTCTGTATAAAAAGGACCAATTGGTTTAGTTGGATTTTTAAATGCCTCATCTTTTTCATCCACGACAACGCGTGTTATAACCGTTGCTACATCTTTTTTTATATTCCGTTTTTTCAATGCCTTTTCAATCGCATTTTCCATCCAATATCCAATCATCCCTTGGCTCATTGCACCACAAGTATCTAATGGCATTGCAGGTGTTTTTTCCGTTTCTGCAGCTTTTTGCTGTAATAAAATATTCCCCACTTGTGGGCCATTTCCATGCGCAATTACTATATCTACATCATTTTCCATTATTTTCACAAGTTGTTCCGCTGTTTTTTCTAACGCTTCTTGCTGTGCTCCCGCAGTAGCTTTTCCAGACTGTATCGCATTTCCCCCTAGTGCAACTACAATTTTTCTTCGTGCCATATTTCAACCCTCCAATTGATTTCATTTTCACAGCGCTTTATAAAGTAATACTTCCTGTAATCAATCCATAAATGGCAAAGAATGCTAAAGCACCAATCGCTACCGACGATGCTAATTCCACTCGAGTAAATATTTGCTTCGAACTCTTTTGCTTTTGAACATTGTAGAAAATAAAAATACCTGGTGCATATAAAGTCATTGTTAGTAATAAATAATCTAAACCAGCTGCATAAACTAACCACACGCCATAAATACTTGCTATCAAACCAATTATTATATTTTTATTTCGATCTACTTCTTCAGACTTTAAGCTATGCTTCAGTTGATAAAATGCTGAAAAAGCATATGGGATTAAAATAGCAGAGGATGCTAGAGAAAATGCAAAATTATAAGCTTGATCGGAAACAACGAATGTCAATAAGAACATTTGAATCAAACCATTTGTTATCCATAATGAATTTACGGGCGCCTTATTTTTATTTTCTTTTGCAAACCATTTTGGAAATACTCCGTCTTTAGCAGCTAAATACGGAATTTCAGAAGCAAGTAAAGTCCATCCTAACCAAGCACCTAATACAGATATGACTAAACCTAAATTAATAAAGATAGCACCCCATTTTCCAACAACGCTTTCAAATAAATAAGCCATAGCTGGACTTTTCAAATTAGCAATATCTGCTTGTTGCATAAGTCCAAGAGACAATAATGTAATTAAAATGTAAATGATGAGTGTACCAATTAAGCCAATAACCGTCGCTTTTCCTACATCACTTCTACTTTTTGCACGACTAGATAAAACAACAGCTCCTTCTACCCCAATGAACACCCACAGAGTTACAAGCATTGTACTTTTAACTTGACTGCCAACCGCCCCCCATGAAAAAGAACCAGCTTGTCCCCAAAATCCATCTAGGAACGTATCAATATGAAACGCAAAGATTCCTATAACAATAAATACAAATACAGGTACTAATTTTGCGATTGTAGTTACTAAATTCACAAGTGCTGCTGATTGAACTCCACGTAAAATTAACATGTGAACACACCATAATAATACGCTTGCACCAATAATTGATGCTACATTTTGACCGCCTTCAAAAATTGGGAAGAAATACCCTAATGAAGAAAACAATAATGTGCCGTAAGCTACATTACCAAGCCAAGCAGATAGCCAATATCCCCACGCACTATTAAACCCCATGAAATTACCAAATCCTGCTTTTGCATAACTAAAAATACCACCATCTAAATCTGGCCGTTTTACAGTTAGATTTTGAAAAGATAATCCAAGCGCAATCATTCCAATTCCTGTTATAATCCAACCAATAATAATCGCTCCGGCACCAGCACCTTTTGCCATATCACTTGCTAAATTAAATGCCCCACCACCGATCATAGAACCAACTACAAGAGCCGTTAAAGTAAACAATCCTAATTTCTTATCTTCACCCATTCCACTCACCTCTCTTTAATTGCAATAACAATACTAACGCAATAGTGAATGATAGTGCCTAAAGGAGGGGAAAGAAGAAAGGAAAATCCCCTTTCTTCTCTACTCCATGTTTCCTAAAGTAGCTGCCATAACAGCTTTAATTGTATGCATTCTATTTTCAGCCTGATCAAATACTTTTGAATGTTTACTGCGGAATACTTCGTCAGTTACCTCCATTTCTTTCAACCCATACTTTTCATAAACTTCCTCACCATACATCGTTTCAACATCATGGAATGCAGGTAAACAATGTAAGAAAATCATATTTTCATTTCCTGTTTCTTTAATCATTTGCATATTTACTTGATAAGGTTTCAATAACTCAACACGTTCAGCAAATTTTTCTTCTTCCCCCATAGATACCCATACATCTGTATAGATTACATCCGCACCCTCAACAGCTTCTTTAACATTACTTGTTACCATTACCCGTTCGTTATATTTTTTTGCTAAATCAATTACTTCCTGTTCTGGCCATAAAGATTCTGGTGTACAAATACGTACTTCCATTCCAATAATTGCTCCACCAACTAGTAAGCTATTAGCGACATTATTTCGTCCATCTCCAACATAAACAAGCTTTACATTTTTTAACTTTCCTACATGTTCTCTAATAGTTAATAAATCTGCGAGTGTTTGTGTTGGATGCCACATATCTGTTAAACCATTCCACACTGGCACACCAGAATTTTCTGCTAAAGATTCTACAGTTTCATGAGTAAATCCACGGAACTCAATTCCGTCAAACATGCGCCCTAATACTTTTGCTGTATCTTCTACAGATTCTTTCTTCCCAAGCTGAATATCACCTTTCCCTAAATATTCAGGGTTTGCACCTAAATCTGTACATGCTACTGTAAATGCACATCGTGTACGAGTTGAAGTTTTTTCAAATAAGAGCGCTACATTTTTTCCTTCTAAATAACGATGTGGGATACCATTTTTCTTTTTCTCTTTTAATTCTGCTGCTAAATCTAGAAAATATAATAATTCTTCTTGTGTAAAATCTTTTTCAGCTAGAAAACTTCTTCCTTTTAAATTAGGTCTAGTCGTTAACATAATTCATCCCTGCTTTCTCCGTTATTTATACTAAATATCTTTACGAACAATCGGCATACTCATGCAACGTGGACCCCCACGACCACGAGACAATTCCGAACTTAGCACCTCAATAACTTCTATACCATGTTCCCGTAATAAAGCATTGGATACATAGTTGCGATCATATGTAACAACTACTCCCGGCGCAATCGCTAATGTATTCGATCCATCATTCCATTGTTCACGAGCAGAAGCAATTACATCTCCTCCTCCACAAGGGATAAGAACTAATTCACTTAAGCCTAATACCTCTTTTAATGCTTCCATTAAAGAAGTACGATGTGTAATTTTAAGAGTTTCTTCATCTGAGCCTTTTTCTAAAATATAAATATTCATATTTCCTTTCGGTCCTTGAATGGCCGGATGAATTGTAAATTTGTCATAATCGACCATTGTAAATACTGTATCTAAATGCATAAATGCTCGGCATTTTGGAATTTCTATTGCTAACACTTTCTTAATTTTATTTTGTCGACTAAAGAGATTTTTAGCTAAACGTTCAATTGCTTTAGCTGAAGTGCGGGCAGATACTCCAATTGCAATTGTTTCCTCATTTAAAATTAGCTCGTCGCCACCTTCAATTGGAAACTTATAATCACGATCTAGCCAAATTGGCACATTGTGATTTGCAAATCTTGGATGATATTTAATAATGTACTCCATGAACAATGATTCACGTCTACGTGCCGGTTCTCTCATCTTATTTATCGTTAAGCCATCACTCATGGCAGCTGCTGGATCACGAGTAAAATATAAATTAGGCATTGGGTCTAAGTAAAATGGATAGTGATCTTCCATTAACTCGTATAAATGTGTTTTCTTACTTGTTTCAATTTCGTTTTTCCGTACACCACCCATAATTTTTTGAATTAATTCTTCATTTGAAAAGGAAAGTAAATATTCTTTTAAAGTTTGATGTGCTACATTTACGTCAGCCTGTCCTTCTTGTAAAATACGATCAACAAATTCTTCTCGAAGTTTTTTATCTACTAACGCCTCAGCAGCTAGTTTTTCTAAATAAAGAACTTCAACACCCCGATTGCGTAAAGTTTGTGCAAAATAATCATGCTCTTTTTGAATAATTGGTAAGTATGGAATATCGTCAAATAATAATTGTTGCAAATAATCTGGCGTTAAGTTTTCCACTTCTTTACCAGGTCGTTTTAATAAAACCGTTTGTAATTCCCCAATTTCTGAAGTAACATGTATCGGATGCTTCATTTGTTGTACCTCCTTTTAAATATGTTTGATGTCTTACAAGTACATAATAAATGCTACACGCTTTTATCTTTGTGAAAGCATCCACATTATCATTGTGAAATATTAAACAAGTTATTTTTTTAAAATCATATGAATTTGTATTTTTATAACACTTCATCCCGATTTTTCAATAAAAAATACATATATTACGCATATATGTTGAATATTTAACTTCCGTATTTAAACAAAAATCCTGTTTTTAATTTTTATTAAAAACAGGATTTTGCATCTACATAATTAAATTTAACCTTTCTTCTAAAATCTCCCTATCTGATTTCGACTGAGAAATTATAAGGCATGTATCATTTCCACATATACATCCTATTTTTTCTTTCCAATCTAGCTCATCAAACAAAACACCAATAACATGTGCATTACCAGGTAATGTTTTAATAACCATTAATTGATCTACACAATCAATTTTTACAACAACCTCTCGTAATTTTTTCTTTAACTTTATATCGGTTTGTAAATGCTCTTCTGAGAAAAATTTATATATCATTAATCCTTCTTGAGAAGGTACCTTCGTTAAATTCAACTCACGAATATCTCGAGAAACTGTAGCTTGTGTTACTAATACATCTTTTTTTGCTAACAATTCTACTAATCTTTCTTGCTTCTCTATTTCATACTCCTTTACAAATTGTTTAATTAATCGTTGTCTTTTTTCTTTTTTCATAAAAGACACCCCTTTTAATATTATAGCTCGCTATAATTTTCATCCGAAAGGGACAGAAAAGAATGTTGCGGAAACGTTCATAGTTTATACTTTTTAACTGTAGATATTAAATCTAGCTAAAAAAAGAGAAGAACAGCATTCTGTTCTTCTCTTTTACATTGAAAACCGTTCAATTGTTTGTTTTAAATCCGCTAATTGCTTCTCTAAGTCTTTTAATAATTGATCGATTGCTATCATATTTTTAGACTATTGCCCCATCACACGTGCCACTTCTTGTGAACCAGCTGACGTTTCTTCCGCAATTGCTGCTACAGCCTTTGTTTGTGCTCCTGTTTGATAAATGTGATTCACTTGTTCATTCATGTAACTACTAATTTGCTTAGTTGCATCGGCTACTTCCATAACACTTGATGACATTTCTTTTAAAATTAATTCTGTAGCTTCTCCGCGTTTTACCTCTTCTTTAGCTGTCTTCACCTGCTCTGTCATTTTCAATGCGACTTGCTGTATGCTGTACTTCATCTTGCATATTCCGTAATAACTGCGATATGTTTCTCGCAGAATGATCACTTTCATCAGCAAGTTTACCTACTTCTTCTGCTACAACCGCAAAACCCCTTCCATGCTCTCCTGCTCGAGCTACCTCAATAGAAGCGTTGAGTGCTAATAAATTTGTTTGGCTAGCAATCTCACTCACAACAGAAACGATGTGTTCAACTTGTTTCATTCGCCCTTCTAATTTCTGTACATTTTCCATCGAATCTTCATTTTCTCTCGCCAATGTTTGAATACCTTGAATTAAAGAAGTAAAGACACGTGTACTTTGACCTAAAGCTTGAACCATTTCTGAAGACAATCCGTCAGACCGCTTTGCTTTTTCTTCTACTTCACTCGCAATAGAAGTCGTTGTATCTAAAGTAGAAACAATGGCATGAATCGATGCTGCCGATTGCTCAGCGCCGGAAGAAATTTCTGCAAGTGTCTCAGATACACCTTGCGCTTGCTTCGTCACTTCTCCTGTTTGTTTTCTAATTTGCTGAACTTGATTATTTGTATACGGAAATGTAGTATCAATATTTTTTACCATACCTCTTACATTTCCTAGCATCCTATTAAATGAAACACTTAAAGACTTAATTTCATCTTCCGTTTTTTGCAATGTGACATCTTCCCGAATATCACCCTCAGCCGCTTTCCTTGCAGCTTCTTCCAACTTCCGAAGTGGTTTAATTAAAAAGATCGCTGCTCCATATGCTAAAATTCCAGACCATACCTAATAACATAACGATAATATTATAAACAGTTAGACTTACATAAATTTAAAAATAATCATATATAACGTAAATAAAAAATAAGCTTGTTGAATATGTAATGAAAGCTAAAAATGTCGTAAATAGCATAAGCTGTATACGTAAATCAAAGGAAAATGTTTTCCTTTCTTTTTCCATCTCTTCTTTCCCCCTTATTTTAAGCAATATAAGTAATACCTATGTTATCCATATTTTCGCTATAGAAAGATATAAAAATTTTTAAAATCATAATTTCCTTGAATATCAAATTTCGCCAAAAAAATAAAGGATTCTGACAATTTATGACTAATAACAGAAATAAGGGGCAACATTTGTAAATATATTTTTGACTGGGGGGGTTGTATGATTCAAGTTCGAAATCTAGTAAAATCATTTGGTTCACTTGATGTTTTAAAAGGAATTGATTTAGAAGTAAAAGAAAAAGAAGTTGTTGTTTTAATCGGTGCCAGTGGTTCCGGCAAAAGTACATTACTTCGCTGTCTTAACTTTTTAGAAATGTACGATGAAGGTGAAATTCATTTACAAGGTGAACGAATTGATCCAAAGCATTCAAATTTAAACAAAGTCCGTGAAAATGTCGGTATGGTTTTTCAGCACTTTAACCTCTTTCCTCATATGACCTCACTAGAAAACATCATAGAAGCACCTATTCACGTAAAAAAATTGGAGACAGCAGACGCGAAGGATGTTGGTAATCAACTCCTACAAAAAGTCGGCCTACAAGATAAGGCGGATGTAACTCCTCACCTACTTTCAGGTGGTCAAAAACAACGCGTTGCGATTGCGCGAGCTCTTGCTATGAATCCTAAAATTATGCTATTTGATGAACCTACCTCAGCCTTAGACCCTGAACTCGTTGGAGAAGTATTGCAAGTTATGAAAGAACTTGCTGAAGAAGGAATGACAATGGTTATTGTTACTCATGAAATGAATTTCGCAAGAGATGTAGCTGATCGCGTCATCTTTATGGATGACGGGAAAATTGTAGAGGATGCTCCGCCAGCGCAATTCTTTTCAGCTCCATCACATGAACGAGCAAAGCAATTTTTACGTAACGTTTTATAATGTAACTTCTATTTCAAACGTAAAGAAATACATTCATACGGTGCACAACTAATTGTCCAAATAAAATATCTCGATAACATACTTAAAACCATCCGTATGATCAATATATAGGAGGGGTTTTATGAAAAGAAAACTATTAACCATTGTTGCGAGTATTACACTATGTACATCCTTCATACTAGGAGCCTGTAGTAAGGAAAGCTCGACTACTTCATCAAATGGTGAAAAGGAATTTCGTTATGCGATGAGTGGATTATACAAACCTTTTAACTATAAAGAAAATGACGGAAAACTTGTCGGATTTGATGTAGAAATAGGTGAGGCGCTCGCGAAAAAGATGGGAATGAAACCCGCTCCTATTACAAATCCATGGGAAACGCTAATTCAAGGTCTACAATCAAAAAAATATGATGTGATATTAGGAAGTATGGCTATTACAGAAGAACGATTAAAAGCTGTTAGTTTCTCAAACCCATATTATCGCTCTGGCGCCCAGATTTTCGTAGCTAAAAAGAATACATCTATCTCTTCTCCAGAAGATTTGAAAGGAAAGAAAATTGGTGTTGTAAAAGCTAGTACCTTTAAAACCCTTGTTGCAAAACATACAGATCAAATTACAGAATACGATAGTGATATTACCGCTCTTATGGACTTAGAGCCTGGGCGTGTTGACGCAGTAATCACTGATCAAATGGTTGGTCTTCGAATGATTAAAGAAGGTAGATCAAATATAAAAGAAGCTGGAAAACCATTAAATCTTGATGAAATGGGAATTGCTATTCGCAAAGATGATAAAGAAATGGTTGAGAAAGTAAATAAAGCTTTAGATGAAATCATTAAAGATGGTACGTACGAAAAAATTAGTAAAAAATGGTTTGGACGTAATATTCTTGGAGAAGAGGCAAAAACGAAGTAGGTTAACTATTCAAAGATTCCATAGATCATGCCCCACTTTTTATGTGGGGTATTTCATTCCCTACTAAAATCTATACACTATGAGGTGAAACGCATGTTTGAAATTTTTATCTCTACCTACCCCACACTCTTAAAAGCTACTATTGTCACATTACAATTAACATTAACTTCCCTAGTACTCGGTTCATTAATTGGATTACTATTTGCTTTCTTTCGAATCTCTAACAATAAAATTCTAAATAGTATCGCTCATGTCTACATCGCCATTATTCGTGGTACACCTTTAATTGTTCAAATCGCAATTCTCTATTTTGGTATTACATCTGTTGTTGTGTTCACCCCTTTTTGGGCAGGAGCAATTGCTTTAGCAATTCATAACGGTGCATATATTACCGAAATTTTCCGTGGATCCATTCAATCCGTTGACCGTGGACAATTAGAAGCTGCTCGCTCTTTAGGCATGCCTTACCCTTTAGCAATGCGCCGAATTATATTACCACAAGCATTTCGTCTATCTCTTCCTCCTCTAGGTAATCAATTTATTATTGGATTGAAAGATTCCTCACTTGTTGCTTACGTAGGAATGTCCGAATTATGGGGATCTAGTTTATCCATTGCTGCAGGTAACTTTCAACAATTAGATACTTATGTAATCGTTGGTTTATATTATCTCGTACTTGTTCTCCTATTTACTTACTTTGTTAACCTTTTAGAAAAACGATTACAGCGCAAAGAGACAAATTCTATCCAAGTCCATACAAAGAATAAAAAAGAAGTTTCTTTATAAAAAAAAGCAAGCCTGAGATGGCTTGCTTTTTCACTGCAAAATATATCAACTTTTACTGATTTACTTTTTTAACACTCTCTTTTTCCTCTATATGATCCTCACGATATGAAATATTATGAGGGTCCAATCCATTTCCTAAAGAACCATAGAAATGCTCCCTATGCGGATCAACTAATTCACTTCCTTGATAATACACACGTGGTGTATTCCAAAGTGCTCCCAATGCTTTTGTCATCGGCATTTCGTGATAACGTTCCGGCCACATTTCTTTAATTTTCTCTTTTACTAACGGATAGTATTTAGAACTCATAGCAGGAAACAGATGATGTTCCGTATGGTATGAGAAATTGAAATGCAAAACATCTACCCAGCGCGGCACTGTTACTGATAAACAGTTTGCTAAAGGATCATTTACTGGAACAATTGGATTTAAGCGGTGATTCGTTGCGATATATGCCATTACAATAAAGTTAGCAATTAACAACGGAATCACGTATGCAAATAACCACTTTGCAGGTCCCATAATAAATAATAAACTAATCCAAACTGTCCAAGGCAAAAGAAGTTGTAGCCATACAGATTTTTGATTGGATGACTTAAATTCCTTTATAAAATGAAAGAACATTCGAGTCGAATGTAACGTAAATTGAATTGTTAGTGACAGAAAACTAAAGAATGAACGTACATGAAGAGGCATGCGATATACCCAACTCAAAAACTTACTCTTTTTAAGTTTCTCAAGTGTTGGCCATGCATCTGGATCATTCTCTTCATGCTGTGTGTGAACATGATGCGTTGCATTATGCCACTTTCTCCAAAGTTTTGGACCAGTTGATAATGGCATAAATGCTATCGCACCTAAAAAATCACGCAGCCATGCCTTTCTTACAACTGTTCCGTGTAAAATTTCATGTCCTAAAAATCCAAGTGAAGCAAAACATAATCCAAGAACAATTGCAATTCCTAGATTTACCCACACATTCAATTCAAATACACCGATCGTTATTAAACCAGCCAATGCCACAAGTAAATAAGCCAGTCCACCAAATAAACGAGTAGGAACTGGTTTAAATGCTTTTTTCGGCAAATGTGGTGATACACGCGCTGCATACCACCCAAACGTATGAAGCTCCTTCATCCTTTTGCCCCTTTCTTATGCCGCGCCCTGCGCAAACTTGCATATATCAATTCTTGCTTCCAGATTGATTTTACTAGGTGATCAAAAAAGCATTTATTCATAAGGAAAATATACTCACTCTATCGTCACTTATTTTTCCGCTTTTATTATCAATGAAAAACATTTCTCTTTTTACTCTCTATCAACCTTTCCACATGATGAATCATAACAATAGAATTTCTATATTGTCAACAACTTTTATGACCTAGTAATAAAAGTTGGTTATATTTTTATAATCATACTTTATTTCACTAAAGAAAAAGTATAGATTTCATAAGGATTTATCCACTATATATATGCATCTTCTTAAACGCCATGGACACTATCTTATTCAAAAACTCTCTATGTAATCAACAAACGGAATCACTTGAATTTAGTTTTCTATAAATCCCACTTCTTCATAATGCCCCATCAAAATAATTATATTAAAATAATTTTATCTTTCTTTTAATAAAATAGAACGCTACTAAAACAACATACATGAATTCCATATAAGATGGAAATATTAAAAGGAAAATTGTTCTAATTTAGGAGGTTTCACAAATGATAGATGACACGTTTCCGCAGTTACCATCATCCTATTGGATTGAATCTACTCAAATTCCTACTTTTCCTCATTTATCCGAAAATATAAAGACAGCAGTTGCTGTTATCGGTGCTGGTATTACAGGTATTACTACTGCCTATTTACTTGCAAAAGAAGGCATCGACGTTGTTTTAATTGATTCTGGTCTTATTTTAAATGGAACAACTGGGCATACAACAGCAAAAGTAACAGCACAACATGATCTTATTTACGACGAATTAATAAATCATTTCGGTGTGGAAAAAGCCAGGCTTTACTACGAATCAAATAATCACGCTCTACAATTCATAAATGACACTGTGCAAACATATAAAATCGACTGTAATTTTTCAAATGAAGATTCATACTTATATACAACTACTGATAACGGTTTAAGAAATTTATCGAAAGAATATGAAGCTTATCAAAAATTAAATATACCTTGTGACTATGTTCAATCTCTATCGATTCCTATTCCAGTACAATCTGCACTTGTAATGAAAAATCAAGCGCAATTCCATCCCCTCCTTTATTTGAAAACACTTTTAGAAAAGTTTGTGGAGATGGGTGGCAAAGTTTATGAACAAACAACAGCTATGGATGTGGAAAAAGGAGATTATCCACAAGTAATTACAAAGGAGGGGCATCGCATCACTTGTGAATATGTCGTCTCTTGTTCTCATTTTCCTTTTTATGATGCGAATAGCTTTTTCTTTACGAGAATGTACGCAGAACGCTCCTATGCTCTTGCAATAAAAGCAAAAACAGATTATCTAGGTGGTATGTATTTAAGTATTGATGATCCAAAACGCTCCTTACGCTATATAACAAACAATGGAGAAAAGTTGATTTTGATTGGCGGAGAGAGCCATAAAACGGGACAGGGAATAAATACGATGCTTCATTATGGAGCACTCTATTCTTTTGCTGAAGCAACTTTTGGAGTAGATGAAGTTCCCTATAGATGGTCAGCGCAAGATTTAATTACGCTAGACAAGCTCCCTTATATCGGACATATTAACGAAAGAAATCCAAATATATTTGTTGCAACTGGATATCGCAAATGGGGAATGACAACAGGAACTGCTGCAGCTCATTTACTGAAGGATTCCATTCTAAAAATCCACAGCCCATATAAAGAGCTGTTTGCACCCTCACGCTTTCATGCAAATCCAGATATAAAAACATTCCTTTCTCAAAACATTGATGTTGCTAAACATTTAATTGAAGGGAAAATTGAAACCGCATTACGTAAACCAGAAGATCTTGAAGTTGGTGAGGGATCTGTTGTACATGTCAACGGCAAACGAGCAGGTGCCTATAAAGATAAAGAAGGAAAATTACATATCGTCGACACGACTTGTACACACCTCGGCTGTGAAGTTGAATGGAATAATGGTGATTGTACTTGGGATTGCCCTTGCCACGGTTCTCGTTTTTCAATTGATGGCGACGTTATGGAAGGGCCAGCAGATCAACCATTAAAACGAGTTGATAACGAGTAAAAAAACAAAGAAGTTCAACAAGAATCCTGTTGAACTTCTTTGTTTTTCATGACACCTTTTCATATAAATTTCGACACAAGCAGGGGAATATTAACATTAAATAAAATAATATATTCATCTACGAATAAAAGGGGTGAATACTATGCAACCTTCTGCTCCACCTCATCTAGAATCTACAGAAACTATCTTTTCAAGCTCTATTACAAAACTTGTTGTTTTTATTTGTTGGCTCGCCATTCTAGCTGACGGATATGATTTAGGTATTTACGGCGCTGTTCTGCCAGAGCTTCTAGAAGACAACAGCTGGGCCCTATCACCAGCTCAAGCTGGAACAATGGCCAGCTATGCTCTATTTGGGATGTTTATTGGCGCTATTCTAGTCGGAACCATTACAGATTTAATTGGACGAAAGTGGACACTTATATGCTGTTTAGCTCTTTTTTCTATCACAATGGGCTTAGCTGCAATTGCTCCTTCTCCTGAATTATTTGGGTTATCTCGATTTATCGGAGGAATCGGATTAGGCGGTGTTATCCCAACGGCTTCAGCACTTACTGTTGAATATTCACCAAAAAAACGGCAATCTTTTATTTACGCTCTGATGTTTACCGGCTATCCTTTAGGTATCGTGTTAGGTGCTATTTTATCCATGTTTATGCTAGAAAATTTCGGATGGAGAATTATGTTTGGCATCGGAATGATTCCGCTACTCCTCATTCCTTTCATTATTCGTTATTTACCTGAGTCCATTCAATTTTTATTATCACGGAATCGACAAGAAGAAGTGAACAAAATTCTTAATCGCTTTCAAATTGAATTCCATGTAAAAGATGAAATTCCTGAAACACCATCTAATATACAAAAGAAAAATGGATTTCTTACGTTATTCTCAAAAGAATACATAAAAGCAACGCTACTTTTTTGGATTACTTATATAATGGGAATGTTTTTAATCTATGGTTTAAATACTTGGCTACCACAGATGATGCGCCAGGCAGGATATCCTCTTGGATCTAGTTTATCATTTCTACTTATGCTAAATATTACTGCAGCTATCGGCGCATTATTTGCCGGGGCAATTGCCGATCGTATAGGAGCAAAAATTGTTATTAGCATCTCCTATCTTATGGCAGCCATATGTATTGGACTGCTAACAATTCAACCATCTGTTACAATCATTTATCTTTTAATTGGTCTTGCTGGAATTGGATCAGTCGGTATTACTCAAATATTAAATGCTTATGTAACACAATACTTCCCATCACATATACGAGCTACCTCCTTAGGATGGGGACTTGGACTTGGCCGAGTTGGTGCGATTGCTGGCCCTATTCTTGTCGGTATTATTATGACAATGCAATATGACTTGGCGTGGAATTTTTACTTATTCTCCTTTGCAGGTCTTATCGCAGCTATATCTGTTTTCTTTATTCCTACAAAATAAAGTGAACCTTTAATCAGTGGTGGGGTGCATCCCCAGCTGATTATTAGCCCACACCAATTAGGCGTTTACGGGCAGTAGGCTCCCACAAATCGTGGGATAGAAAAGAGCACAAATTTATTTGTGCTCTTTTTGGTATACTTCAAACAACATGTTTCTAAATAGTGTATTCAAACTCTCAATATCAATCCCTAACCCCTTTTCAATCCCTTTCACGTATTGCTGATAATAATCAATTTGTTCTTCTAAAAATTGATTTAACACCTGAATTTTCAATCCAACATCTAATTCCGTACCTGCTTTTTTCTTTACTAACAATTTCTCAATCTCATTCAATACACTACGTTCTATAGATAGTTCTGTAATTAATCGGTCAAATTCTACTGGAGGTAATGTCCCTTTCTCTTCTAGCCATTGACAAGCTAAAATAGGACGTAATACATAAAAGTACTTTTTCAACTTTACATTCTCGCCTTGCAAAAATTCACGATAATTTTTTGAAGCCATATGTAAGTAATGATATATCGTTGCCTTTGGATCAAAATTCTTTTCACTCATTTGCTGAAGCTGCTCTGGAAAATTAGAGTTTTTCGAATAAAAAATTGGTGATCGAATCCACTCAAGTAAAGCTGGATTTGACTTCGCGAATAGTTGCAATGCCTTTTTAATATCCCAGCCACTTATATCTAAATCATCACTAATCGGATATTCAATTACATCTCGTTTATCATGAATTGATAAATACCATTCTACTGGATGTATATAAACAAACCTAACATCATAATCACTATCTTTCGATGGAAATCCCCAAGCACGACTCCCTGATTCCACTGCAAATAAAATTTTCACATCATTCTCTTGCTCAATTCTTTCTAGCTCTAATTCAATTTTCCCTCTCATTTCATACCATCCCCATTTTTTGATTATTTCCTTGGAAATTCGACAAATATATTACCAATTTTACTACATACTAAAATAACTGTCAGAAATTTTCTGACAGTTCAATAAATCCTACTTTCTCTTTTCAATTACAGTAGCGGTAATTCGTTCAAACTCTTTTTGAATTTCCTCTTTATATGCATCCACTTTTGAAAAATCCATAGCAGCAATATAAATTCGTTCTAATTTATCACGAACTGATTTCGCTTTTGCCAAGAAAGACATCGCCTCATTCATTTTTGCCTTATATTGAATGGAAACGTCACGAATTTCTTTAGCATATTTTTCATCCGTCCCCGGTGTAACAATAAGAGCGTACATATCTATAATCTCATCACCCACGCGACTTGGAAAATATTCATGTGGTGCGGTACTATCAAAAATTGCAAATCCTAATTCTCTTACAATAACCATATCAAGACTATTCGGATCAAATCCGCAATGATATACTTCAACTTCAAACCCTTTTTCTTCTGCTGCCTGCGCTAACTTTTTGAGCATTGTTGATTTTCCAGAGCCAGGGCGTCCTTTTATAAAATAACGATGTGGTAATCCTTCTGTTAAATTAGGAACGAAATCAACTGCTCCTTTCGGTGTAGCAGCTCCTAAAAACCGATGTTTCACAATCGATTGTTTCCCCTTTTTATCTGTAAATAATTTCTGAATCAATTGATCTGTTAGTCCATTTGCTTTGTTAAAATCAATATTATTAATATATATTTTCTCCCACTCATCGTGTATAACTAATGCCTCTTGAAAACATCCGTAAGCAGATTGGAAAGCCTTGCTCGCTTCTGATACAAATCGTTCAATTTCTAACTTCTGCTTTCTTAATTTATCTGAGTCCCAAGCAACTCCTAAATTAATATACTCTTCCACAACCCCTGGCATTTTAGGCTCAATAACATGCGGTGATGTTCCATCAACAATTCCTACTTTTAATTTTGGGATAATCACTCCATCAACTGACTTATTATCAGAAGAACAATGTAAAAGTTCAATATCATATCCCTTTTCAACCCATTCACGACCTATTGCCTTTATTAAAGAAGATTTCCCAGTTCCTGGACCACCCTTTAAAATAAACAACCTGTCTAGCCCTTTTAAATTCTCTTCGTATAAATTATGAAATCCCCTAGCTGTATTTCCACCAGCATAATAATTCAATACATTACCTGTCACTGCACTCACTCCTTCGCAGCATTCTATTTACATAAGCTACAATATGCGAGCCACCTTATTTGGGTGAATACCTATTTTGTATTGCACTAAAAAAGGAAATGAATTACAATTTAATTATTAAAAAAATCGAAATATTAAAACTGAATATATCTTTATCAAGAGAGGCAGAGGGACCGGCCCTTTGAAGCCCAGCAACCTCAGTTTATACAAACTGAATAGGTGCTAATTCCTGCAAAATGCAATGCATTTTGAAAGATAAAACTTAACCATTGTGTGCAAAACTCATCTTTCTTGATTATGAAAGATGAGTTTTTTATATTTTAAAACATATATTGGAGGTATTTAAAATGAAAGTAATCGACCTATCACAAACATTTGAAAACAATATGTCTCAATTTCCTGGAACACCAAAAATCCAACTAGAAGCAATTACAAACGTTGAAGAGACGGGCTATCAAGTTACAGATTTTCATTCTGTCGTTCATGTAGGTACACATTGCGATGCCCCTGCGCATTTCATTTCAGGTGCAACCACCATTGATCAATTACCCCTAAAACAATTTGTAGGTGAGGCCGTTCTTATCGATGTAACTCATATCCAAGAGAGAAAGTTACCTAAGGAAGTATTGCATAATACCGATATAAAAGAAGATGATATTGTCATTTTCCATTCCAATCTATCTAATAAGTGGAATACAGCAGCTTATGAGAAAGAAGCGTTTTATCTTTCCGAAGAATTAGCTGAAGAACTGGTTCAATTAAAAGTAAAATCAGTCGGTTTAGATTTTATTTCTCCTGATGAGGTAACGACAGAAACATCACCGATTCACCACATATTACTAGGGAATAACATTTACTTAATTGAAAACTTAACAAATCTAGATGCTATTAAAGCGAAACGTTTCTTTTTCTCAGCAGCACCTTTAAAAATTAAAGATAGTGACGGTGCTTTCGCAAGAGCATTCGCTGTTATTTTTTAAACACGCCTACAAAAAAAGCAAAGATCATTTTTGACCTTTGCTTTTATATTTTTTATTTAAGTTTAAAAAGAATTGTTCCACTCTTGGGCGTAACCAAGCTAAATAATCTTTATCTTTCTTCTTTGTACAAGCTATCTCTTCTCCATCCACCATTTCGACCAGCTCTAGCTCTAACAATTGCCTCGTAAATGCTACCATATTTACTTCTTCGGTCGGATACTCTTCTTTTAATTTCTCCTCAATTTCTCCCAATAAAAAACCGTCACGCATCATTGCTAGTGCATCAATCCAAAGTGGCGGCATTTCATATGTTTCTCCTGTAATTGTATCTTTTACAATATAATTCAATTTCTCTTTTCGAAATTGAATCGTGTGTAAACATACAGTCGAATTTAATGTTAATTCCATCATACCACCTCTTTCATAATATCCGCATAGAAAAAAGGATGCGCGTGCACCCCTTCTTTTCTTTTCATAACACTACCGAACCGCTACATGAGCAACCAATCTCATGTCGATATTTTCCTCCATTATAAACGAAGTATTTTATAAAAAAAACCCTTCTTGAAACATTTTATAAAATGTTTATATTTACACAACAAGAACACTTTTCTGAAAAATACTTTCTTCTGTTTCTCTACACTGTCGGTAAATAAATTTCCACCTTCGTTCCCACACCCATACTACTTTGAACGGTGATACTCCCTTGATGTTCTTTAATAATTTTATATGTAATCATTAAACCAAGTCCTGTACCATTCTCCTTTGTTGTGTAAAAAGCCTTTCCAATCTTCTCTAGCTTCTCCTTCTCTATCCCTAAACCTTGATCCTCGACAGAAATACACAAATACCCCTTAGTTTTTTCATATGCCCGAATATGAATGTCCCCACCTTCGGGCATTGATTCTATTCCGTTTTTAATAATATTTAACAACACTTGTTTTAATTGTTTATCATCACCGTTTATAACGGGTAAATTTCCATCTCCTTGCAAATAAACTTTCACCTTATATTGACTCGCATAACTTTCCATTAACTGCACAACATATAAAAGGATTTCCCGTATGTTACACCATTCATAATTTGTTGGTTTCGGTTTTCCTAATAACATCAATTCGCTAACAAAACCGTTGATTCTCTCAATCTCTTGTAGCATTATTTCATAGCTAATCATATCTTCAGGGTTTCTTTCTTTTTGCATTTGCGTAAACCCTTTCAAAGCCGTTAATGGATTTCGGATTTCATGCGCAATTGTTGTAGACATTGTCCCAATTACAGCTAAATTTTCCGTCTCTTTCATATTGTTCATCATTTCAAACACTGTTCTTACATAAGATTGAAATCGTTTTAACAAAGAATGTGAAATAATGAAATAGAATATACATAAGACAAGCGGAATCACAACTTTTAAATCTTGTAATATCAATGTAAAAAGTACATACTTTCCAATTACACTAAAGGAAACTAAATAAAAATATTTTCTGTTCACGAAAACTGGTGCAAATAAAATTAATAACATTTCTACCATACTACCATGTTCAAAAGCTCTATCCGTTCGCAAATAAATCATTAAATTATTAATAAGATTAATGAACATGTACCCAAATAAAAATAAATATTTTATAGAATATACATAGCCTCTTTTTTGAAGATATATTGAAATAGGAAATAATGCTATTACAAATATATATACGCCTATCCCAAGGCTGCCTTTTGGCCAACCTACCGCTGTTCCATTAATGTTCATAGCAGGATATACAAAATAATATATAGCGTCATATAAAAAGAATATAATATAGAATAATAATATAAATACTTTTAAAGCTTCTCTTTCTTCATAAATCAAGCTCTTGTATTTGTTCATATAAAAACTCCTCTTGATCAATACAAAAATGACATTTCACATGTTATCCCCTTAAATTATACGTATGAAATTGCTTTCAGAGCAATATATAACCTTCTAATACTAAAAGGAAGAAGATACAGCTCCTTCCTTTTCAATCACAATTTATATCCACCTTACCCTATCGTGTAGCAATCCATCTGTAAAATTATTATGTCCTACTACAATATCCTTCATATATAAATTTAAATATTCCCCATACTTACTTTCAGTATTTAATAATAATTCTTCAACATAATAGGCGCCTTGTCCAAAAGTATCTAACAATAAACTACACAAGCCTGCATAAATTCCACACCCTACTTGGAAGTATGTCGCATTTGTTTTATATTTTTGAAAAACTTGGCTACTATTCATTACATTATACATGTATGTCTCGTTATTTTCATAAACGAGTAACACACCGACTAGACCTTCTCCTGCAATCTCTTCTTCCGCTGGATTGAATACTTTACGATTCCAGTTCCATAAATCTTCTACATTATCTAAGTTCTGTCTAATTAAATCTGTTGTATACTCATTAATTCGATAAAGAAAACCAACTTCCATGTTGAAGTTTTTCCCTAAAATTAAAACTTCCTCATAATATACTGATACTATTGTCCCTTTTTGAGATTCTGGTCCACCTCTGTTTACTCTTACATAAGATCCAATTAAATCTTGCAAAAAATCACAATGAAATAAACTCACGAGAAAACCCCTTCCATTAATTTATAAGCTTTTGCACTGATAGTACATGTATCTGTACAGGTTATGTTCGCTATGTTTGTCCCCGCTATGAAAAAATATGCTTTTAACTAATAGTACGAATCCCTATAAAATCTTCTTTCCCTTAAATTAACTCTAGGATTTTGGGTGATTTTTTCATATCTTCATACAAAAATCCCCCGTATTAAGATACATTTCTGCATATCTTAATACGGGGGATTTTCATAAATTTAATCTTCGTCTTTAACATCCATATCTTCCGGAATTGGCTCATTTAATATTTCTTCCACTAATTGCTTATATTTCTCCATTTGTTCTAAATGTGTATTAAACTGTTCCTTGTTTAATAAATATTGCTCTCCATCAAACAGTGCACGAACTTTCTTTTGCTGAATTAAATCTTCAACATACGATTTGGGTAAATTCAAATATTCCGCAGCCTCTTCTATCGTTATATACAATGTGTTCATTCCTTTATAGTTTTTTCATATATATACTGTATCTTACTTTATTTTTGTAAACAAATAAAAAAGATTTTGTAAATACAAATTAAAAAGCAGGTAGATGCATTCCATATATTGTATAATAATATAGTAAGTATTTTTTAAAAATATAGAATGGTATTACCCATTTACACAAAGGAGAGTTAACATATGGCTACTCGTCACATCATTACAATGTTAGAAAAAACATTACGAGTTGAAACAGAGAACACAATTTCTCATCTATCTAAGTCTTTATCCGATCGTATTCTTTCACAAAGTGCAGCAGTACATGAAAGCAATTGCTATCATACAATTGGCGAATGGTACAAAAATCATTTCTTATTCCAACAAGATGATTTCCTTTGGGCGAAATACGTTTTCTATGATGCATATTGTGAAGCTATAAAAAAACAAGGCCATCTTACAAAACGCGTTCGCCAAATATTAGAATCACTAGCTCGAAAACATGGAAAACAATACATTGCTTCTATACTAAATATGCCATTTCCGAATGAACAGGCAAAAGGGACAGCATAAACCAAACCTAGATTCATTGTTTTCTAGAGAGATTACAAATAAAACGTTCATGTCACATGAACTAATGAAACCGGTGTCATGATAATGATTGCAGATATAATAAACAGGAAAACCCCCATTTACCTCTCTCGTCCATACGAATAGAGAAGTGAATGGGGGTATACTTGTTCCTTTATCCCGCTATTTGTGGGCAGTAAGACTCCCATCTCAAAATCCAGCGAATGCGAGGGAGTTAGGTGGGAGTCGGGCTGCCCGTAAAAGCCCGATTGATGATGGCTAATAATCAGTGGGGGGATGGATCCCCCGCTGATTAAAGTTCACCTTATTATTTCATCATCTGCTTAATCAATTCTCGATTTCTCTTCTTAAATACCTCATTATGAGAAGAAACCATACCATACTCACTTGCATCTGGTTGAATAAATTGTTTCGCTTTATTCACAGCATTTCCAGCATCTTGGAATGCCCCTGCAATTAAATGTAATTTTCCGTCATGCTTTAAAATATCTCCAGCAGCATATAATCCGTCTACCGAGGATTCACTATTTGCATTCCCTGCAATAAAGTAATTATCTACAATTGCGACATCTAGCTCACTATTTTCCAATAATGTAATGTCACGTTCATATCCATGATTAATAATAACTTCATCGATAGATAACTGAGAAACCTCTCCCGTTTCATGATTTGTTAATTCTACATATTCAATCGTTTCATGGTTATCACCAGCAATTAATTTTGTAATCGATGTATTAAAGAAACATTCTGCTGAACTATTCATAAGTTGTTTGACTTGTGCCTCGTGACCAGATAATTCTTCTTTTCTATATGTTAAATAAACTTTTTTCGCGATTGGTTCTAATTCATTCGCCCAATCAATTGCAGAGTTCCCTCCACCTGAAATAATTACCGTTTTATCTTTGAAACGTTTTAACGATTTAACTGTATAATTTAAATTCGAGACTTCGAATCTCTCCGCACCTTCAATTGACAACTTTTGTGGATTCAATATACCACTCCCAGTTGCGACGATCACTGTTTTTGAAAAATGTTCTTCTCCATTGCTTGTTTTCAACGTAAAAATACCATCTTCATTACGAATAATTGATTCTATTTTTGTATTCAATACAACTTCAGGCTGAAATGTTAATCCTTGCTGTACAAGTTGCTCGATTAATTTCTCGCCAGTAACCGGTAATAACCCGCCAATATCCCAGATCATTTTCTCCGGATAAACATGTATTTTACCACCTAACTGTGGTTGAAATTCTATTATTTTCGTTTTCATCTCTCTTAGTCCACTATAAAAAGCCGAATAAAGCCCTGCAGGTCCTCCACCTATCACAGTTACATCAAATAATTCTTCTCGATTCATTCGTGCCCACTCCTCAGCTATTAACAATTGATTATCATTCTCAATAAAATATAACTTGTTTTTAAGAAATTTACAATCAAAATTACTATTGACAATACACCTATATAAAATTATATTATTTAAAGAATCAATATTGATAATCATTATCAATATGTTAATTATTAGTAACTGTGAGATTACATCTTCTTCTATTACTATGGTGAATACTATATGGTAAAATCTCAAGTTCAAGATTGTTAATACGACCTTTGTATTACCACTTTTTCAAAAGATCAAAGCTAAACAATTTATTGTATATCACATATCATCTATCAAAAGGAGAAAGACGATGAAAAAATTATTTATTTCACTAACAGTTCTGTTCGTCCTTGTTATGAGTGCTTGTAGCAATGGTTCAACAGACAAGAAGAACGACGCAAAAGGTAAGAAATCAGAAACAATTACATACCAATCTGAAAATGGTAAAGTTGAAGTTCCAGCAAATCCACAACGTGTTGTTGTCCTATCATCATTCGCTGGTAACGTAATGTCATTAGGTGTAAATCTTGTTGGGGTAGATTCATGGTCTAAACAAAACCCACGTTTCGATAGCAAGCTTAAAAATGTTGCGGAAGTATCAGATGAGAATGTTGAAAAGATTGCAGAATTAAATCCAGATTTAATCATTGGTTTATCCAATATTAAAAATGTTGATAAATTAAAGAAAATCGCTCCTACTGTAACATACACTTACGGAAAAGTTGATTACTTAACACAACACTTAGAAATCGGTAAATTATTAAATAAAGAAAAAGAAGCAAAAACTTGGGTTGATGATTTCAAGAAACGCGCACAAACAGCTGGAAAAGACATTAAAGCGAAGATTGGTGAAGATGCAACAGTTTCTGTTGTTGAAAACTTCAACAAACAGCTTTACGTATACGGCGAAAACTGGGGCCGTGGAACAGAAATTCTTTACCAAGAAATGAAATTAAAAATGCCTGAAAAAGTAAAAGAAAAAGCATTAAAAGAAGGTTACTACGCATTATCTACTGAGGTATTACCTGAGTTTGCTGGTGATTACTTAATCGTAAGTAAAAATAAAGATACTGATAACTCATTCCAAGAGACAGAATCATATAAAAACATTCCAGCAGTAAAAAATAATCGTGTATATGAAGCAAACATGATGGAATTCTATTTCAATGATCCACTTACATTAGATTTCCAACTAGACTTCTTCAAGAAGAGCTTTCTTGGTCAATAATACAAACATGAGGAATTCTTAATTTAAGAATTCCTCTTCCTTTATTCTATGAAAAGAAAAGATGTGAAACAAATGACGAAAGATCACAACAATCCACGTTCCATGGCTTTTACATACAAACTAATTTTGAGCATAATTGCATTCTTTCTTATTTTTATGGTTGCAATGGTATTAGGTGCTGCAGATACTTCTATAAAAGACGTATGGTTAGCACTCACTTCCTCCGCTAAAGGAGACAAAATATCTATTATTCGCGAAATACGTTTGCCACGTGAAGTTGCTGCCATATTTGTCGGAGCTGGACTTGCCGTTTCTGGGGCAATTATGCAAGGATTAACTCGAAATCCACTTGCTGATCCTGGATTACTAGGCTTAACTGGTGGCGCAAATGCTGCACTTGCACTAACACTTGCTTTCAACCCTTCCATAAGCTATCTGTACTTAACATTAGCTTGTTTTATCGGGGCTGCGGTAGGAGCAATTATGGTATTTGGAATTGGCATGGTGAAAAAAGGTGGACTTTCCCCTCTTCGAATTGTATTAGCAGGTGCTGCAGTTTCAGCGTTTCTACTTGCAATCTCAGAAGGTGTTGGCATTTACTTTAAAATTTCACAAGATGTATCACTTTGGACGGCTGGAGGCGTAATTGGAACTACTTGGAGCCAATTAAAAATTATTATTCCGGTTATTTCAATAAGTATATTTCTCGCTATCTTACTTGCAAGGAAATTGACAGTCCTTAGTTTCAGTGAAGAAGTTGCTGTTGGACTCGGTCAAAAAATTATTGTTATTAAAACAATTTTGTTTATCATTATTATCTTGCTTGCAGGTGCTTCCGTAGCGCTTGTCGGAAACATGGCATTTATCGGCTTAATGATACCTCATATGGTTCGTCCAATCGTTGGACCAGACTATCGTTTTGTCATACCGATGTCAGCAATCGCTGGTGCGTCCTTTATGCTACTCGCAGATACAATTGGGCGTACAATTAACGCTCCGTACGAAACGCCAGTTGCTGCAATTGTCGCTATTGTAGGATTACCGGTCTTCCTATTTATCGTTCGTAAAGGAGGAAGAACTTTCTCATGATGCAATCTATTCTAAGAAAACAACGTATTATCATACTCGCTTTACTTATACTGACCATTACAACCATTGTAGTTGGAATGGGGCTCGGTTCAGCATCTTTATCTTATGATCGATTACTCCCAACACTAATGGGACAAGGTACATTTAAAGAGGAGTTTGTTTTATATTCTTTACGACTACCTAGAATTGTCATTACATTATTAGCTGGTATGGCGCTCGCTTTATCTGGTGCTATCCTGCAAGGTATTACACGTAACGATTTAGCTGAACCTGGTATTCTTGGAATCAACGCTGGAGCTGGTGTTGCAGTTTCCATCTTCTTTTTATATTTTCCAATTGACGTTGGTTCGTTTCTTTACTTACTACCAGTCGTTGGGTTTATCGGTGCTTTCCTTACCGCTGTTCTAATTTACGTATTTTCATATAGCAAATCCACAGGACTTCAGCCAATACGATTAACATTAACCGGTATCGGATTTTCATTTGCACTATCTGGAGCAATGATTGTTCTTATTTCATCAGCAGATCGTATGAAAGTCGACTTTATTGCAAAATGGATAGCCGGAAACATTTGGGGAGATGATTGGATCTTCGTTTACGCAATGCTTCCATGGTTAATCGTATTAATCCCATTTGTTTTCTATAAAGCAAATCGATTAAACATTCTAGCATTAAACGAACCTGTCGCAATTGGTGTCGGCATTGAAATTGAAAAAGAACGAAGATACTTATTAATTGCAGCCGTTGCGCTTGCAGCTGCAGCAGTTTCCGTAACAGGAGGAATTAGCTTTATTGGACTAATGGCTCCTCACATCGCAAAATCTTTAGTCGGACCAAGACATCAAATATTCATGCCAATCGCCGTTTTAATAGGCGGATGGCTATTACTACTAGCAGACACAATTGGACGAAACATCGTCGAACCTAGCGGTATTCCAGCAGGCATTGTCGTCGCCTTAATTGGTGCACCTTACTTTATGTATTTGTTGCTTAAGAAAGCGTAAAGAAACACCCTCAAGATTTTTTCTTGAGGGTGTTTTCATTTTACTGCTGCCCATACCCTTCAAACTTCTTCGCCAAATTCTCCATCTCGTCTTCTGGCAGTAGCTTTGGTTCGCCGACGCTTTTCGTTTGATAATAAATTTGAGCACAAAACTCAATTTCTTCTGCAATAGTAAACGCCATTTTTATATTATTTGCACCAGCCATTAAACCATGATTCGCAAGTAATACTGCACGACGATCAATCATTCCTTCAAAAGCTGCCTCTGCTAATTGCTTCGTACCAAATGTTTCATACGGTGCACAGCGAACATTCGGACCTGCAAAAGCAATTAAATATGACACAGCAGGAAGTTCCCATCCTAATGATGCAATTGTCTTCGCATAAGGAGAATGTGTGTGCACAAGCGCATTTATATCTTCACGATTTCTATAATAAATAAGGTGCATATCGAGCTCGCTTGATGGTCTTCTCTCTCCTTCTATCACTTCACCATCTAAATTCAATATAACTACATCTTCAGGCTTCGTTTCATAATAATCTAAACCGCTTGGGCTAATTGCAACAAGCCCTTGTTCACGATTAAAAATACTAATATTACCCCCAGTCCCCTTTGTTAAACCACTGGAGATCATTTTCTTTCCATACGCTACAATTTCTTCTCTTTCGTTTTGTAATAACATATACATCCCCCTAAGTATGAAGCTTATGATGACTGACTATATATCTACTTACTAAAATAGCTTTTTTAAGTTCTCCGTAAACGGTGCTTCCACAATCCCTTTTTCCGTAATAATCGCTGTTACATTTTCATATGGCGTAACATCAAATGCCGGATTATATACTTTACTTTCTTTCGGAGCAGAATATTGTCCGAAACGATTGATCACTTCAGAAGCATCTCTTTCTTCAATTGGAATTTCTTTTCCTGTCGATGTTTTCAAATCAATTGTCGGCGTTGGTGCTGCTACATAAAACGGAATGTTGTAGTATTTAGCTAAAATAGATACGCCTAATGTTCCAATTTTATTTGCTACATCACCGTTTGCTGCTACGCGGTCACATCCAACTATTACCGCATCAATTTTCCCTTGTGACATGACCATTGCTGCCATATTATCTGTAATGACCGTTACATCGATTCCCGCTCGCTGTAGTTCTAATGCTGTTAACGTTGAACCTTGTAATCTAGGGCGTGTTTCATCCGAATAGATTTTTAAGTCCCATCCTTTTTCTTTCGCTAAGTACATTGGAGCTGTCGCAGTACCGTACTTCGTCGTTGCTAACGCCCCTGCATTACAATGCGTTAATACTCCCATGCCATCACGGAATAATGTTAATGCGTGTTCTCCAATTTGACGGTTAATTGCTTCATCTTCTCTATGAATCTCTTTTGCTTCTTCTAATAATCTATCTTTCAACTGCGCATTTGATAAGTGAGCATTCTCTTTCGCTACACTTTCCATTCTTTCAAGTGCCCAAAATAAATTTACTGCCGTCGGTCTTGATGTTGCTAAATATGCACATACCTTTTTTACTTCTTCTATGAATTCTTCCGCCGAACTTTCAGCAACTTCCTTTACCCCTAAATACACACCATAGGCTGCTGAAACCCCTATTGCCGGAGCTCCTCGTACTTTCATTACTTGAATCGCATCCCAAACACCCTCAGCCGTTTTAAAAGATTCATAGACTACTTCGTTCGGCAATACCGTTTGATCCAACAACACTAAAGCATCATCTTTCCACTGAATTGGTATTAATTGCTCTGCCATCATCTTCTCCCCTTACTGCGCACTATGCATTTGTTTTCTTAACGTTTCTACAAAGCTGCTACCTGTTTTATATCGATTCGCTTGTAAAATAAACTTCTTCGCTGCCTGAAGACAAATTCGCTCCGCTCTAGCACGCGCTGCATCATTCTCAATACAAGTAATATCCTTTACCTTCGCTAGACCGACAATACGGCGAATTAACTCAAGACCCGTCACTGCAGCTGTATCCTCTAATACAAATTGTAAATAAACTTGGTTAAATCCTTCTTCCTTCGCCATAACCTCTGTCACATGAATATCCCAAGCATCTAAGAACTTCTTCTTAAATAACTCAATTACATCTATCATGGTAGATTCTAGCCAGTTCATATATGTATCTTTCTCCATACCAAATTGCATCACTGCATCTGCATTCACCCATGCAAATATTAAATTCGCCATTACATTCCCAACGTCATATCCCATAGGTCCATAAAAAGCAAACTCCGGATCAATAACCTTTGTAGAATCACTTTTTACAAAAACAGAACCAGTATGTAAATCACCGTGAAGCAGCGCTTGTGCATTCGTCATAAAAGAAAACTTAAGTTTTGCTACTTCCATACGAAGCTCTTTATCAATATAAATATGCTCTCTAATCCATCCTTCGTTTAATTGAAACAATTCGTTGCGTTTATTATGATTTGTAAACGGCTCTGAATATACGAGGTCCTCTGTAATCTCACATAACTCAGGATTTATATAATTCTTCACGAGTTCCTTCTTCTCTTTATGATTCATTACAACATCTGATGTTAATAGAAGAGTGTTTACCATAAAAGTAGTTAAATCATCAGCAAGCCTCGGAAACATTTGATGATTTATGAGTGCTGTACGCAATATTGTGTGATCTGATAAATCTTCCATCACGCAACAATTCATCACACTATCAAACAAATATACATTTGGCACGAGTCCTGATGCTAACTCTCCTTCTAGTCGCAAAACATCTGATTCTATACGAATTCGATTCGTCGACAACTTAAACTCATCTGAAATACGCGCTGTATCCCCAGCTTGTTTTACAATGACAGAAATGCTCTTCTGTTCATCCCAAACGCGGAATACATAATTTAAATTACCATCGCCTATTTCTTTACACTTTAGCCCCTTTGCATGTTCGAACTTAGGTAATTTCTCTTGCACATATGCAATCACATCTTTAGCTTCCATTAAAAAATACTTCGTGAACTTAGACATGGTTTCCCCTCCATACTAAATGTAAACGTTTTCTAAAATCCATAAAAAAATAATAGACTGAAATTTTTTCAATCTATACTATATCTTCTCTATTGCAATACATATCTCGCTTTTATTATATCTTGTTAGAAATGAGCGTCAATGTTTCTATTTCTCATTGCAATATACTTCTTATTATATATATTTATGATGACAATAATTGTTCACAAAGATTCCGATACATTTTGTTTTATTTATTGCACAATTCTTTGTAAAATAGAAGTAAGCAGTTCCTTTTCAAATCTACAACTTCTAAGAAATATTTCCTTCCTAAGAATTTATACTTACACCATATCTCTAACATACACACTACTCTTTCAAACACTCATTGAAAATTTATGACTTAAAAATTACCTTTTAATTCCCTAGCAGCCTTAATTGAGAATAAATATTAATTAAATTGGTATAAAGTTGGTTTATTCTCTTGACAAAATAACCACTTCTATATGATAATTAATATCGAATTAGAATTATTATAGTTAATTAAAAAATATATTTTATGAGCAAACTAATTTCCGATGCTCAAAACCAACCTTTAGGAGGAATTTTAATATGTTATTAATCGGCACAGAAGTAAAACCGTTTAAAGCTAATGCTTACCATAATGGAGAATTTATCCAAGTTACTGACGAAAGTTTAAAAGGAAAATGGAGCGTAGTTTGTTTCTACCCAGCAGACTTCACATTCGTTTGTCCAACTGAACTTGAAGACTTACAAAACCAATATGCAACTCTAAAAGATTTAGGCGTTGAAGTATACTCTGTATCTACAGACACTCACTTCACTCACAAAGCATGGCATGATAGCTCAGAAACTATCGGCAAAATCGAATACATTATGATTGGTGACCCAACTCGCACAATCACTACAAACTTCAACGTTTTAATGGAAGAAGAAGGTCTTGCTGCTCGTGGTACATTCATCATCGATCCAGACGGCGTTATCCAATCTATGGAAATCAATGCTGACGGTATCGGCCGTGACGCAAGCATCCTTGTTAACAAAATTAAAGCTGCTCAATACGTACGTAACAACCCAGGTGAAGTTTGCCCAGCTAAATGGCAAGAGGGTTCTGCAACACTTAAACCAAGCCTTGACCTTGTAGGCAAAATCTAAGGAGTTCGATCAAAATGATACTAGATGCAGATATAAAAACACAACTATCCCAATACCTTCAGTTAATGGAGAACGATATTTTACTTAAAGTAAGCGCTGGAGACGACGACGTATCTAAAGATATGTTAGCTCTAGTAGACGAATTAGCTACTATGTCATCTAAGATTACAGTAGAAAAAGTTGAATTAGAGAGAACACCAAGCTTTAGCGTAAACCGCCCTGGTGAAGACACTGGTGTCGTATTCGCTGGTATTCCATTAGGACACGAATTTACTTCATTAGTGTTAGCTTTACTACAAGTAAGTGGACGCGCTCCAAAAGTTGAACAAAAATTAATCGATCAAATTAAAAACATTCAAGGCGAATATCATTTTGAGTCTTATATCAGCCTAAGTTGTCATAACTGTCCTGATGTTGTACAAGCTCTTAACGTAATGAGCGTTCTAAACTCTGGTATTACACATACTATGATTGATGGCGCTGCATTCAAAGAGGAAGTAGAAAGTAAAGACATCATGGCAGTACCAACAGTTTTCCTAAACGGCGAATCTTTCGGAAGCGGTCGTATGACACTTGAAGAAATTTTAGCTAAAATGGGTAACGGTCCAGATGCATCAGAGCTTTCTGATAAAGATCCATACGATGTTCTTGTTGTTGGTGGCGGCCCTGCTGGTGCAAGTGCAGCAATTTATGCAGCACGTAAAGGCATCCGCACTGGTATCGTTGCTGAGCGCTTCGGTGGTCAAGTAATGGATACTATGGGCATTGAGAACTTCATCAGCGTAAAACGCACTGAAGGACCTAAGCTAGTAGCAAGTCTTGAAGAGCACGTTAAAGAATACGACATCGATGTAATGAATCTACAACGTGCAAAACGTTTAGAGAAAAAAGAACTTATTGAAGTGGAACTTGAAAACGGCGCTATTCTGAAAAGTAAGAGCGTAATCGTTTCTACAGGTGCTCGCTGGCGTAACGTTGGCGTACCAGGTGAAGCTGAGTTCAAAAATAAAGGTGTAGCATACTGCCCACACTGTGACGGTCCATTATTCATCGGAAAAGACGTAGCAGTTATCGGCGGAGGTAACTCTGGTATTGAAGCAGCTATCGACTTAGCAGGTATTGTTAAGCACGTAACTGTTCTTGAATTCATGCCAGAATTAAAAGCTGATGCTGTATTACAAGAGCGTCTTAACAGCTTACCAAACGTAACTGTTCTGAAAAACGTTCAAACGAAAGAAATCACTGGTACTGATAAAGTAAACGGTATTTCTTACATCGATCGTGAAACTGAAGAAGTTCATCACGTTGAATTACAAGGTGTATTCGTACAAATCGGTCTTGTGCCAAACACAGACTGGTTAGGCGAAACAGTTGAACGCGCTCGCGGTGAAATCGTAACAGACAAGCACGGCGCTACAAACGTACCAGGAGTGTTTGCTGCAGGTGACTGTACAAATAATCCGTACAAACAAATCATCATCTCTATGGGTTCAGGTGCAAACGCAGCTTTAGGCGCATTTGATTACTTAATCCGTAACTAATTATATAGACATGAGTAAAAGAGGCGCTACCAATAGGTAGCGCCTCTTTTTTATTACATTGTATGCAAATGGTCGTCAAATTCCTTCCAACATATTAAAGCATACGGTGGTTCTATATCCAATACTATATTTACATCTTCTGCTACTACTTGTATTCTTTCGGCTGAGTTATCTCTTTTTCCTGAAGGATAAATAGCTAGCTTCATTATTTCCTGCTTTCCATCTTCATAAATCCTTTTCTTTAAGTCTAATTGTTCAATTTGTTCTTTTGAAGGAATCTCTTTCCCTTCCCAATCACATATTTCAAATAGAGGATATCGATCCCCATACCATTCCTCAATAATCTCAATGACTTTCAGAATAATATAATTCCCCGATACTAATTCGTAACTAACAGCATCACCTGCTTTTAAAGAAGTATTCGCTATAAATCTCTTCGGTACTTTTTTAGCTTGTGGCTGCGGAGAATGTAACTGTTCTCTAAGTTTATTTAACACTACTTCACGTTTTCTCTGTAATTTAGGTTCATCCTCCCAGCGGGATAAATCTGCACCACTCTCTATTATTTGCAATGCCTCAAGTTTAACATTCTCTTGAAGTCTTCCTAACTTCCATTGTATGCAAGCAAATGCTAGCCAAAAAACAATAATCTCTTCATCATCTAGTTCAGTCTGGTATTCCTCAATTACAATCCTACTTGCTTCTTCATTTGAATATTCATTTCCTAACAAATCCTTATAAATTAACTGAATATCTTTAGCAATATCATCTGACAATATCGCTACTCCCCAAGCCCCCATACATTAACACTCCAATCTATAAACTAAAAACCTCTCATTCCCATTCTTCTCATAAGCCCCAGGCAACCTTACTTCCCTCTTCAGCTCAAACGCTGTCTGATTCTCTAAGAAGAAAATATAATCTTCAGAAGGATAGTATAAAATAATATCGACTTCTCTCTCCGCCTCTTCTACCGAAAGTAAAATATTATTTACTACGTTCATAAATACTTGTACAGAAAATGGATTGAAGAAATAAAACCGATTATCACGTGGATCAATCTCATATTCCTGCGCTAAACAACATTCAAACCCAATTTTATCCTTACTGTTTCTTACCTTTCGTGCATAGCGCTCTAGATTATCCATTGCTTCTTTATAAAACTCTTCATTCATTTCAATTCCAACCGCTGAAGCACCACACTTATGATGCATGTAAAAGTTTAATCGTCCTTTTCCGCATCCAAAGTCTACAACTCGGTCGCTACTTCTTATTTCATATTGATTTAATAGTTCATCTAATCCGCTATATGGCGTCGGTTCATAACGGTGATAATGCATAGATTTATTAAAGCCCTTTTGCTCACCGACAGTTTTTATATGTAATACAGCATCGTAATATTGTTCGTTCATTCGTTTGCTCCCATTAAGAAATATTACTATTATTATACACCACGTACTGAATGCTCATTTTTATCAAATTGATTGGTACGTGAAATTATATCGTCGCAAAATCGAATATATTGACTTAACGACAAATTCCTACAAAAAAACAGGAGCTTTCTAGCCCCTGTTTTCTAATACTTTCAATACAGTTTGTTTCAATATTTCTACTCCATCCATTATGCAAGAATGATCAAACTTCATATACGGATGGTGTAATCCAGGTTGTAGGTTTGCCCCTAGTCCAAGCATGACAGCTTTTAAATGTGGTCTCTTCACTGTGTAGTAATGGAAATCATCGCTTCCTGTCGTATACAATGGTCCAGTACATCCCTCTTCCCCATACACTTCAAGAATACCTTTACGCATAAAGCGCTCAGCTTCTTCTGACACTTCAGCTCCTGGTGCAAGATCAATCCACTCATAAGAAAGTTTAGATCCCATTGATTCAGCTGACTGAATTACTTGCTCTATTTTTTGCTTTAATTCATTTAGTAATATGTTATTTTCTGCTCTTACATCTAAACTAAAATGGCCGTTACCTGGAATAATATTTAGATTATCACCACCAGCTTGACATCTCGTCATCTTAACAGAATACGACGTCTGCGGTGGTAGCCATATATTTTTCAATCCAATATTAATCATCGTGATGACATCAATTGCATTTATCCCTTGATGCGGGCGTGCCCCATGTGCATCATCTCCGTGAATCACCCCTTCTAAAAATCCTGCTGCTCCGTGACGAATAGATGGGGCGGCTTGTTTCAAAGGCAGTTCTTCAATCGGCCTTAAATGAACACCGAATAGGAAATCCGCATCATCCACAGCACCCTTCTCTACCATCTTTAAAGAACCATTTCCTTTTTCCTCTGCCGGCTGAAAAATAAATCTAACAGTACCGCTATCCCATCTCATATTTTTCAATTGTAAAATAAGCCCCATCACAATTGTCATATGAGCATCGTGACCACATGAATGATTCGCTTTAAACTCTCCGTCCACTTCTTGCCAAAGTGCATCCATATCGGCACGAATCGCAATAACTGGATTCCCGCTTCCGATTTCAGCAATCACGCCTGGGCAATCATCAAATATTTTATATGAAATTCCTTCTTCTTTTAAAAAGTTAGTAATATACGCTGTCGTTTCATACTCTTTCCAACTCACTTCAGGGTTTTCATGTAAATGCTGAAAAATTTCAGTTAAACGCTCTTGTAGTTCTAATGTTTTCAAAGCTACATTCTCCTTCCCAAATTCCAAAACCATTCAGGTTAATTATACTTATGAAAAACAGATGTTTTTATGAACATATTGAATTTTAAGAAAAAAGTCAATTGTTTATTTTTAAATACGATCGACAACTTATTTCCACTCACTTCATAACGATAGAACATTCCTTATTTTCTGTTTTTTATTGACGCTCATATCAGTTTTTAGTTATTATAATTTAATAACGTCTATTTTGCGACAATTCTAAAAATACAAACATGCATAATGAGGAGGCAGTTTATGAAAAAAGAAATACCTTTTGGCGTAGCAATGATCCCTGTTATCGTTACAGTTGCAGTTATGATGGTTACAATTGTTGTATTAAAACAAAGCCCTCACGTCCCACTTATTATCGGTACAACCGTTGCTTCTATCGTTGCCTGGCGTTACGGTTATAAATGGAACGACATTGAAGAAGCAATGTATAAAGGAATTCGCCTCGCATTACCCGCTATCGTTATCATTATTCTTGTAGGTTTAACGATCGGTGCTTGGATTGGCGGCGGAATCGTCGCAACAATGATTTATTACGGTTTAAATCTTTTAACTCCATCACTATTTTTAGTTTCAATTACAATTATTTGTTCTATTGTTGCATTAGCTATTGGTAGCTCTTGGTCTACAATGGGGACAATTGGTGTTGCAGGAATGGGAATTGGTCTAAGTATGGGAATTCCAGCTCCAATGGTTGCCGGTGCTATAATTTCCGGTTCTTATTTCGGCGATAAAATGTCACCGCTTTCAGACACGACAAACTTAGCCGCAGGATTAACAAATACAGATTTATTCACACATATTCGTCATATGTTATTTACTACAATTCCAGGTTTAATTATTACTCTTATCGTTTATGCTTTCTTAGGAAGAAACTTCGGCGATAACAATATTGATGCAAAAAGCATCGATCAAACATTACAAGTATTGCAACAAAATTTTGTTATCTCGCCTTTCCTATTAATCATACCCGTAGTCGTTATGGTATTGGTCGCTAAAAAGGTTCCTGCTATACCAGCTATTCTCGTCGGTATTATTTTAGGATTTTTATCACAAGTCTTTATTCAAGGTGGTTCTGTCTCATCAGCTGTCGGCGCACTCCAAAATGGATTTGTCATAGACACTGGAAACAAGCTAGTAGACGAACTATTTAACCGCGGTGGCTTGGATTCGATGATGAACACAGTTTCTATGACCATTGTCGCTATGACGTTCGGCGGAGTACTAGAACATACTGGTATTCTCCGTGCAATTGTAAATCAAATTTTGAAATTAGCGACATCAGCAAAAGGACTTATCGCTTCTACTATCGCATCTTGCTTTGCAACAAACCTTACTTGCTCTGAACAATATATTTCGATTGTTGTTCCTTCAAGAATGTATGCAAATGCATACACAGAAAAAGGACTACATTCTAAAAACTTATCCAGAGCATTAGAAGATGGTGGAACATTAACTTCTGTTTTCGTACCTTGGAATACATGTGGTGTATTTATACTCGCAACACTTGGAGTTGGCGCATTCGAATATGCTCCTTATGCTATATTGAATTTCATCGTACCTATTATCTCAATCATTTACGGTATAACGGGTCTCACAATTACGAAACTATCAGACATTGAAAAAGCAGAACTACTGAAAAAACAGAAAGCTCAACTAGAAGCTTAAAATTTTTGAAACGAATACATCGGTAAATTCAGCTCATATATTGCGCGAGGACGTCCTTGTTGATAGGGCATTTCCTCGCCGCAAATATGAGCATACCCATAATCAACTAGTTTCTTTAATAACCTTTCTGTTGATCGCCGAGTCACTTGTAAGTATTCAGAAAGATCTGCCGCTGTAAACTTCAATGACGGATGTGATTGACTAAATTGAATAATTTTTGACAAGTTTGCAGGACTAAGCTTCGTTTCCTTCGCTATTTTCATTAATTCAGGGTTATCATTTTTCAAACTTTGTACTCTCTGCTCTTTCGGGAACGGACCAAATAATTTTTTATCACTTGTTAGTATATAAAAACAGCGTTCTATCGGATTATTCTTTGCGAAACCTTTAGCGATTTTTGCATTTTGTTCCGCTTCATTTACTGTTTTTCCGTAACCAAATCCAATAGATACCGCTCCTTCTATATTCGTAAATAAACGAGCTATCATATTTGTTTTTATACTCGATTCAATATCACCACGAGTTGTATACAAAATAAATGTCATTTCGTCAACTTGTTTAAATGAACCACGTAATTCTTTCGAAATCACATTTAATTGTTCAAGCGAGCTTTCTTGTAACTCTATAAAGGATATAATACAAGCACCAACAGTAGCTGAATGGCTTTTTGCTAACTCAGCTTTTATTTTTGCACCTTTTAACCCTTGTATAATTGATTGTGTCGGATCTATCATACGCTCTGAAGGAACACCTATTTTTTGAAGTTCGTCGTAGACAGCGTGAATACTAGTTAAAGCTAAATGAGCTGCTCCAGATTGATATTTAGCTACATGAAAATCAATGACTCTATTTATTTCATCTTTACTCCACAGCATATTTTCATAATCCAACACTTGTGGACTTTCTTTTATACCGATATCATGGAACACATTCGTAATAAACGAGCGGTCTACTAAATCGATTGAAATTTTATGTGGCTGAATACTTTGATGGTACATGACAGAAAGAAGTGAAGATGCGACAGTTGTCTCGTCTTGCTGCAAGTACGTACTTGGAATTCGTAATTGTTCTCTTATTTCTTTTGCCATATAATAAGGTAAAGCACCTGAGAAAAAGATGACATCGCAAGGCTTTAAACGCTTTAATAGTTCAGAAGATTCTGCCGGATGAAGGTAAATATATGGATCAATTTCTATTTCTTCTAGTTTATGCGCAATAGGTAAAAGATTCTTTATAAACTCTTTTGAACCGACAACTGCAATTTTTATCATCATTTTCTCTAACTCCTTATTATTAATTAACGACTATTTAACGTCAACTATATCAAATGTACAAAACTATTGTAAACAGGAAGGGGTCTTTATTCAATGAAAATTACAGCTATTCATCTTTACGCAATTCGTTTACCACTTCGCAATCCGTTTGTTATTAGTTATGGTTCTTATTCTGATATGCCTTCTATTATCGTCAAAATGGAAACAGACGAAGGCATTATCGGTTACGGTGAAGGTGTTGCTGATGATCACGTTACAGGCGAATCATGGGAAAGTACTTTCCATACTTTAAAACATACGCTAGCTCCTACTCTTATCGGACAAAATCCAATGAATATCGAAAAAATACACGATATGATGGACAATACAATTTACGGTGTTCCAACAGCGAAAGCTGCAATTGATATCGCTTGTTTTGATATAATGGGCAAAAAATTAAATCAACCTGTATATCAATTAATTGGCGGGCGCTATCATGAAGAGTTCCCTGTCACTCACGTTTTAAGTATCGCCGATCCTGAAGACATGGCTGAGGAAGCTGCCTCTATGATTCAGAAAGGTTACCAATCTTTCAAAATGAAAGTCGGTACAAATGTAAAAGAAGATGTAAAACGAATTGAAGCTGTACGTGAACGTGTAGGGGATGATATCGCGATTCGCGTCGATGTAAACCAAGGCTGGAAAAATAGCGCAAACACATTAACAGCACTTCGTTCATTAGGACATTTAAACATCGATTGGATTGAACAACCTGTGGTCGCAGACGATATTGACGCAATGGCTCATATTCGTTCTAAAGCAGACCTTCCACTTATGATTGATGAAGGATTAAAAGGTTCTCGTGAAATGCGCCAAATTATTAAATTAGACGCAGCTGATAAAGTAAATATAAAACTGATGAAATGCGGCGGCATATATCCAGCAGTAAAACTCGCTCATCAAGCAGAAATGGCAGGAATTGAATGCCAAGTTGGATCAATGGTCGAATCATCCGTTGCCTCTTCCGCTGGTTTCCACGTCGCTTTCTCAAAAAAAATCATTACAAGTGTTGAACTTACAGGTCCGTTAAAATTCACGAAGGATATCGGAAACTTACATTACGACGTACCATTCATTCGCTTAAACGAAAAGCCGGGACTAGGCATTGAAATAAATGAAGATACATTACAAGAACTAACCGTCTTTCAAGACGTTGTACGCTAAAGGAGGACTAACACATGACAGTTCTATACGAAGGAACATTAAAACAAAATAACGATCCATTTCACGTTACATTACTATCTTTAGAACATATGGAACAAATTTTATCATTACAAAACGTTATAGTTGAAGCATTAGAAGATAAAGGTCGTTTACAACCACTTTCACAAGAAGAATTTCAATACATTCTAGAAGGAAACGGCATGATGATCGGTGCTTTTATCGAAAACGAACTCATCGCATTTCGTGCCCTACTCGTCCCTCCTATCGACGACGAACATTTAGGACTTGATATTGGCCTATCAGAAAGTGAACTACACCGCGTCATCTATCAAGAAATCTCAAACGTTCATCCGAACTGCCGAGGAAATGGGATGCAAAAAATATTAGCAAACGTCATCATGGACAAGTTACAAAAAGAAGATGGCAAATACGATTACGTTTGCTGCACCGTTGCACCTTTTAACATTCCTAGTTTAAAGGATAAATTTGCGCAAGGGATGGAAATTGCTGCGCTGAAGGAGAAGTATGGCGGTAGTATGCGGTATGTTTTTGTGAAGGAATTGCGTGAGGATAAAGAAAGAAATTGGACGGATATTAAAGATATTCCGATGAGTGATGTTAGTGAAAAGCAAGCGTTACTTTCGGAGGGGTATCGTGGATATGAGATGGAGAAAGTGGATGGAGATTTCGTTGTGAAGTTTGGACGATAATTTATATACAAAAAGAAAAGGATGTCACCTATTCAAAAATTTGAATGGCGACATCCTCTTCTCTTTTGATGAACTGTACCTTGGTAAATGAAATTATACGAGCGATTTTTTGAATAGATCGACCACAACTTCAAATATATCAGCGATTTTTGAAATATATCGACTTACCGACAAAGATTGACAATAATCGCAACCTATATAATCCCCATTACTAAACCGTCATCTTCCAACTCGATAACGCTAACCAGTTTTCCATTTCCTTATAATCAGGCATTATCTTCCCGACAAGACGCCAAAAAGATCGATCATGATTTAAATGGACCATATGACACATTTCATGAACAACTACATAGTCAATTACCTGCTGTGGTGCCATTGCTAGCTTCCAATTAAACGTTAACTGCAAGTTCGAATCACAAGTTCCCCACGTACGGCTACTATCTGTAATACGAATAGAACGCGGTTTTGTTTTAAAGTTATTTTGATGTGCTTTAATACTCTTCTCTACTAACGCCTTGCACTGCTTATAGTAAAATCGTTTTAAAGCTTGTTGGATTTTCTCGTCCTTAAGCTCTTTCACATAAATATGTAACTTATCCCCTTCAAAAATCGCATTGTCTTGCATAATACTTGCATCTTGGGAAATCTGTATCGGATACGTGTTGCCTAAATACAGAAAGCCCTCCCCTTGATCATAATCCTTTTCTTGTGGCCCAAGCGCTCGCTCCTGCATTTCCTTACGTGTTTTCTGAATCCAATCCCATTTCTCCTCTAACAACTGGACTAAGTATTCAACAGGCGTACCTTTTGGAGCTTGCACCTCAACATTTCCGTAAGAATCTACAAAAAGACGCACGGACTTTTTCTTCTTATAAGTTATATGAAAATTAATTGTCTCACCTAAATATGTATGTACCATTTCATCACCTAGTGTATTATTTTTACAAATAAAAAAGAGTAGGATACAAACTTCCTACTCTACCTATTATATCATTTACCGTTTTAACGAACTTATTATCCTCTATACTTTACGCCTAATCCCTTAATGAAATTCCTTGCGTATCTATCGCCGCACTCTTTGTAATTTTTATGGCCTTTTTTTCTTAACAGAGCGCCTAACTCTCCTTTTGTTACCGTAACGCCTACGCTATCTAATATATCAAGTACATCTTCACTCGTTAATGAAAGTGCAATTTTCATTTTCTTTAAAAGAAGGTTATTGGCACTCTCCTTGCTCTGTGCAGGAGCCGGTTGCCCTGGTGTCGGATCTTGCTTTCCTCTTTTTAAAGTAATAAATCCATTTAAAAATGCCTCTAACATCATCATATCGCATGTTAGTACGTACTCATCTTCGATTACATCGTCATTTTCAGCTTCATGTTGCGGCGCTCTCTTTATTTTTGTAAGCATATCAACTACGTCTTCTTTCGTTACTTCCATCCCGCCAAGTTTAAAGATTTCCACCATATCTATATCTTTTATATCTAAAGCATATCTTACTCTTTTTAATATATCGTTGTTGCTCATTGCCATTGTTTTGCCTCCTGAAATGTTGATTATAGTAATGCTTTTAGCATGTGTAAATGAATGTCGTTAAGTTACTACTTTAACATTTTAGGGGGAGGTTTTGTAGTCATGGGTGGATTAATACTTTTGGGGATGATTTTAAAACACCAACATATGTTGTTTAGGCACTTTGAATTATCCATTTAAACCCAATCGAATTATAATGCTACTAGAGTTAATATGGGAGGGAATCAATATTGAATTATCTAATTGGTTATAAAGATGCTGAACGAAACTTCGGACATGAGGACCCAATGCTAACAGAATATACATATGGAAAGTCAGGATCTGATACTTAAAAGTACAAAAGGGAGATTTTCTATCCTTTCATAAAACAATACATAACAAGCTCTATATAACCGCATATTATGTGGTCGAAGAATTCGCGCTTATAAAAGATATCAAACTATATAAAGAAGAATTAAAATCAAATACGGTAAAAGGTATTTTAGTTGGCGATGGGATAATCGTACGAAATTACGGATGGGGATTTACTATTAATTACACACTTGAAAATGGACTAACCTGATATAGGTTAGTCCATTTCTTTTTATGCAACTCTAATTTAGTGGGCAACTCAAACATGAATGTTACGCAAAATTCAGGTGAAATATATTGATTATGTTTACTTAGGTTTTACTTTTTATTTGCGGTACGGTTCACCGTAACTAATCTAAATGAAGTTATTATTCGTTATTTGCATAATTAAATTTAACAAAAAAGGTAGTGCCTTCCGATCCTGTTTGAATTTCTATTTTTGCATTATGACGGGCAGCAATGGCATAACATACACCTAACCCCAATCCAGTTCCATTATCTTTGGTCGTGTAAAATGGAGTACCCAGTTTCTGTAATACTTCAGGCCTGATACCTTTTCCTTGATCCCGCACTGCAAGCACCACACAATTTTGACCTTCCTTGTAAGTGCTAATGGTTAGAACTTTCCCTGTGTCCATGGCTTCTAAGCCATTACGGTATAGGTTTATTAATAATTGCCGTATCTCATTACGATTTAAAAGTAATTCCGGAATGTCATTTGTACCGACTTGAATATATTTATTTTGATTATACGTATCAATCTTTATTAATGGAATAATATCGTGGATAATTGCATTTAAATCTAACATCTGCAAATCCGATTTCCTTGTATTACCCATTGAGAGAAATTCAGTAATAATAGAATTTGCACGGTCAAGTTCTTCAATCATTAAATTAAAGTGCTTATTATGTTTCTCATAGGTAGGCTCTTCTTTTAATAACTGCAAAAAACCTCGTACTGTTGTCATTGGATTTCTAATCTCATGGCTGATGCCTGCTGCCATTTGCCCTATTAAATCTATGTTCGATAACCTTTTCAATTCCTGCTCATATTGCTTTTTTTCCGTTATGTTTTTAAAAATACAACAAATACCATCATCATACGGGTATGCAATAACTTCGTGCCAATATTCATCAGAGGTAGAAAAAAATTCGAAACAAACTGTAGTTCGCTCTGACATTGCACGATGAAGTTCCTTATACATAACTTCGTCAACGCTACTCGGGAAAATCACCCATATATTCTTGCCTAATACATCTTTTGCTGTTTTTCTTTGTGGAAAATATTGATGCTTATTTACGTACGTAAATTCCCATGTATTATTCAAAGTAAAGAATCCATCCGTAATACTTTCAATCACACTTGTAACTTTTTCATTAGCAACAGCTAGTTCTCTCGTTCGCTCTTCCACCATGCTTTCAAGTCGATCCATATATAACAAGTTTGAAAACGTAGGAGCTGTGGCATCAACGATAGATTTTGCCAGTTGCATTTGGGAATTATCATAATTGTGAGCTTTTCCCTCTTTGCCAACGACGATTACCCCTAATACTTCTCCCATTGAAACCAATGGAATCATCAGTTGACCCTTACTATCTATATTTTTCGTTTGAATAACCTCTTGGATCTTGGCTTCATAGCTTTTCTCCATCCAATCTGCTTCTGTCCAATCACAGTCCTTGCTTAACTTCGTTGTTTTAATCATTGTTTTGTCTAGCGGGTCTAAAAGGTGGGCAGCCATGTTTTTACTCTCTAAAATCTGTCCTAAGTAAAGAAAACATTTATCAAAACTTTCCTGTACCGAGGAACACATTGATAAATCACGGGTAACATTTAGTAACAGCTGCTTCTCGGCAATAAGGTTTTCCTTTTGTGTTAAATTATTTGCGTTTTGAATTGCGACCGCAGCCATATTTACATAAGCTTCAACACTTTGAATTTCTGAATTTGTTAAGTTCATTGGAACTCCATAATCAAATAAAAAAACCAGCCCAAATAACTCTTGCCCAAATGAGATAGGCAGAGCTAATAAGGACTTAATTTTGAACGCAGCAACTGGTCTCGGATCCGGCCGATGATCCTTTGATGTATCAGGGATATAAATGGTTTTTTTTGTTTCAATAACTTCTTTTGCCAGTAAGTCTATTTCAGGATCAATTACCTGAGTATCGAGCATTACGCCATTTATTGTCTCTGGTTTTCCTGCAAACCCTCTAAATGTTCCATCTTCCTTTGGTAAATAAATTCCAACAGCGTTGCACTTAACAATCTCCTCCGATATCGCCATTGTTACACGTTGCAATACTTCACGTAGTTCTAATTTTGTATTTATTATTTTTGTTATATTCGCGAGCCTAGAATATCTCGCCTGATCACTTAACATTCACATGGCCTCCAATTATAGGCATAATAAAGTGAAACTTTAATCAGCCCGCACCAATCGGGCTTTTACGGGCAGCACGACTCCCACCTAACTTCTTTGCACTAGCTGAATTTTGAGGTGGGAGTTTTACTACCCGGCAAATAGCGGGATAAAATAAACATGATAATATCAGTGAAAATCAAGACCAGCCATTTTCTCCTGTATTCTTTTCTTACCCTTGTTTTACATAGAATACATCACTTACTTATGATACGGTTCACCTTAATTAAAATGAAACAAACACTAATTAAATCGCTATACCCCATCCCTCTAACTTTCAAAAGTTACAATGTTTCACTATCTCCATCCTTATCAACACTATCCTCAAACTTATCCAACAAAGCACGCACTTCATCCGTCGATTTCGTACTCATCAATTGATTTCTTAGTTCAGCAGCTCCAGGGAAGCCTTTTACATAAATTTTGAAAAAGCGATGAAGCCCCGTGATTGAACGTGGCAGTACTTCTGCATATTGATCTTGAAGATCAAGCTGCAGTCTTAAAAGATCAAGGTGTTCTTTACTGCTATGCTCTCTTGGCTCTTTTTCAAAAGCAAACGGATTTTTGAAAATACCTCGTCCGATCATAACTCCATCAATACCGTATTTTTCAGCAAGTTCCATTCCGGTTTGACGATCAGGAATGTCTCCGTTGATTGTTATTAGCGTATTTGGTGCAATGCGGTCACGTAATTTTTTAATTTCCGGAATTAGTTCCCAGTGCGCGTCTACTTGGCTCATTTCTTCTCTTGTACGTAAGTGAATAGAAAGGTTCGCAATATCTTGTTTTAAAATGTGCGTTAACCAATCTTCCCACTCACTTAACTCTTTAAAGCCAAGTCGTGTTTTTACGCTGACAGGTAGCCCGCCCGCTTTTGCTGCTTGGATAAGTTCTGCCGCAACGTCTGGACGTAGAATAAGGCCACTACCTTTTCCTCTTGATGCTACATTCGGTACAGGGCAGCCCATATTAATATCGATACCTTTAAATCCTAGCTCTGCCATACCAATACTCATTTGGCGGAAATATTCAGGATTATCTCCCCAAATATGTGCCACTATTGGCTGTTCATCTTCTGTAAAAATTAAACGGCCACGTACACTTTTCATACCTTCTGGATGGCAATAGCTATCCGAGTTTGTAAACTCTGTGAAGAATACGTCTGGACGACCAGCTTCACTTACTACGTGACGGAAAACAACGTCTGTCACATCTTCCATTGGTGCAAGTACGAAAAATGGTCGTGGTAAATCACGCCAAAAATTATCTATCATTTCAAATTCAAATCCTCTCACTATGAATACAACTTCAAACTCTCAATTTATAATTTGTGAAAATCAGCAATATTTATTTTAACTAAAATCATTGCTAAATGGTATTTTTATAAACCAAAAAGCAGGTGGTATAGATTTTTTCTATATCAACTGCTTTTCTATTATACCAACTTAAGCCAAGCCACACACTCCACATGAGTAGTATGCGGGAACATATCAACAGGTTGTACCTCCTGCGTTTTATATCCGCCTTCTTCTAGTACTTTTAAGTCACGTGCTAATGTTGCTGGGTTGCATGATACATATACGACGCGTTTTGGTTTCATGTCGATGATTGTGTTTAGTAGTGCCTCGTCACAACCTTTACGCGGTGGATCTACGACCATTGTGTCAGCGATTACGCCCTCTTTGTACCATTTTGGAATAACTACTTCTGCTTCTCCTACGCCAAATTCAGCGTTTGTCATGTTGTTTAGTGCTGCGTTTCGGTTTGCGTCTTCGATTGCTTCTGGAACAATTTCAACGCCGTACACTTTTTTCGCTTTTTGCGCTAGGAATAAGGAGATTGATCCGATTCCGCAATAGGCATCTATTACTGTTTCGTTACCGTCTAGCTTTGCGTATTCTAACGTTTTATCGTATAGTACTTTCGTTTGTTCTGGATTTACTTGATAGAATGAACGTGCCGAAATCGCAAATTTAATGTCACCGATAAAGTCATAAATATATTCTGATCCGTACAGTACTGTCGTTGTGTCTCCGAAAATAACGTTTGTACGCTTCGTATTTACGTTTTGAACAATTGATTTTACTTCTGGGAATTTCGCAGCAATCTCTTCAATGATTGCTTTTTTGTTTGGCAATTCTGCTGTACGTGTAATGAAGACAAGCATAATTTCCCCTGTTACTTGTCCGTATCGAGCCATTACGTGGCGAAGTGTTCCTTTGTTACGCTCTTCGTTATACGCCGAAATACCGTGTTTTTCACAAATACGTTTTACTTCTTGAATTAAAGCATCGTTTTCTTCCGCCTGAATTAAGCATGATTCCATATTAATGATGTCATGCGTTCCTTGACGATAGAAGCCAGCTACAAGTCCGCCTTCACGTTCCCCAATTGGTACTTGTGCTTTATTGCGGTATACCCACGGGTTTTTCATGCCAAGTACAGGATGAACAGGAACATCGCTTAGTCCGCCGATGCGCTGCATAACGTCGCGTACTTGTTTTTCTTTCGCTTGTAATTGTCCTTCATATGTTAAGTGCTGAAGCTGGCAACCGCCGCACTCGTTATACACAGGGCATTCTGCATCTTTACGATATGGACTTTCTTGATGAAGCTTCATTAAACGACCAAACGCGAAGTTTTTCTTCACTTTAATAATTTTAATTTGCGCTTCTTCACCTGGTAATCCGTTTTTAACGAAAATAGGATAGCCCTTTACTTTCGCAACACCGGCACCATCATGCGTTAAATCTTCAAATACTACATCTATAAACTCGTTTTTTTCAACTGGTGGCGTCATTTTTGTACTCATTTTCCGACCTCTCTTTTTCATAACACTGCGTTACATTTTATCATACTTATATGGTCTTTTTCTATTGGAAGAAAAAAAGCTATTGACGATAGTTCTCTAGTAATGTTACGCTACTACTAATTTAATACGGACGATGTTACCTCATATATACTTGATAATATGGATCGAGAGTTTCTACCCGGCAACCTTAAATTGCTGGACTATGGGGAAAACTAATGAATATTAGCCTATGCGCAAAAAAGGACTCATATTGATTAGCTTTCTCTCATAGATGAAAGTGAATCCATATGGGTCTTTTTTTATTTTCATTTTTCTAAAAGGTCAGACATCTTACGTATGACATAAAACCTCTTCATTTTATTTTTAGTAATATAACGAGCGTTTTATGTACAAACTTTATACGAACTTCTGAAAGGGGCAACTACATGCAATACGTAATGAGCATTATCGGCATTCTTGTCGTTTTAGGTTTATGCTTTGCTTTGTCAAACAACAAAAGTAAAATCAACTTCCGTGCAATTGCTATTATGATTGGTTTTCAAATTTTAATCGGTTGGTTTATGTTTGGCACAAAGATTGGTCAACAAATCATTGTTTTCATTGGTAAAGTTTTCAACAAACTAATTAAACTTGGTACGACAGGTGTCGATTTTCTCTTTAATGGAATTCAAAGAGATTTTGTCTTTTTCTTAAATGTATTATTAATTATCGTATTTTTCTCAGCACTACTTTCTATCTTTAGTTATTTAGGTGTTTTACCATTCATCGTTCGCGTTGTCGGCGGCGTAATTTCAAAAATTACTGGTTTACCACGCGTTGAATCATTCCACGCAGTAAACTCTGTATTCTTCGGTTCAAGTGAAGCGTTAATCGTTATTAAAAATGATTTACAACATTTCAATAAAAACCGTATGTTTATCATTTGTTGTTCTGCGATGAGCTCAGTTTCTGCTTCTGTTACAGCATCGTACGTAATGATGTTAGATGCGAAATATGTACTAGCAGCTCTTCCACTAAACTTATTCTCAAGCTTAATCGTTTGTTCGTTATTAACACCAGTTGATACGAAAAAGGAAGATGAAGTGATTCAAAAATTTGATAGAACTCTATTCGGAGACAGCTTTATCGGTGCAATGATTAACGGTGCGCTTGATGGTTTAAAAGTAGCTGGTATCGTTGCCGCATTAATGATCGCCTTTATCGGTGTTATGGAAGTTGTAAACTACGTAATCAGCGCAGCTTCAGGTGCAATGGGATATGCTGTTACTTTACAACAAATCTTCGGTTATATACTTGCTCCATTCGCATTCTTAATGGGTATCCCAGTTCATGATATTATCCCAGCTGGTGGTATTATGGGTACAAAGATTGTCTTAAATGAATTCGTAGCAATCCTTGATTTAAAAGGCGCTGCTGCAACATTAGATCCACGTACAGTTGGAATCGTTACTGTATTCTTAATTAGCTTTGCAAGTATTAGCCAAATTGGTGCAATCGTTGGTACAATCCGTGCCCTTTCTGAAAAGCAAGGAAGCATCGTATCAAAATTCGGTTGGAAAATGCTATTTGCATCAACACTTGCTTCTATTTTATCTGCAACAATCGCTGGATTGTTTATTTAATAAAAAATCACCTTACTTGTTTAAGTAAGGTGATTTTTTGATTCTTTATGAAACCGAACGAAATTCAACTACTTCCTCTTTACTAATAAGTTTTCCTTCGTGTATGCCTTTTACTGAAATATCAATAATGGATTTATTCTCTCCTTCAAGCTTACCCAAAGAAAATAAGTAAATTAAATTTTGTTCTTTTAGCATCCATTGCTTGCCATGCCAGGGCCCCGTTATCTTTTGTTCCAAAGGTGTTTTCTCTTCTCCAACATACTGACATTCTCCAAACGAAGTTTTTACTATATTTTTCTCCGTATCAATTACTATATTTTGAAATAGCTCTAGATTTTCACTTGAAACAATTTCTATCTCATGGTTACTTTTTTGTTTAAATTGCAGCTTTCCATCACTTGTATTAGATAAACTACTATTCTCAACAGCGTTCCTAAAAAAATTATATTCTTCTTCCGTAACACCAAAATTCGGATGATAAGGCTTCACCTGCTTATCTATATGCCCCGATATGTAGTTTACATACCATTCTTGATCATTCTCCACATAATTTCTCATTTTTTTAGTAATAGCCTCTACTTTTTTACGGGTATCGCGATCCATCTCAATCGTCATAATATCCGCCGTAACTTCCGCATTCATCAGATGCTTCGGAATATACTCTTCCACACTATTCGCCTTACTCACTTCACTTTGGCAACCAACTATGAATAACGATATGAGCAGAATATATACTATTTTTTTATATTTCATTTCTGTTCTCCACTCCGTACATCAGTATTACTTTCATTTATAGCGTTTCTTATTATAGTTTAAGATCCTGATATTTTAATAGAAACTACTCTAAATATGCAAAATTGCATATTAATAAACCTTCCTCTTACTTTAAAATTAGCTTAAATCATTTACCAAAATATACAAATCACAAATGTGCAATGTTATAATTTGTAAAAAAACACATTGGAGGATACTATGAAAGCCCACGCTCTTTTCGACTTCTTACATTTACTAGTTTTAAGCATGAAAAGTTATTATATATGGGGAATGCCGATCTATGTCTTCATTATTCCTCTTATTTTTGTAGTCGGTTATATTATTATCAATTCTAATAAGAAACGAAAGAATACCTCTATTCAAAGTCACTAATCTTTCGCTCTAATAGCTCCTCCTAAAAATCATATTCCCCTCATTTTCTTCAAATGATATGATGAACAAGGGTATATCCCCACCACTCTTATAGCGGTGGGGATTTTAATGTAAGCATGCACCATAATATACAATAGAAGGTGATTTCATGAAAAAATACGCAGCAATTGCTTTATGTACATCTGCCATTCTAGCAGGATGTAGTACTAGCAATGTAAGTCCAGAACCTAAAAAAGAGAAAAAGGTTCAAGAAGTTAAGAAACAAGAAGAGACCGTGCAAGAACAAGGTAAAATTTCTTATAATCCAATTACGCACGAATCTACAAACGTAAATATTCATATTACGGACATAAAGGATTCTTTAACCGAAGTACAATATAAAATTTGGCGCACTGCTGATGGAAAAGAAAATACTAAATCTTTTTCTTCTAAGGAAAAGGAGAAACAATTCACTATTCCTTTTGACATAAAGGAATTTGAAGGAAAACGTGGGGAATATCAAATTGAAGCATTAGGGATAAAAGAGGATGGGAAAACTATTCCGCTTACAAAGTCTACTATAACTTTCGAGCAAAAAATTCCTGTTCTTATGTATCATGCAATTGATGATTACCACGGACAAGGTATTAAAGATTTATTCGTATCTCCAGCTAACTTTGAAGCACAAATGAAATATTTAAAAGAAAATGGTTATACATTGTTAACGTTTGAACGCTGGGGCGATATAAATAAAGTAAACAAGCCGATTTTCGTTACATTTGATGACGGTATGAAAAATAATATGAATGCATTTCATGTTTTACAAAAACTAAAAGACGATACATTTAAACCAGCGGCAACAGAATATATGATTGTTGATAATGTTGATGTAGAAGGAGCTCTTTCTACATCTGAAATAAAAGAAATGGTTGGTTCCGGCATTTTCTCTGTACAATCTCACACAGCAACACACGCTGACTTGCCGAAAATTACAAACTATGAAGAAGAGTTAAAAGGATCAAAAGAAAAGCTAGAAAAAATAACTGGTAAGCCTGTTATCGCAATTGCTTATCCATTCGGTCATGTAGATGATAAAGTCGTCGCAGAAACGAAGAAATACTATCAATTTGCAACGACAACGAAGCCTGGACAGTTCATTACAAAGGGCGAACCAGATGAGCTGTTAAAAATGAAGCGCGTTCGCATACACCATACAACTACAGTTGAACAGTTTGCTTCTTCCATTAAATAACTGTGAGAGCTCAATACATTTTGAGCTCTCTTTTTACTTTATATTTATATATATTTTTAGAATTTTCTTGTATTATATATAGTAAGAAATCTTTCAAACTAAAGGAGATTATACATATGTCATTTGAACAAACGTTAGAGAAGTATGCTGCCCTTGCAGTCAATGTTGGTGTTAATATTCAACCTGGACAAACTTTATCAATTAGTGCACCTCTTGAAGCTGTACAATTTGTACGCCTCGTTACAGAAAAAGCATATAAATCTGGTGCAAAACACGTATATGTTGATTGGAATGATGAGACGTTAACACGCTTAAAGTTCGATCTAGCTCCTGAAGAAGCTTTCGCTGAGTTCCCATCTTGGAAAGCACATGCTCGTGAAGAATTAGCAAAAGAAGGCGCTGCATTTATGTCTATTTATGCAGAAAACCCTGATTTATTAAAAGGCGTAGAATCAACGCGTATCGCAACTGCTCATAAAGTAGCCGGAGAAGCAATGAAAGTATACCGTGATTATGTACAAGCAGATAAAGTAAGCTGGTGTGTAATTTCTGTTCCAACAAAAGAATGGGCTGCAAAAGTATTCCCTGACGTAGCACCAGAAGAGCAGGAAGCAAAACTATGGGATGCTATCTTCAAAGCTACTCGTGCTGATTTAGAAAATCCTGTGGAAGCATGGAAAGAACATGACGAAACGCTACATACAAAAGTTGATTACTTAAACGAAAAGCATTATAAAGCTCTTCACTATACAGGGCCTGGAACAGATTTAACGATCGAACTTCCAGAAAAGCATATATGGGCTGGTGCTGGTAGCCTAAATGAAAAGAACGTACCATTTATGGCTAACATTCCAACTGAAGAAGTATTTACAATGCCACTTAAAACAGGTGTAAACGGCCAAGTGTCTAGCACAAAACCGTTAGCATTTGCAGGCAACATTATCGATAACTTCACGTTAACATTTGAAAACGGACGTATCGTAGACTACAAAGCAGAAGATGGAGAAGAAGCTTTAAAACATTTAGTAGAAACAGATGAAGGCTCTCACTTCTTAGGCGAGGTTGCTTTAGTGCCTCATGATTCACCAATTTCGAACACAAATATTTTATTCTACAATACGCTATTTGATGAAAACGCATCTTGCCACCTTGCAATCGGAAATGCTTATGCATTTAACTTAGTTGGTGGAAAAACAATGTCTAAAGACGAACTTGCTGAAAATGGTGCGAACGCTAGTATTACACACAATGACTTCATGATCGGATCAGCTGAGCTTGATATCGATGGTATTACAGCCGATGGAAGACATGAGCCGATTTTCCGTAAAGGTAACTGGGCGTTTTAATATAAAAGGAGGCTCCCCCAATGGGCAGCCTCCTTTTATTATGTCGTTTTTTCCGGCACATCAATATATTTCAAAAATCGCTGATATAAATTGTGACAAAGAAAAAAGCTATCTTCTACAAAAGATAGCTTTCATGATGCTGATGAAACTTTAAGTCCAATTACTCCTAAAACAATAAAAAGAATACAACACGCTTGGAATAAGTTAATATGCTCTTTAAAGAAATACACACTAATAATCGTAATAAGTAGTGTTCCCACACCAGACCAAATTGCATAGGCAATGCTTAAATGAATCTTTTTAACAACGATAGCAAACACGCTGAAACAAATTCCATAGAATACAAAAATAAGTACACTTGGAACGGGCTTTGTTAAACCGTTCGATAATTTCATCGCAATTGTTCCAGCTACTTCAAAAATAATTGTTACGAGTAATAATAGCCAATATACCATACTAGAATCTCCTTCTCTGTTACCTTATAGAGATTCTAGTATACTACTTATAGCCCTAACGAAATATATTTAATTTCTAAATATTCCTCGATACCGAAATGGCCTCCTTCACGGCCGATACCACTTTCTTTAAAGCCACCAAATGGTGCTTGTGCAACTGATGGAAGTCCATCATTTAAGCCGATAATTCCGTACTCTAATGCTTCGCTAATTTGGAATGCCTGACTAATATCTTTTGTGAAAATATAAGCAGCCAAGCCATATGGTGTATTATTTGCACGTTCGATTACTTCTTCAACCGTTTTAAATTTCGCAACTGGTGCAACCGGTCCAAATGTTTCTTCATTCATACAAAGCATCGTGTCATTTGCCAATCCAATTACTGTCGGCTGAATGAAATATCCATCTAACTCTGTAAATTTATGGCCACCGTATAAAACTTCTCCACCCTTTTGAATTGCATCTTCAATATGTTCTTGTACTTTCGAAATTGCATTCGCATCAATAAGTGGCCCTACAGTTGTTCCTTCGCCGAATCCGTCTCCAACTTTAAGCTGCTCTACAGCTTTTGTGAACTTTCCTGCAAATTCTTCGTACACTTCTTCTTGAACGAAGACGCGGTTTGTACATATACACGTTTGTCCTGCGTTACGGAATTTCGAACCGATTACCGCTTCTACCGCCTTATCTAAATCAGCATCATTCATAACAATAAATGGAGCATGACCACCTAACTCAAGTGAAACCTTTTTCATCGTTTGTGCAGCGCTAGCCATTAATTCTTTCCCAATTTCAGTTGATCCTGTAAAGGAAACCTTTCGGACACGCTCATCTTCCATCCACGTATCAGCAATTGCTTTTGCACTACCTGTTACAATATTTATTACACCTTTTGGAATGTCTGCTTCATGTGCTAATTCAACTAACTTCAATGCCGTTAATGGTGTTTGACTCGCTGGTTTCACAACCGCTGTACAGCCCGCTGCAAGCGCTGGAGCTACCTTTCTCGTAATCATAGCAGCTGGGAAGTTCCATGGTGTAATAGCTGCCATAACCCCAACTGGTTGCTTCATAACTAAAATACGTTTATTCGGATGAGAAGCAGGAATCATTTCACCGTATATTCTCTTTCCTTCTTCTGCGTACCATTCAACAAAACTATTTGCATAATTTACTTCACCAAGTGCTTCTGCGAACGGCTTTCCTTGTTCTCTCGTCATGATTGCTGCAATTTCTTCTTTATTTTCATCAATGAGTGTGAACCATTTTTTTAACTTTACTGCACGATCTGCTGCAGTTAATTTTGACCATGATTTAAAAGCTTCATGTGCAGCATCAACTGCCTGCTTTGCCTCTATAATCCCGCCCTTTGGTACAGTTGCAAATACTTCCTTTGTTGCTGGATTATTCACTTCGATTTGTTCTTGCAGTGTAATCCACTCACCATTTATATACATCGCCTTTTTCTCTAAGTTTACGAACGTCGCTTTTTTATCCAATGTTTTCTTCCTCCTCTATATCTTCATTCTCATTAGAATTGTTCTTATACTTATCAAACAGCATTCTCATAAAGAAATAACCACCTAAAATCGTCCACCCTAACACCATTAGCCATTCGTACGGCCAAATTAATGCAGCAGGCATACCTGGCATATACAATAAAATAAAACCAATACTTAATATTACTGCTATACTCCCGACTACTTTTCCATTCTTCACGCGAAACGGTCTAGCCATATTAGGTTCTGTTTTGCGTAACTTTAAAAATGATAAACTAACTAATAAATATGAAACAACAATCCCAAGTCCACCTGCATTTACAATCCATACAAGTGCTGGTCTTCCAAGTAACGGAGCAAAAAATGATAGCATCCCTAGGAACATAATCGCATTAGTAGGTGTTTTATATTTCGGATGCACTTTTCCAAACCAAGCTGGAATCATTTCATTTTTAGCCATCGCATATAACACACGACTACCTCCAATGATAAAAGCATTCCAACTTGTAACAATTCCAGCTAGCCCGCCAAAGATTAAAATATTCGCAAATATTTTCGATCCAAAAACTACTCCCATCGCATCAGCAGTTGCCAATTTCGTATTCAAGAGTGCGTTTTGATCTAATGCCATCGAAACTCCAACTGTAATAAGTAGATAGAATACGACCGCACAAACAACAGAGAATATTAAAAGTTTTCCGATTTCTTTAAATGGAAGATTCACTTCTTCCGCTACTTGCGGGATTACATCAAATCCGACAAACAGAAATGGAACCATTATAAGGACAGCCATTACTCCGCCTGCACCATTTATAAAAAATGGCTCTAAATTTTTTGTATCTCCGTTAAAACTAGATCCAAAAACGAGCATAATGCCCGTCGCTACAATAAATATTGTAAATATACTTTGAAATACAGCGGCTGTTTTGACACCAAAGTAGTTAATGATTGTAATAAGTAATGCCCCACCCATTCCAATCATCGCCCACGTCAAGTATACATCCCAGCCTCCTATCGTCCATAAATAAATACTTTGATAATTTGGCAATATATAATCTACCACTGTTGGTAAAGCAACAGCTTCAAAAGTAACAACTGATACATATCCAAGTACCATTGCCCACGATGCGATAAATGCTGATTTTTTCCCAAATGCTTTTTTTACATATAATAAACCACCACCTGTTTCCGGCATGGCAGAAGCAAGTTCAGCATATGTTAGTCCCACAAAAATAACAAGTAATCCTCCTATAATGAAAGCAATAACTGCCCCTATAGAACCAGCCGATGTAACCCAATCCCCTGAGAGTACAACCCAACCCCATCCAAGCATGGCGCCTATCGCAAGGAAAAGAACATCAAAACGTGATAACACTTTTTTAAGTTCCTTCTTCTCCTCCAACTATATAATCCTCCTCTATAAACTTCTTAATTTTCCTAGTAGCAGCAGATTGGCTTATTTTCAAGAATTCTGCGACTTTATAGCTGGATCCATGTGTTTTGTATGTTTTTAAGATAATGTTTCGTTCCACTTCTTCTAACATTTTATAGAGACTTTGACCCGATTGCTCAACTGTAGACTCCTGCATCGATATTGGTAAATCTTCTATCGTGACAACATCGTCAGCAGTTATAACAATCCTCTCGATTACGTTTTCTATCTCTCTATTATTTCCCTCCCATGAATACCCTACAAACATTTGTAACGTACTAGGAGCTAGCTTCACATCACGTCCATACTTTTTATTGAAATGCTGTAAATAATGATAGACTAACGGTAATATATCTTCTGTTCTTTCACGAAGCGGAGGAATTGAAATTGGGATTACATTTAGGCGGTAATACAAATCTTTCCTAAATGTCCCCTCTTTTACCATTTTACTTAAATCTCTATTCGTAGCGGCGACTATACGAACGTCTACTTTTTTTAAGTCTCTTCCTCCTACCGGCCGAAATGTTTTCTCCTGTAATACTTGCAAAAGTTTCGCCTGAATTTCAAGCGGCATTTCACCGATTTCATCTAAGAAAAGAGTTCCTTTATGCGCTGATTCTAACAGTCCCTTCTTCCCTTCACGATTTGCCCCTGTAAAAGACCCACCTGAATATCCAAAAAGCTCAGATTCAATTAAATTCGTCGGCAATGCCGCACAATTAATCTCATAAAAACTTTCATTTTTCCGGTGACTTACTTCATGTAAATGGCGTACTAGTCGGCTTTTCCCTACTCCTGTCTCACCTAATATGAGAACAGTGCTATCCACCACAGAAACTTTTTTGATTGTTTCAACTATTTTTTGCATAGCAATGCTTTTAAAAATAAGCCCTTCATGCTCATATGTTTCTCTTAATTCTTTCTTATATGTCTTTAACTGATTATCCATCTCCTCTACCTTCTTACGTAATTGGTAGAGTTCTGTAAGATCTCGGGAATAACTAATAACTCGTCTTAAATTACCTTGTTCATCAAATACTGGACGCGTGCGAACGTGTAAATATTCTCCTGATTTTGTTGTTTGAACAAGTTCAACTGGCCTTTTCTTTTCAATTACTTCTAATGTTGCAGACGGATAAAAAATTCCTTCTTTCTGTAGTTCTTGTACATGCTTTCCTACTAATTCCTTAGCAGAGAGTTGGTAATGTCTTTCACACGTACTATTTACACGCACAACGATTCCTTTATCATCTGTAACAAAAATTTCGTCAAATGCATATTCAAATACATCTTGTAAATCCATCAACACTCGTTCCTTTTCTGCAACCATCCTAGCCACTCCCTACTTCATATCCATCGATTCACTTTACTACCTTTATTATAAAGTGAATTTTCTGCATTTTATATAGAGTAAGCTAGAATGTTTGCGATTTATAATTCAGTTTTTAAACACGAGCGATGTTCGCTTGCTCATAACAAGCTTGCAATGATTCTTCAATTATTGTTAAACCTTCCTCTAGCTGCTCATCTGTAATAACTAATGGCATTAACACGCGAATAACATTTCCATATGTTCCTGCTGATAGTAGAAGTAATCCGCGTTTATTTGCTTCCGCACATAAATTAGCTGCCAATGTTTTGTCAGGCGCTTTAGTCTTACGATCTTGAACGAGCTCAAATGCACACATTGCCCCTAAGCCGCGCACATCACCAATGCAATTATATTTATTTTTCATCTCTTCAAATCGGTTCATTACGACTTTTCCTAATTCTATCGCTCTATCATTTAATTTCTCTTTTTCAATTATATCAAGCACAGCTAATGCAGCCGCACATCCTAGTGGGCTTCCTGCATACGTTCCGCCCAGTTCTCCCGGTGCAGACTCATTCATAATTTCTTTACGCCCAATAACACCACTAATCGGTACACCAGCACCTAATGATTTAGATACCGTAATTAAATCTGGAACGACATCATAATGATCAATTGCAAAGTATTTTCCGGTACGACTAAAGCCTGTTTGAATTTCATCCGCTACAAATAAAATACCGTGCTCTGAACAAATGCTGCGTACTTCTTGAACAAATTTCTTACTTGGAACGATAAATCCACCTTCCCCTTGAACAGGTTCCATTACAACGGCTGCAATTGTTTCTGGTGCTACTTCTGATATGAAGAAGTTCTTAAACTCTTCAATGATAAAATCATCATACTGCTCTTCTGTTAATCCTTCTGGACGACGGTATTCATATGGGAATGGCGCCTTATATACTTCTGGAGCAAATGGGCCAAATCCAAATTTATATGGTTTTACTTTACTTGTCATCGTCATTGTCATTAATGTACGCCCATGAAACCCTTTAGAAAATGCGATAATCCCAGGTCTCTTCGTATATTTACGAGCGATTTTCACCGCATTCTCAACTGCTTCTGCACCACTGTTTAAAAACAGGACTTGTTTATCAAAACTTCCTGGCGCTAATGCAGCAAGCTTTTCCGCTAATTCAATATATGGCTCATACATCATGACATTAAATCCCGTATGAATATATTGATCTACTTGTTTATGAAGTGCTTCTTTAACAGCTGGATGACAATGTCCTACGTTAATTGTCCCTATTGCTCCTGCAAAATCAATGTACTGATTACCATCAACATCTGTTACAAGAGCTCCATCTGCAGACTGTACGAATGTTGGAATACCATTACTTACTCCTTTTGGTACTATATTTTGGCGGCGTTCTAATAAAGACGCTGCTTTCGGCCCTGGAATTTGTTCATTTACTTTAGCAAATTTTTTTGTGCTCATTGTGTACCCCATCCTTTTCTATACAATGTTTTCTCTTTATATTGCAAGATGTATGCCAACTTCCCCTTTCTAGTATTCATCCCATTCTCTTAATATCTCGGCATAAAAAATAAGTCTATAAAGACTCATAAAGAGTCTTTATAGACTTATTTGTTTATACATTAGACTTTCCTTGTTTCCAAATAAACTCACCTGAATGAGAAATTAAATCTTCAACAGATTGTAACACTAAATCTGCAAGTGGTTCTAACGTTTGACGATCACCCGTACCAGATAGTACGCCAATTGCATAGCAGTCACCACCGTTTTTCGCTAAATGTAAATCCGTCGGTGTATCCCCGACGACCGCTACTTCACATGTTTCTAAATTAAATCTCTCACAAAATGATTCTACAATTCTTTTATCAGGTTTTTGTGCCGGAAACGTATCTGAAGCTACAACATAATCAAAATAAGACTCTAATTGATACTGTTTTAAAAATAATTCTGTCGGGGCGAAATCATCAGCTGTAACAACACCTAAAATAAATCCTCTATCCTTTAAACCTTGTAAAATTCTCGGTAAATCCGCCGTCATTCTCATATATGAACGATGCTCGTACATAAGAGAAAATAACTTTTCACTTACCCACTCATGCATCTCCTCTTCCTTAGATGACGTAATATACTTACAAAGCCCCTTTGCAACATCAAGGCTTGTTCCTGCCGCTATTGCGCTACAAGGGTTCACAAATACCCCCTCCACACCGATCTCTTTTAATAAATTCTGCTGCATTGACTTTGGAAGTTGATATAAATTTATACATTCCGCCACAAGTTCTTCAGCTATTTTTATCCAAATTGAATGAAAATCCATTAATGTCCCATCTTTATCAAATAGTATTGCTTTTACCTTTTCCATAGCACCCTACCTCTCGTTTCTTATCTCCTCCAGTGTATCAATAAAATATGGATATAAAATAAACGGATTGTAAAAATACCATAAAAATCAAACTAACTTCCAATTTACAATTCATCTAAACTTTAATCAGCCGGGGCGTCTTATTACTCGCAAATAGTGAGGTAAAAACAAAAAAAGATGCCTTTACAGGGCATCTTCTTGATGTTCAGGAACAAATAGTTCTAGACAATGATATATATTTTCGAATTCCATCGGCGCATCTCCACCATATTCACCATCTAAATTAATCATTAGTTTATCTGGTGAATGCACTTTAATTCGATTCGCTTGTGTATATAGCACTTTTGGATTGTTAATATGTTCCCCTCGCTGCGCTTGTGTTGCTGCTTTAATTAAATCAGCGATAGAACCTTTTTTCAGCACTAATAAATCAAATAACCCATCGTTAATAGACGCATATGGTGCTACCTTTTCAAATCCACCAACTGAACGAGTATTTGTAATTAAAAACATCGTAATTTCTTCTTGTAGTAACTTCCCATCATACTCGATTTCAACATATGTTGGATGTAATGATGGTAACATTTCGATTCCTTTTAAATAGTAAGCAAGTTGACCTAATACCGTTTTCAGCTTACTTGGCACTTCATATGTTAATTCTGTAATACGGCCGCCACCAGCAATATTAATGAAATATGTATCATTCGCTCTACCAAGATCTAACGGAACTGTTTTCCCTTCACAAATAATATCCGCAGCCTCTTCAATAGCACGAGGTACACCAATCGCACGCGCAAAATCATTTGTCGTTCCAACTGGAATAATTCCAAACTTTGGACGATGTTCATGTCCTACTAAACCGTTCACCACTTCATTTAACGTACCGTCACCACCAGCTGCGATAACAACATCAAACTTACGATCCGCAGCTTGCCTCGCTGCCACAGTCGCATCTCCAGGACCAGTTGTCGCATGACAAGACGCTTCATATCCAGCTTGTTCTAATTTTTGTAATACTTCTGGTAAGCTCTTCTTAAATAGCTCACGTCCAGAAGTAGGGTTATAAATAATCCTTGCTCGCTTCATCATTTATTAGCACAGGAAATTTCTTTATGTATCGAAAAAGAACATACCGAACTTCTATTCAGTATTCCCATGCCTACCTCCTCTCATCTTCCTATCCTTCTTTTATCCCGCTCAAACAGGCAGTAAGAACCCGATTCGTGTAGCCCATCAAAAGTAAATATTCATTTCAATGGTTTTGTTTTACAAAAAATTTATGTCCATCTATTTCCTCACATCAATTTACATATAACGAATAATAATTATCTATTATTTCATGAGATGAAAAAAACCTCTATGTCTAGATTTATCATTATTCCCACCTTTTTGCAACTATCATACCATAGTTGCTATACAAACATTTTTTCACTTTTGACAGTTAATCAAACGTTTATTTAAATTATTTTTCACCATTTAAACAAACGTTTGATTAACTCAGAAAAAACACCCAAATACGGGTGTTTTTTCTGTTTAATCTTTAAGAATCTATACTATTTTAGCGCTCAAAAATAAGAATTCCTCTTTTATTTTTATCGCTTATTAATCTCTTCAAGTAAGATTTTGTTAACAAGCGGTGGATTGGCTTGTCCTTTTGTCGCTTTCATAATTTGACCAACTAAGAAGCCAATTGCACGGTCTTTACCGTTTTTAAAGTCTTCGATAGATTGCTCATTATTATCAAGAATTTCTGTTACAACCTTACGAAGTGTACCTTCGTCAGAAATTTGAACAAGACCTTTCGCTTTAACGATTTCTTCTGGGTCTCCACCTTTTTCAATTAATTCGTTAAATACTTTCTTCGCGATTTTAGAAGAAATTGTACCTTTTTCAATTAATTGAACCATTTTAGATAAACCAGCAGGCGTTAATGCAACGTCTTTTAATTCTTTTTGTTGTTTGTTTAAGTATGCAAGCACTTCACCCATTAACCAGTTTGATGTTAGTTTCGCATCTGCTCCATCTTCAATTGCTGCTTCAAAGAAATCAGACATCTCTTTCGTTAATGTTAATACGTGTGCATCATAAGCTGGTAAGCCAATTTCTGCAACGTAGCGAGCTTTACGTGCATCTGGAAGTTCTGGGATCGAAGCACGGATTTCTTCTTTCCACTCATCATCGATGTAAAGTTCAACTAAGTCTGGCTCTGGGAAGTAACGGTAATCGTCAGACCCCTCTTTCACACGCATTAAGATTGTTTTCTTCGTTGCTTCATCATAACGACGTGTTTCTTGTTGGATGATACCACCAGATAACAATTCTTTCTCTTGGCGCACTTGCTCGTGCTCAAGACCTTTTTGTACGTAAGTGAATGAGTTTAAGTTTTTCAGTTCCGCTTTTGTACCGAACTTCTCTTGTCCAACTGGACGAAGGGAAATGTTCGCATCACAACGTAGAGAACCTTCTTCCATCTTACAATCAGATACGCCAGTGTATTGAATGATTGATTTTAACTTCTCTAAGTATGCATATGCTTCTTCTGGCGTACGCATATCTGGCTCAGATACGATCTCGATTAAAGGCATACCTTGACGGTTGTAGTCTACTAATGAACCATCAGCTGTATGCGTTGATTTACCAGCATCCTCTTCTAAATGAAGACGTGTAATACCGATACGTTTCTTTTTACCGTCTACTTCAATTTCAATCCAACCATTTTCACCAATTGGCTTATCGAATTGAGAAATTTGGTAAGCTTTCGGATTATCTGGGTAGAAATAGTTTTTACGGTCGAACTTCGTTTCCGTTGCGATTTCACAGTTTAATGCCATTGCAGCCTTCATTGCAAAGTTAACTGCTTCTTTATTTAAAGTAGGAAGTACCCCTGGGTATCCTAAGTCAATTACACTTGTTTGTGTATTTGGCTCTGCTCCGAATTCTGTTGGACTCGCAGAGAAAATTTTCGAATTTGTTTTTAACTCAACGTGAACCTCTAAACCAATAATTGTTTCTAAATTCATCTATGCTCGCCTCCTTACAGACTTGCTTTTTTTGTATGATAGTCTGTTGCTTGCTCAAACGCATGTGCAACGCGGTAAATTGTCGCTTCATCGAAGTGTTTACCAATGATTTGTAAACCAAGTGGCATGTTGTTAGCACCGAATCCACATGGAACAGAAATCGCTGGAACACCCGCTAAGTTTACTGGGATTGTTAAAATGTCATTTGCATACATTGTCATTGGATCGTCCACTTTTTCGCCCACTTTAAATGCCGGAGTTGGCGTTGTTGGCCCAATAATAACATCATAGTTAGCAAATACATTTTCAAAGTCGTTCTTAATTAATGTACGTACTTGTTGTGCTTTTTTGTAATATGCATCATAGTAACCAGAGCTAAGAGCAAATGTACCAAGCATAATACGACGTTTTACTTCATCACCGAAACCTTCGCTACGTGTGTTTTTGTAAAGATCTAATAAATTATTTACATTATCAGAGCGAACACCGTAACGCACGCCATCAAAGCGTGAAAGGTTAGCAGATGCTTCAGAAGAAGATAGTAAGTAATACGTTGCTAGAGCGTATTTAGAGTGCGGAAGAGATACTTCTTCCCAAGTTGCGCCCATACCTTCTAATACTTTTAAAGCAGCTAATACTGACTCACGAGCTTCCTCGCCAACACCTTCGCCTAAGTATTCTTTTGGTACAGCAATGCGTAAACCTTTAACGTCGCCTGTTAAGCCAGCTAAATAGTTTCCAACTTCAACATTTGCAGAAGTTGCATCCATACGGTCAATACCTGAAATAGCTTGTAATAAGTATGCATTGTCTTCTACTGTACGTGTAATCGGTCCAATTTGGTCAAGTGAAGATGCGAATGCTACTAATCCGTAACGAGATACGCGTCCGTAAGTTGGTTTTAAACCTACAACACCGCAATATGCAGCTGGTTGACGGATAGAACCACCCGTATCAGAACCTAGAGAGAATAATACTTCTCCTGCTGCTACAGCTGCCGCAGAACCACCACTAGATCCGCCTGGAACATAATCTAAGTTCCATGGGTTTTTCGTAGCATAGAAACCTGAGTTTTCATTTGAAGAACCCATTGCGAACTCGTCCATATTTAATTTACCGATTGTAACTGTATCAGCAGCTTTTAGCTTTTGCACAACTGTCGCATCATAAATTGGATCAAAGTTTGCTAACATTTTGCTCGCACAAGTTGTACGAAGACCGTTAGTTACAATGTTATCTTTTACACCGATTGGCATACCGAATAATAAACCATTATCTTCAGCACCAATCTTTGCATCTAATTCTTTCGCTTTCGCGCGTGCATTTTCTTCATCTAATGTAAGAAAAGCTTTTACGTTATCTTCAACATCCGCAATACGTTTGTAAGATTCTTCTACTAAATCCGTAACGGAAATTTCTTTGTTGTTTAACTTCTTATGTAACTCTGATACCGAATGATCAAATAATGACATCGAAATTCCCTCCTCTATTCTAATACTGCTGGAACACGGATTTGATTATCTTTGTGATCCGGTGCATTTTTTAATACTTCTTCTACTGGTAAACCTTTTTCTGGTACATCTTCACGCATAACATTTTTCATAGTTAATACGTGAGTTGTTGGTTTTACATCAGTTGTATCTAATTCATTTAACTGTTCTGCAAATGTAACAATTGCATCTAGTTGTTTTTGAAATTTTTCTGCTTCTTGATCAGTAATTGCAAGACGTGCTAAATGTGCTACGTGCTTTACATTCTCAACGGAAATTCTTGACACGGCTAGGCCACCTCCATAATATATCGTTCAATCTACAATACTATTGATGATACCAAATTTTCAGTACTTCAAGCAAGTCAACACACGGTACTTACGGTATTTTTACATAAAAAAAGAAAGGCAAATGCCTTTCTTTACGATTTACTCTTTATCTAACGGTTTATTTTTCGGAAATCTCTCGTTATCCTCTTCATTATCACGAATTGTTTTTTGTAATACAAAACAAGACATTGTTAAAAATAATGTTCCAATTAAATAGTATCCTTTTACACTAAGCGTTTCATCTAACGTATAAATCCCAATTAGCATACCTGAAAGCGCGCAAACAAATGAAGTCCATGCTAAAAACGTGAACGCTTGCGTATTTCGTCTTCTCATCGTTCTCCCCCTCGTTGGCTGTACACCCATTATAGACAAATATATTTATCACGATGGATTTTTATGTAAATTCTATTTTGCTATTTATAAATCTATCATAAAAAAATATTATTTTAAAGGTAGTTTTCTGTCTAATCTGAAAAAACAATTAAAATGATTGACATTTATTTCAATTCTACATAAAATAAAAATAAATATTACGAACCTCGAAATATACGGGAGTGGAAATAATTGTTGCAATATGAACATTTTTTAGACTTACTGCTAGATAATGCCAAGAAACTTTTCTATCCTGAAGAATGGGTAAGCCTAGATTTAACACTTTCTAAAACAGAAGTATTTTGTTTACTTTGGATGGAGCGAAATACAGATATTACAATGACAAAAATCGCTGAACTTCTTGATATACCGATGAGTACAACGACAGGCGTTGTAAATCGTCTTGTAAAAAAGGGGTATATTGAACGATACCGTGATGAAAACGATCGACGTATTGTATTAATTCGTTTAACAGAAAACGGCGTAATACTCGTTCAAGAAGTGAAACAAAATGCGGCCCATTACTTTAACCTAGTGACAGAAGCTTTGTCAGAAGAAGAAACAGCTTTCTTATTACAAATATTCCAAAAGATCATGAATCACATCGCTACGTCACAGCAAAAAACAGAAGAAAAGGTTTCTACACCTAAAATGAAAAACATTCCGATTGAATAAAACCCTAGCTGGGTTTTTATTCAATTAAATACTTCGACACTCGTAATATTCGAAACTCGAAACAAAGGGGATAGAATGATGAGAATTATTTTGTATACGGGTAAAGGCGGCGTAGGAAAAACTAGCATTTCAGCAGCAACAGCACTCCAAAGCGCAAAAAAAGGATTAAAAACATTAGTAATGAGTACAGATCCTGCTCATAGTTTAGGAGATTCATTTGGCATAAAACTATCTTCTGAACCATTAGAAATTCGAGAAAATTTATGGGCACAAGAAATTAATACGATTTATGAAATGGAAAAAGGCTGGGGAAAATTGCAGAAATATATTACACTACTCTTCACTTCCAAAGCAGCCGATGATATTACAACAGAAGAATTAACAATGTTTCCTGGTATGGAAGATTTAATTAGCTTACTTCGCGTACTCGATTATTATAAACAAAACACATATGATGTTATCATCATTGATTGTGCACCAACTGGAGAAACATTAGCAATGCTCAGCTTTCCAGACATGCTCGGCTGGTGGATGGAAAAATTATTTCCTATTAAAAGAAAAGTTTTAAAAGTCGTTCGTCCTGTAGCTCAACCACTTCTTGGTGTCCCCCTTCCAACCGATGATATTATGGACGAATTAACAAATACACTTGAACAGCTTGGAGAAATGAGAGATATTTTATCAAACCGAGAAATAACAAGTATCCGCATCGTTGTAAATCCTGAAAAAATGGTCATTAAAGAAGCTCAGCGCAGCTTTACTTATTTAAACTTATACGATTATAACGTAGATGCCATTATGATTAACCGCGTCATCCCTAACACTGTCACCGATCCTTATTTTCAGGCATGGAAAGATACGCAAAAGAAATATAAAACATTAATTCAAGATAGTTTTCAGCCACTTCCTATTTACGAAGCTCCGATGTTTGAACAAGAAGTTGTTGGCTTGTCTATGTTAGAACGTGTAGGAGACGCTTTATTTAAATCTGACTCTTCTCCTACGGAAGTGAAATTTAACGGTCGCACACAATATGTAAAAAAAGATGGCGATGAGTATATTTTCGTTCTGTCCATTCCCTTCTCAAACAAAAGTGAACTTTCATTAAATCAAAAAGGTGATGAACTTATTATTCGAGCTGGTTCTGCGAAGCGAAATATCACATTGCCAAAAACATTAACGCACCTTTCTATTCAAGGAGCTAAGTTTGAAGATGATGTACTAAACATTCGGTTTGGAGGTGTAGTACATGCATGATGAACTACTAAGAAAGGTAATTCGTACAAAAATAAAAGTTGGTATGCGTATATTAGAAGAGCTACCGAATCCGATTCAGCAATCAGCTAAGCAAGCACTAAACATTTTACAGGAAGAGCTACCTTCTTATACAGAAGCACAACCACATCCCGAGGAGCATTTAAAAAGTATCATAATTGAATAACCATATCCGTATAGAAGGCCTGTTTTTTTATAGGCTTTCTATATCTTTATTGGAGCTGATGTAAATTGATAAAAACATCTTCAACAAGACATTTCACCGCTAATACAATTTGGCTAATCCCCTTTTTATTTTTCATTCACAACCTTGAAGAGGCCTTTCAAATGCCACAATACCTTGCTAATCAATTTTCGATTCACTTTATAACTAACACACAATTTTTCATTGCAATTACTATATTAACAATCTTTGTCTTACTCATAATTATTCTATATCAGTTAAACATCATATCTTCTATTTACTGGATTATTTTTATTCAAGGAGCTATCTTCTTCAACTCTGTTCAACATCTTATTTTGTTTTTCATTTATCGTTCCTATAATCCTGGCGCAATATCAGCAGTTTTCATTGTCATCTTTTCTATTTTCTTCTTGTTATCCGAAAAACACTTCATTCATAAAAAGCAATTCGTAATTACACTCCTTTTCAGCTTATTTTCTTATCCCGTTATAATTTGGATTACCTTACTATTTGCTAGCTATTTTCATTAATAAAAAAAGACCAGGAAAACTCCTGGTCCATCACTCTACTTAACAAACATTGGATTCTACGTTATACAAAATTGGAAGGCACAGAATTAGGGTTTTGTTTGTTAAGTAGATTCTATGTTGAACGAGCTAACAGCGGAGGGGTTCCTACTGTTAGTCGTTAAACCCAATAATTATTTTACGATTTTTTCAAGCTCCTCAAGTGAAAGATCTACTGAAATTGAACCATCATTCGTTTCTTTCTTAATTGCATCTGTTACTTCTTTTGAATGATACAATTCAATTACTTTTTTCAGCGTTGGATCATCTTTGTCTTTCGTACGAGCTGCGAAAATATTAATATAAGGTTTCGCATTTTCATTCTTTGGATCTTCTAAGAAAATAGGATCCTTCGCTGGATCTAATCCAGCTTGACCAGCAACACCGTTATTAATAACTGAAGCTGCTACATCTTTTAATACACGAGGTGTTTGCTGTGCGATAACCGGTGTAATTTTTAACTTCTTTGGATTTTCAGCGATACCACTTGGATCCCCAAATAGGCCGAAATCTTTCTTAAGCTTTAATAATCCGGCTGCATCAAGAAGTTTTAATGCACGCGCCTGGTTCGTTGGATCATTTGGAATAGCAATTTCTGAACCATCTGGGATTTCATTTGCTTTCTTATATTTTTCAGAGTATAAGCCCATCGGTGCAATTTGCGTTGTACCAACAGCTGTAATATCTAACTTATGCTCCTTTTTAAATTGCTCTAAGAAAGCGATATGCTGGAATGAGTTTAGTTCAATATCTCCATCAGCTAACGCTTTATTTGGCGTTGTGTAATCAGAGAACTCAACTAGTTTAATTTTAATCCCTTCTTTTTCAGCTTTTTTCTTCAAAATTTCCCAAGCGTCTCCATCTGTTCCAGTTACACCGACGCGAACTACTTTCTCTTTCGCTCCTGCACCTGTATCTCCACCTGAGCAGCCGCTTAAAGCTGTAATTCCTACGATTGCTGATAATGCAAATGCTAAAATTTTCTTCATTTTCTTTTCCCCTCTTCCTTTTTATGATCTACGTAAAAAGACTTTTGCAAAGTAGTTTCCTAAATTTTGAGCTATTTGTACGAGAATAATAAGTAAAACAACCGTTACGAACATAACTGACGTATCAAAACGTTGATAACCATATGTCATTGCTAAGTCACCAAGACCGCCACCACCGACAAGCCCAGCAACTGCAGAAAATTCAATTAAACCAACTGTCATAAACGTAACACCTAAGATTAATGGCGCTAACGCTTCTGGCACAAGAATTTCAAAAACAATTCTAATTGGTGAAGCTCCCATTGCTTGCGCTGCTTCAATTACCCCTTTCGGAACAGAAACAAGATTTGTTTCAACCATTCTAGCAATACCGATTGATGCAACTAACGTCATTGGAAAGATTGCTGCTGCTGTTCCAATCGTCGTTCCGATAACACTTCTTGTTAGTGGGCTTAAAGCTACTAAGAAGATGATGAATGGAACCGGACGAATTGTATTAATAATGATATTAAGAATAGAAAAGACCCATTTATTTTCTAAAAAGTTTCCTTTTCTCGTTACATACAACAGTAAACCTAGAGGTATACCAAGAATTGTAGCAAATATAAGGGTTACAATTACCATTAAGAGGGTATCCCCCGTCGCATCTAATATGCGGGGCCAAAATATACTCCAATCAACTCGCATGAGCTTCTACCTCCTTCAGCTGCACTTGCAGTCTTAGATGTTGTAATGCTTTTTGAATTTCTTTCTGCTCACCTTGCAATTCTACAAGTAGATTTCCAAATAGCACATTTTGAAGTTCAATAATATTTCCGTACAGTACGTTTACATCGACGTTATAGTTTTTCGCGATATATGATAGTACTGGCTGCCCTGTCTCTTCACCAGTAAATGTTAAGCGATAAATCTGTCCACCATTTTGAATTTTCCCTAGAACACTTTCCGGTAAATGATCATTAATAACAGAACGTACAAAGTTTTGAGTTGTCTTTGTTTTTGGTTGTGTGAAAACGTCAAACAGTTTCCCTTCTTCAATAACCTTTCCCTTCTCCATTACAGCTACACGGTGACAAATTTCTTTCACTACGTGCATTTCATGTGTAATGAGTAGGATTGTTACATTATATTCTCGATTTACTTTCTTTAATAAGTTCAGAATTTCTGTCGTTGTTTCTGGATCTAAAGCTGATGTTGCCTCATCACATATGAGAATATCCGGTGATGTCGCCAGTGCTCTTGCAATTCCAACGCGCTGCTTTTGTCCACCTGATAACTGCTCTGGATAATAGTTTGCTTTATCTTCTAGACCAACAAATTTTAGTAATTCAGTTACTCTTTCTTTTATTTCATTCTTTGGCAATTTCGCTAACTTTAATGGATACGCAATATTTCCAAACACTGTTCTTGAATTAAATAAATTAAAGCTTTGAAAAATCATCCCGATTCTTTGTCTTAATTTCCGTAATTCTTTCGTCGATAATGATGTAATATCTTTATCATCTATTGAAATCGTTCCCGCAGTTGGTCTCTCTAGCATGTTTACTAGACGTAATAACGTACTCTTTCCAGCACCACTAAATCCGATAATGCCAAAAATTTCGCCCTTTTCAACTGATAGCGTTACATCCTCCACTGCATGAACAGATTGCCCACCTGATTCATATACTTTACTTACATTGTTAAAAGAAATCATTTTCTTCCCTCCTATATGCTGTAAAACTTGAAGTAGAGATTTCGAGGTAAAATAAAAAGTGCTCTCCTTCTTATCACCTATAAAAGATAAGAAGGAGAGCACTTATATGTACTCGTTCACATCTTCTCATCTTCCAAGCTTATTTTAAGCTTGCTGGAATTAGCACGGTATTTAAAAACCCGTTGCTGAGGTATCGTAGGGCCAGTCCCTCCACCTCTCTGGATAAGAGTGTATCGATTTAATTGTCATTTAATTAATTCTCATTATAGAACTCAGAATAATAAGAGTCAATACATTTTTCAGAAAAACATTAATTATTTATCTATTAAAATTTTCAAATAAAAATCACAATACAATGTTATGTTAAATTCTCCTCCCTCATACTTTTTAAAAGGAGAATCCTCTCTATGAATTGAATAACATTATTTGAATATGAAACTCGGAGGAAGATGAATATATGAAAACAGCCCTTTTGCTCGTCGATATTCAAAATGATTATTTTCCAAATGGAAAGATGGAATTACGTAATCCAGTAGAAGCAAGTGAATATGCTGAACAGCTACTGCAACATTTTAGAATAAGAAACGAACCTATTTTTCATATCCAGCATGTAGCTATAAAAGATAACGCTACTTTTTTCCTACCCAATACAGAAGGTGTCCATATTCACGAAAATGTCCGTCCACTTAGAGAGGAAACCGTTATCCTTAAACATTATCCAAATAGCTTCCGAGAAACTGATCTTCTAGAACGATTACAACGTTCAGGAATTGAGCACGTCGTAATATGCGGGATGATGACCCATATGTGTATTGATGCTACGGTAAGGGCTGCTTTTGATTTTGGCCTTCACTGTACCCTAATACACGATGCTTGTGCTACAAAAGATCTTTCATTTAAGAATGCTACTATACCAGCTGTTTATATTCATAATACAATTTTGGCGAGTTTAAATGGAGTATACGCAAATGTAAGGAGTACAGCAGAGTTTTTAGCGACCTAAAAAAAACACTCCTTTCAGTGAGCAAAACCGAAAGGAGTGTTCCCTTGTCTAACCATAGATTTTCTTTCAAATTGTATTATACAGGAAATTCTCAAAATGAATACTAAAAAATATGACTAATAAGTCAATTTTTCTCGCTATTTTGTTTCTATTTACATGTTTATCCCACTATTAATAGGGTTTAACTAATTCCAAAGAACAAATAGTAATATTTGGTAACCTTTTCTTAATTGAAATTAACTAGCTTCTATTATAGAGAATTTCTCAAAAAGAAAAGATCTTCACAGTCTGTGAAGATCTTTCCTACTATTTCTTATAAAGTTTCAGAAGTAGTTTTTGCTTGCATGTGAAGCGCTAAGTAATCAGGGCCACCAGCTTTAGAGTCTGTACCAGACATGTTAAAGCCACCGAATGGTTGATAACCTACGATTGCACCAGTACATCCACGGTTGAAGTATAAGTTACCAACGTGGAAGTCTTCACGTGCTTTTTCAATATGGTCACGGTTGTTAGTAACAACTGCTCCTGTTAAACCGTATTCTGTATTGTTTGCAATTGCAAGTGCATGATCAAAGTCTTTTGCTTTACAGAATGCTACTACTGGTCCGAAGATTTCTTCTTTCATTAAGCGAGCATCTTCTGCAACGTCAGCAACGATTGTTGGTTGGATGAACCAGCCTTTAGAATCGTCTCCTTCGCCACCAGCTAGGATTCTACCTTCTTCTTTACCAATTGCAACATAGCTCATTACTTTATCGAATGCAGCTTGGTCATTAACAGGACCCATGTTTGTACCTAATACAGCTGGGTTAGCAACTGTTAATTCTTTTGTTAATTCAACTGCACGATTTAATACATGATCGTATACATCTTCGTGGATTACTGCACGAGAACATGCAGAACATTTTTGTCCTGAGAATCCGAATGCTGATGCAACGATAGATTTAGCAGCTAATTCAAGATCTGCTTCTTTATCAACAACGATTGTATCTTTACCGCCCATTTCAGCGATAACACGTTTTAACCAAATTTGTCCTGGATTTACTTTTGCTGCACGCTCATAAATACGAATACCTACATCGCGTGATCCAGTGAAGCTAACGAAGCGTGTACGAGGGTGATCTACTAAGTAATCACCAACTTCAGAACCGTTACCTGGAACGAAGTTAACTACGCCAGCTGGTAAGCCAGCTTCTTCTAATACTTCCATAAATTTCGCTGCTACTACAGGAGTTGTACTAGCTGGTTTTAGTAATACTGTGTTACCAGAAACTAAAGCAGCTGTTGTCATACCTGCCATAATTGCGAATGGGAAGTTCCAAGGAGAAATGATAACACCTACTCCTAATGGAATGTAAGAGAAACGATTATATTCAATTGGACGGCTTTCTACTGGAATACCATCTTTTAATTTCAACATTTGACGAGCATAATATTCCATAAAGTCGATTGCTTCTGCTGTATCAGCATCTGCCTCATTCCATGGTTTACCTGCTTCTTTTACAAGAATAGCAGAGAACTCATGTTTTCTACGACGAACAATTGCTGCAGCACGGAATAAAATGTCTGCACGCATTTCTGGTTTTGACTTTCTCCAAGTTTGGAATGTTGCATCCGCTACTTGCATTGCTTTTTCAGCTAATTCACGGCTTGCTTTTGAAACGCGACCAACAAGTTCCTCTTTATTTGCAGGGTTTACAGAAACAATTTTGTCTTCTGTAGTGATCTTTTCTCCCCCGATAATTAATGGATAGTCTTGTCCAAGATAAGATTCTACTTTCTTTAAACCTTCTTCAAACGCTAATTTGTTAGCCTCTACTGAAAAATCTGTAAATGGCTCATGTTTGTATGCTACTACCATTTTTTTAGCCTCCCCTTAGAAAAACGTTTACATTTTACAACATTATTCTACACGATAATTTAGATTTATTCAAATATTCCTAGACTTATATTTTAAAAATTAATTAATTTTTAAAATATAATAAAAAAAAGAGATTCATACATACGTATGAATCTACAAAATATGAGTATATTCCAAAACATTTTTCCCTATTAACAAAATAGTAACTAATAAAAATAAAGTCCTTACATATCCAACACCTTTTTGAACCGCAAACTTCGATCCAAAATAAGCACCTAAAATCATTGATAACCCCATAATAATACCGTATTCAAAATGAATCACATCTAAAAATAAAAAAGTAATTAAAGATACGATATTACTAACGAAATTCAATAGTTTTCCAGATGCTGCCGCTTGAATAAAATCCAAACCAATTAATAAAAATGCAAAAATTAAAAAGGATCCTGTCCCCGGTCCAAAAAATCCGTCGTAAAACCCTATCATTAAAATAACAAAGAAAAACATTAATGTTTTCCCTTTTGTCATCTTTTTATAGGTAGATGCACTTCCCCAATCTTTTTTCGCAATAATATAAATGGCAATAAAAACCAACATCACAAGTACTAGTGGACGCAAAATATCAGGCGGAATAAACTTTACTACTAAGGCACCTGCGACTGCTCCAACAATAGTTAATGGGATTAACTTTCCTACAATTCGAAAATCAACCTTACCTGATCGAATAAAATAAATTGTACTCGTAAGCGTCCCCATCGTTGCAGCTAATTTATTTGTTGCGATTGCCGAAGCTGGTGATAAACCAACAAACATAAGTGCAGGAAGCGAAATTAACCCTCCTCCTCCAACAACCGAATCAATAAAAGCAGCTAAAAACCCGAATGCAATTAATAAAATAATGACTTGAAAGCTTAGTTCTTCCATGATTTTACCCCTTACCCCTTTATTTGTAACATTTAAAATTATAACAAAATTTTCCGAGAAAAAAAGCTGTTCCTTTATAGAAACAGCTTTCATCTTTAATCTAAAATTTTCACAAGTGGTTCATCTTGCTTCGCTTCACGTATAATAATTGCTTCTGGGCGTTCCACTGATTTAATTGTTACTTGTACTTTCATATAATTCGGGAAGTATTGCATAACAAGTCCAGCTACATATTGTGTAAAACCAATGACTTCAGCTTTCCCATTGAATTGGACAGGAATATCGAGCTTCATTTCTTTTAATTCATCATCTCTATACATTCCAGTACCAATAATAGCTGTATAATCGCCTTGGAAATATTCACTTAATTTTGATTTAAAGTTTGACACACTTGCAAGATCTTCACGTTTATTATCCGATTTCGCTTGTTCAGACGGGAACAAATAGTATTTCTCATTGATCGGCTTCCAATCCTCAACCGTTTCACTGCCTTTTTCTACCTTAGCATAAGAAACAAAATTCCCTGGTACAAGCGAAGACTTTGGACCTTGACGATAAATTGCAAATGTAACCGGAACATCTTTTATTCCAGGCTTTTTTTGCTGCATGACTTTCAAGATTTCTTGTGCCATTTTTTTCCCTTCAGCTAACATTTTTTCTTGCTCGATTTTAGCCTCACGCGGATAACCATGCTCTTCCTCGTAATAATGAACCGAATTCATCGCTAATCCAACTACAACACCATCAGGCTCAGTACCTTTATCACCATTTTGTAAGTAATAGTCATGTTCTAAAATATTTGAGATATACATTGGATTTTTTGTATTTTTTACTTCTAACGATTCTGATCCTTCACCTACGGCAGGATTCAACCCTATATTTGGAAATTTGACCGCATCTTTTTTCAACTTATCCTCTAGCTCTTTTTGTTCAGCATCTGTACGCTTTCTTTTCACAAGCATTTGAATCATTTGTGTGTCTAAAACGTCTCCACCTTTAAAGAAATAATCTTTCGTGCTAAATGATTCTTTCGCAATGCGCATTAGTCCCGTTTCAAATTCATCTATATCTAGACGATTGTTCAAACTTTGTCCAACTAAACCACGTGCACGACCTGGATCAAATGGAAATGTTGTCTTATAATATTCATCCGAAATGGAATATTTTGAGATAACCGCTTGCTCTTTCGCTTTCCCTGATTTCTCAACTGTTTTTTCATCTTTGTTAGAACCCATGCTACACCCACTTACAAGTAGGCTAAGACTTAATACCGCTAACGCTATTTTTTTCATCGTAAGTTTGCACCTCTTACTTATTCAGCTCTTGTAAGAACCTCTCTTCATTCCAAACTTCAACATTGTGCTTCTCTGCTTGCGCTAATTTCGAACCAGCAGCTTCACCAGCAACAACTAAATCCGTACTTTTACTAACACTTCCTGTTACTTTTCCACCAAGTGCTTCAATCTTTTTCTTCGCTTCACTTCGCCCCATAACTTCTAGCTTACCTGTTAAGACAACCGTTTTTCCTGCAAAGTAAGATTCAACATTTTGTAAATCTGCACTTTTTATACCTTTGTATGTCATGTTCACGCCATACTCTTTAAACTGTTGTAATAGCTCTAATACGTCTTCATTATCAAAATATGTTACAACGGATTGAGCCATTTTTTCACCAATCTCATTAATTGTTTTTAGTTCTTCTTCCGTCGCTTTCACAAGCTCATCCATCGTTTCGAAATGCTCCGCAAATGTGCGTGCTGCTTTCGCTCCAACGTGGCGAATTCCAAGACCAAATAATAATCGCTCTAATGAGTTTTCCTTCGAATTATCAATTGCTTGTACTAAATTTGTTGCTGATTTTTCACCAAAACGCTCTAACTGTAATAATTGTTCTTTCGTCAATGCATATAAATCTGCAAACGTACGAATATAATCCGCATCAAAGAGTTGTGTAATTACACGTTCTCCAAGTCCGTCAATATTCATTGCATTTCTTGAAACGAAATGGATTAATCCTTCACGAATTTGAGCTGGACAAGTCGGATTTATACATCGAAGTGCTACTTCTTCTTCTAAACGAACAAGTTCACTCTCACACGCTGGACAATGCGTTGGCATATGATATTCTTCTTCCTCACCATTACGCTTATCAAAAATAACGTTCACAACTTCAGGAATGATATCTCCAGCTTTTTTCACAACAACGTAGTCACCGATTCGAATATCTTTTTCACGAATTAAATCTTCGTTATGTAAAGAAGCACGACGAACGATAGTTCCAGCTACTCGCACTGGCTCTAGCTCTGCAGTTGGTGTTACAACCCCTGTGCGGCCGACACTTAATTCAATCCCTGTTAATCTCGTAACAACTTCTTCAGCCGGGAATTTATAAGCAATCGCCCATCTTGGACTCTTCGCTGTAGTTCCTAAGCTTTCTTGAAGAGCAACATCGTCTACTTTTATAACGATTCCATCAATCTCATAATCAAGATGCGGGCGTTTTTCTTGCCATTCTTCTACATAGGCTATTACATCTTCGATTGTTTCACATGTACGACGATTTGGATTCGTCTTAAATCCAAGCTCACCTAAGAAATCCAGTGATTCACTATGGGATGGAATTGTTTTTTCTTCTACATTAGCAAGACCATACACAAACATAGATAAATTACGCTTCGCTGCAACTTTCGGATCAAGTTGACGTATCGATCCTGCTGCCGCATTACGTGGATTCGCAAATACATCTTCACCATTTTGTTCTTTCTCTTCATTCAACTTAACGAATGAACGCTTCGGCATATAAGCCTCGCCTCGTGCTTCTAACGTTACTTCTTCATTTAAACGCAGCGGGATAGCTTTAATCGTTTTTAAGTTTTGGGTAATATCTTCACCCGTTATACCATCACCACGTGTTGCTCCTTGAATGAAGCGTCCTTTTTCATAATGAAGTGAAACAGCAAGTCCGTCAATTTTTAATTCGCATATATATCTTACATTCGCATCATCAATTCCTTGATGTACTCTTCGATCAAAATCACGCAAATCTCCTTCATTAAACGCGTTTCCTAAACTTAACATTGGTGATTTATGCGTTACCTTTTCAAATATATCAAGAACAGTCCCCCCAACGCGAATGGAGGGAGAGTCTTCACTCATAAACTCTGGGTTCTCTGCTTCTAATTTTATAAGCTCCTGCATATTACGGTCATACTCCGCATCAGAAACAGAAGGATTGTCTAATACGTGATATTGATAGTTAAATGTATTTAACAAATCACGTAGTTCTTCTATACGTTCTTTTGCTATCTCTTTTGACATATCCTCATTCCTTTCCTATTGTTTCGTCACAGGTGCGAATTTTGCTAATAAACGTTTAACACCAATTGGGCTTGGGAACGCAATATCTAATTCTTTCGCATCACCTTCACCTTTTACACTTACAACTGTACCGACTCCCCATTTTTGGTGGGAAGCTTTATCGCCTACTGCCCAGCCGATTTGTTCGCCGCCCGTTGTCTTAGCTGCAGGACGTACGAAAGCTGAACGAGAACGTGTTGTTGTTGTACTTTTCGTTCTTCCTTTTGCCCCAAACGAAGTTTCACGCTTCGGCGCTGTTTCATTTAATGATTCCACTAGTTCTGCCGGAATTTCTGTAATAAATCGAGATGATGCGTTCATACTTGTTCTACCAAATAAAGTACGCATTTGTGCATTGGATAAATATAATTCTTCTTCTGCACGAGTAATACCTACATAAGCAAGACGACGTTCTTCTTGCATTTCATCTTCTTCCATCAGAGAACGAGTATGCGGGAATATCCCTTCCTCTAAACCAACAATAAAGACAACTGGGAATTCTAATCCTTTCGCCGAGTGCATCGTCATTAAAATAACTTCCTCACCAGCAGTTGGATCTTCATCTACACGATCAATATCAGCAACAAGCGCTAAGTCTGTTAAGAATGCAACAAGGCTCTTATCTTCGCTTTGAGATTCAAATGTTTGCGTAACAGATAAAAACTCATCTAAGTTCTCTAAACGGCCTTCTGCTTCTAAAGTACGCTCATTTTTCAACATATCGCGATAGCCTGTTTTTTCAATAACTTCTTCTACTAACTCTGTAACAGATAAATACTCTTGCATATTTACCCAGTTGTGTAATAAACCTGCAAATTCTTTTACTGCCTTTGTTATTTTTGCACTTACACCAACATGCTCAATCTCATCAAATACAGCAGTTAATGAGATTCCGTTTTGCACACCATAATTTATAATTTTATCGATAGAAGTCGCACCTATACCGCGTTTCGGCATGTTAATAATACGTGCGAAACTAATCTCATCATCTGGATTCCCAATTAAACGTAAGTACGCCAAAATGTCTTTAATCTCTTTACGATCGTAGAACTTAGTACCGCCGACAATTTTGTAAGGAATATTAGATTTCAGGAAAATTTCCTCGACCATACGAGACTGGGCATTTGTACGATATAACACTGCAAAATCAGTATATTTTCGTTTCCCCATTTGAATATCGTCACGAATTTTTTTCGCAACAAAATACGCCTCGTCTTTTTCTGTTGCAGCACGATAATACGAGATTTTGCTTCCAACTTGATTGTCTGTCCATAATTTCTTCGGTTTACGGTTTGAATTTTTTTCAATAACAGCATTCGCTGCATTTAAAATATTTTGTGACGAACGATAGTTTTGTTCTAATAGAATAACTTGCGCATTCTCATAGTCTTTTTCGAATGACAAAATGTTAGAAATGTCCGCACCACGCCAGCGGTAAATAGACTGATCAGAATCACCTACAACGCAAAGATTTTTAAAACGTGCTGCTAAATGTTTAACAAGAAGGTACTGCGCTTTGTTCGTATCTTGATACTCATCCACGTGAATGTATTGGAACTTACGCTGATAAAACTCTAGTACTTCTGGAACACGTTCAAATAGCTGAATCGTTGTCATAATTAAATCGTCAAAGTCTAATGAATTATTTTTCAAAAGACGTTTTTGATATTCTGTATATACATCGCTCGTTAATTTTTCATATGGATCAGCGATTGTAATTTTTTTCGCATATTTATCTGCAGATAACAATTCATTTTTCGCATTACTAATACCAGCTAAAATAGAGCGCGGCTCAAATTTCTTCGGATCAATATTGCGCTCTTTCATAATTTTTTTGACTACAGTTAACTGATCGCCTGAATCTAAGATTGTAAAGTTACGATTAATACCAATGCGATCGATATCACGTCGTAAAATACGTACACACATAGAGTGGAACGTAGAAATCCAAATATCTTCTGCTTCTGGTCCGACAAGTGTATCGATACGCTCGCGCATTTCACGAGCTGCTTTATTTGTAAAGGTAATAGCTAGTACATTCCATGGTGCTACACCTTTTTCACCAAGTAAATACGCAATACGATGTGTTAACACACGTGTTTTACCACTACCGGCACCTGCCATTAATAGAAGTGGTCCATTCGTTGTTTGTACTGCTTTTTGTTGTTGCGGATTTAAACCATTTAATAACCTATCTGTCGTACTCATATACGCCTGCACCTACTCTCCTTTTACTGCTTTAACTGTTTTTAACGCGGATTTTATATCATCATAAATAATATTTCCAACAACTACTGTATCAGCATACTGCGCCATTTCTTTCGCTTGTTCTGCATTAGAAATACCGCCGCCATAATACAACTTCGCTTGTTTTAATTCTGCTTTTACATTTTTAACAAGTTCAATGTCGCCATACGTACCGCTATATTCTAAATAAAATATCGGTAAACGTAATAGCTTGTCTGCTAAACGCGCGTATGCAATCACATCATCTTCTGTTACATCACATTTCGCATCTGTAAGCTGGGCTACTTTCGCTTCAGGATTTAAAACACAATACCCTTCCATGAAAATTTCGTCCCAGTCCATAATATCCCCAAATTCTTTCAAAGCTTCATGATGAACACCTGTTATCCATTCTACCTTTCGGCTATTTAAAACGCTTGGGATATAATAAAAATCAAATCCTGGTGTAATTGCTTCCACATCAGAAACCTCTAACACACAAGGTACTGCATATCTACGAATGCTAACTAGCATGTGTAGTACATTATCAATTGTTATGCCATCACTTCCGCCTACAATAACAGCATCTGTTCCAGACTCACAAATCATTTCTAAATGTTCGTCACTTAACTCCTTATTTGGATCAAGCTTAAATACATGTTTCCATTTGGAAATATCGTACATGAAAACACCCTTTCTTTTTTCTAATCATATCTATATCCCTGCTCAAAAAAGCAGTTAGTTTTTATTAAGATTTTTGAAATTCTTCTACTATATCTGTTCACAAAGACGAGCCAAGTTTCGCGCTCCCTTTTATGCATTCTTTCATTATAACAAAAAAAGCTACTTACACACACGCCCATTCCAACATCTTTTTCAACGTTAAATGTTGGATTACATATCAAAAAACTTATATGGAATACTAACAAATGAAATAGTATTTCTATTTCGAAGTTCATCAAAAAGGAGTGTTTTTCTAATGAAGCAAAACATCGGTACAATTAGTGCTCTAATTCGAATCACACTCGGACTTATCCTCTTCGGTTGTAGTACAGCTAAACTCGTACGTAAACCTCGGTGCACTTGGTCTAAAGTTTTGCTATGGATTGGTGCCATGAAAATTGCAGAGGGCATCGTTCGTTTCTGCCCTATCGTTGAAGCATGTAAGTTTGGAAAATATATGAATATGGGCGCATTTAAAATGCCTAGCATGAATTTTACTGAAAAAGGACATGCTAAAGAAGAAGTGAATCAAACTCCCAGTCATGACAAACCAAAGTCAAATGGAAGTTATGACACTTCTGACAAAGAGATTGAGTCAGCGATTGAAGAATTAATCCTGGCAAAACCGCTTTGAATCATTTGTCACGATGCAAGATGCTCTCAAAGAGACTTAGCTGCTGCAGTGGGCGGTTAAGTCTTCTTTATTTTACCACAAAACAGAACGTACATTCTTATTCTCACCCCTAAAACATACATAAAAAACATCCATCACTAAAATTCAGAAAATTAGGTGTAAACCCCTTGCGTAAAATGATATAAAAGTGATATCATTTTTATATCAGGAGGCGATCATATGAAAGAAAAACAAGTTTTTTATGTAAATGGTTTTCTCGGTATTATCGGGATTTTGATTTTAGCTGCTATCGGTATATTTTGCCTTGCCCAAGAAATTTTCATAGTAGCAGCATTAACAATTATTTTAGCAGCGGTTCTCGCTACAGGTATTGGTATTGTTCAACCAAACCAAGCGAAAGTCATTACGTTTTTCGGTAATTATTTAGGAACAATTCGTCAAAACGGTTTATTTTTAACAATTCCATTCGCATTCCGTCAAACTGTATCGTTACGTGTTGAAAACTTTAACAGTAAGAAATTAAAAGTAAACGATGTTGAGGGAAATCCAATTGAAATTGCAGCCGTTATCGTATATAAAGTTGTTGATTCTGCAAAAGCAATGTTTGGTGTTGAGCATTACGATCGATTCGTAGAAATTCAAAGCGAAACGGCAATCCGCCACGTTGCAACAAAATATCCTTATGATAATTTTCAAGATGAAACTTGCATTACGTTACGCGGAAATACTGAAGAAATCTCTGAAGAATTAAAACGTGAGTTAGAAGCGCGCCTTGAAATCGCTGGCGTAGAAGTATTAGAAACTCGTTTAACACATTTAGCTTACGCAACAGAAATTGCCCATGCAATGCTACAACGTCAACAAGCAAAAGCAGTATTAGCTGCTAGAAAAGAGATTGTTGAAGGTGCTGTGAAGATGGCGAAAGATTCAATCCATATGTTAGATGAAGAAGGCGTGCTGGAACTCGATGACGAGCGTAAAGCAAATATGGTAAACAACTTATTAGTTGCCATCGTTTCAGATAAAGGTGCGCAGCCAGTTATTAATACAGGAAGCCTATATTAAAAGGTTGTAAATAATTATGGCTAAAAAGAAAAGCTTTCCATTACGTATTGATCCTGAATTACACGCAGTCATCGAAAAATGGGCGAATGATGAGTTTCGTAGCGTCAATGCACACATCGAGTATTTGCTTCGAGAAATGGCAAAGCAAAAAGGGAAATTGAAAAAAGATAAAGATGAATAAAAAATCCCGCTGAGAAATCAGCGGGATTTTCATATTAGCTTCTCGTCATCTCATGCCCAATTGCGCGATATCCTATATCACTTCGATAAAATAAACCATCACTCTCAATTTTACCGATTTCTTTATATACTTTGTCTTTCGCTTCTTGTAAACTATTCGCCTTACAAGCAACAAATAGCACACGGCCACCGTTTGTTACAAAGTCTCCATGTTTCATCGCTGTACCCGCATGGAAAACAATCACATCTTGCAGCGCATCTAGTCCGCTAATAATATCACCTTTTTTATATGCTTCTGGGTATCCTTTAGAAGCCAGTACGATACCGATTACCGCTTCTTCTGACCATTGTAATTTTAATTCACTTTCATCTAATACAGCGTTACATACATCAACTAAATCGTTTTCTAAGCGAGGTAATACAACTTCTGTTTCAGGATCACCAAAGCGTGCATTAAATTCAATTACCTTTGGACCATCATTTGTTAAAATAAGACCTGCGTATAAAATACCTGTAAACGAACGGTTTTCTGCAATCATCGCCTTGGCAGTTGGGTGTAATACTGTTTGAATCGCTTCTTGAACTGCTGATTCTGGAATTTGTGGTACTGGAGAATATGCACCCATTCCGCCTGTATTTGGACCTTTATCCCCATCAAAAGCGCGTTTATGATCTTGAGCAATTACCATCGGATGTACGGTTGTTCCATTCACGAATGCCATTAATGAAAATTCTTGTCCATCTAGAAACTCTTCAATAACGACCTTCTTGCTTGCTTCACCGAATTTCACATCTTGCAGCATTTCTTTCACAGCTTGTAATGCGTCTTCAAGCGTCATTGCTACTGTTACACCTTTACCAGCAGCTAAACCATCTGCCTTAATTACAATCGGTGCACCAACTTTTTGAATATACTTTACCGCTTCTTCATAGTCTGTAAAAGTTTCATATGCCGCAGTTGGAATATCATACTTTTTCATCAATTCCTTCGTAAAAGCTTTACTACCTTCAATAACAGCAGCTGCTTTATTAGGACCAAATACACGAAGTCCCTCTTCCTTAAAACGATCCACGATTCCGTTCATAAGCGGAATTTCAGGTCCAACGAAAGTTAATTCAACATTATTCTCTTTGGCAAATAAGACTAATGCATCAAAATCATTTTCATCAATATCAATTGGTGTTGCGACATCTCGCATACCTTCATTACCTGGTGCTACATATACTTTTTCTACCTTTTCAGATTGTGCAAATTTCCAAGCTAAAGCGTGCTCACGCCCACCGCGACCAATTACTAAAACATTCATATTTCATCCCCCAATAATTAAATAAGTACAAACTAGAAGCTATGCTCCTAGTTTGCTTTTTCTATCACTGTAAGTTTAAAAAGGAGGATCAAGAGAACCGAGCAAGTCGAGGCGCATTTGCCAGGAGGACACGGAGTGTAGTTTTCCTACATGAGTACCGCACTGGCAATACAACGACGACATGTGACAGTTATCTTGACCGGACTTTTTAAACACCCTTATCAATATAAGTTTAAAAAGGAGGATCAAGAGAACCGAGCAGGTCGAGGCGCATTCGACAGGAGGACACGGAGTGTAGTTTTCCTACATGAGTACCGCACTGGCAATGCAACGACGACATGCGACAGTTATCTTGACCGGACTTTTTAAACATCCTCTATTAGTGTTTGAAATGACGTACGCCAGTGAACACCATCGCAATCCCATACTCATCTGCCATCTTAATAGAATCTTCATCACGAATTGATCCACCCGGTTGGATAATTGCTGTAATACCTGCTTTCGCTGCTTCTTCTACTGTATCTGGCATTGGGAAGAAAGCATCAGATGCAAGTGCGCTACCTTGTGCTTTTTCGCCAGCTTGTGTAATTGCGATTTTTGCAGAACCTACACGGTTCATCTGTCCAGCACCGACACCAATTGTCATATCATCTTTCGCCAAAACAATTGCATTTGATTTCACATGCTTTACAACTTTCCAAGCTAGTTTTAAGTCTTTCCACTCTTGCTCTGACGGTTCACGTTTCGTTGGAATTGAAATTGTATTCTCATCTAATGATAACGTATCTTCCTCTTGAACAAGAAGTCCACCTTGTACAGAAGTTAATTTTTTACTTGCACTTGTCGCTTTTTCAATATTTACAGTTAGTAAACGTAAGTTCTTCTTACTTTGCAACACTTCTAAAGCTTCTTGCGAGAACGAAGGTGCGATAACAATTTCTAAGAAAATTTCATGTAACTTTTCAGCTGTAGCTTTATCAATTTCACGATTAACTGCAATAATACCGCCAAAAATTGATACTGGATCTGCCTCATAAGCACGTGTGTATGCTTCATGAATATCAGTTCCTACTCCAACACCACATGGATTCATATGTTTTACCGCCACTACTGCTGGTTCTGTAAATTCTTTTACGATGCTAAGCGCTGCGTCTGCATCGTTAATATTGTTATAAGATAATTCTTTACCGTGTAATTGTTCTGCATATGCAACTGAAGAAGTTGCAGCAAATGGTGCTTTATAGAAAGTAGCCTTTTGATGTGGGTTCTCTCCATAACGTAAGTCTTGCTTTTTCTCAAACGTCACAGTTAACGTTTCTGGACTTTCTTCACCCATTTGTTCTGTTAAGTAGTTAGAAATTAACGCATCATATGCTGCTGTATGACGGAATACTTTCGCTGCTAATTTACGTTTCGTCTCTTCTTTTACTTCGCCGTTCTCTTTCAGTTCTGCTAATACAACATCATAATCTACTGGATCTACAATTACCGAGACAAATTTATGATTTTTCGCAGCAGAGCGAATCATTGTTGGGCCACCGATATCAATATTTTCAATTGCATCAGCAAATGTTACATCAGGCTTAGCGATTGTTTCTTTAAATGGGTATAAGTTAACAACAACAAAGTCAATTGGTTGAATGCCTAATTCATTCATTTGCGCTACATGTGTTTCATTATCACGAACGGCTAATAGACCACCATGAATATTTGGATGTAATGTTTTTACACGGCCATCCATAATTTCTGGGAAACCAGTTACTTCAGAAATACCGATTACTTGTAAACCGTTTTCTTCTAGTAATTTTTTCGTACCACCTGTTGAGATAACTTCGATCCCTTGTTCAAGTAAGCCTTTAACAAATTCTACTACTCCTGTTTTATCTGAAACACTTACTAATGCACGCTTTTTCATTTATCCTTCACCCCTGGTTGTATGTTAGTTAACAGTTGGTTCTTTCACAGACTGAACAATTTGATTCACTGTATTTACGTATAATTTATGTTCAACTTGTTGAATTTTCTTTTGTAAACTTTCTCTCGTATCCCCTTCAGAAACAACTACTGCTTCTTGCGCAATAATCGGACCTGTATCCATACCTGCATCTACATAATGAATCGTTACTCCAGTTACTTTCACACCTGCTTCTAACGCTTGACCGACAGCATCTTTACCTGGAAAACTCGGTAGTAGTGATGGATGAATATTAATAATCTTCCCGCCGTACGCTTCTAGTAAAGTCGGCCCGATTAAACGCATATAGCCAGCTAAAATAACATAATCAATTTCATATTCTTCTAGCTTCTTTAATATCTCTTTTTCAAATGCTTCTTTTGACTCATATGCTTTCGCTGAAAAGGCGAAACACGGAATATGGTGATAATGTGCCCGTCCAATAGCGCGTGCCTCTGGTTTATCACATACTAATAAACTAATATCTGCATCCAATCTTTTTTCTTCTACCGCATTAATGAGAGATTGAAAGTTAGAGCCGCTTCCAGAAGCAAAAACTGCTAATCTACTCATAGTTCTGTGCTCCCGTTAAAAGTAACGTCAGCACCTTGTACAGTGCGTCCAATAATACGAGCTGTTTCGCCTTGCTCTTCAAGAAGACGAACAATATCTTTTGCATCTTCTTCCTTCACCGCTACTACCATACCAATACCCATGTTAAAAATATTGAACATTTCTTTCTCTTCCAGTTTTCCAACTTCTTGAAGTAAACTGAAGATCGGCTGAATTTCCCAAGCTCCTAGCTCAATTTCAGCACCAATTCCTTCTGGCAACATACGTGGAATATTTTCAATGAATCCGCCACCTGTAATATGCGCCATACCGTATACTTCATGTTTCTTCAATAGTTCTAAAATAGGTTTGACATAAATTTTCGTTGGTTTTAATAATTCTTCACCAAGAGGTAGCTCTAAGCGTCCGTAAATACGATCTAAAGATAGCTCTCCATCTTCTAGTAACACTTTTCGTACTAAAGAGTAACCATTACTATGAATACCGCTAGATGCTAATCCAATTAATACGTGACCAGCTTCAATTTTCTCACCTGTTACAATTTTCTTTTTATCAACAATCCCAACTGTAAAACCAGCTAAATCATACTCTTCCGTAGAATACATTCCTGGCATTTCAGCTGTTTCTCCACCAATTAATGCACAACCAGCTTGGCGACAGCCCTCTGATATACCTTTGACGATGTTTTCAATTTTACTAGGTTCAGCTTTACCACAAGCAATATAATCAAGGAAGAAAAGCGGCTCTGCTCCTTGGACAACAATATCATTTACACACATTGCTACTGCATCAATACCGATTGTGTCATGTTTATCTGCCATAAAAGCGAGCATTAATTTTGTTCCCACGCCATCTGTTCCAGATACTAATACAGGTTCTTCTAATGCAAATTTTGATAGATCAAACATACCTCCAAAACCGCCTAAACCGCCTAGTACTTCTTTTCTCATTGTTGTTTGTACGTGTTTTTTCATGCGAGATACCGCTTCATATCCAGCTTCAATATCTACTCCTGCTTGCTTATATGCATTCGCCATCGTTATTTACACCTCGTCTTTTAATTTCTCCCCATCCAGGGCGGCCGTTTTAAGAAAGAAGCTAGCTTCTACATCAAAAGAGGTAGAAGCTTTTTTCTTCTTATTTCATACTTTCTAAAAGCTCTTGCTCATAATCATAAAGTGCTGTTGGATAGTCTCCATTGAAGTAAGCCATACATAGGCCGCCATATTTCCCTTCATATGGACGTCCAATTGCATCTACTAATCCATCTTCGCTTAAAAATGTTAAAGAATCTGCTCCGATTATTTCACGTATTTCTTCTACTGTATTATTTGCTGCAATTAATTCTTTTCTCGTTTGAATATCAATACCATAGAAGCATGGATATTTCAGAGGTGGTGAAGCGATTCTTACATGAACCTCTGTCGCTCCAGCCTCGCGAAGCATACGAACAATTCGTTTACTTGTCGTTCCTCTTACGATAGAATCGTCAATCATAACAACTCGTTTCCCTTCAACTACACCTCTTACTGCGGAAAGCTTCATCTTTACCCCTTGCTCGCGCAGTTCTTGAGAAGGTTGAATAAATGTACGTCCAACGTAACGATTTTTAATTAATCCTAACTCATACGGAATGCCTGTCGCCTCCGCATAGCCAATCGCAGCTGAAATACTAGAATCTGGTACACCAGTAACAACATCAGCTTCAATAGGAGCTTCTGCCGCTAAACGTTTCCCCATATTTTTACGTGCTGCATGAACGTTAATACCTGCAATATTAGAATCCGGACGTGCAAAGTAAATGTATTCCATACTACAAATTGCATGATCTACTTCATTTGTAAAACGATCTACATGAATTCCTTCATCATTGATGATAAGTAATTCACCAGGTTCTACATCGCGAATATATGTAGCACCCACTACATCGAAAGCACATGTTTCTGATGCTACAACGTAAGCATCCCCCATCTTTCCAATTGAAAGAGGACGGAATCCATTTGGATCCAACGCAACGATCATTTCATTTCCAGTTAGTAAAAGATATGCAAACGCACCTTTCACTTTATTTAAAGCCTCTTTTACACTTTCAATTAAAGAATCTTTTGTACTACGTTTAATGAGATGTAAAAGTACTTCTGTATCTGAACTTGTTTGAAAAATACTTCCTTCTGCCTCTAATTCACGACGAAGCATCTTTGCATTAATTAAATTTCCGTTATGAGCTAATGCCATACTATGATCAGAAAAACGGAATAATAATGGTTGAACGTTAGCAACTTCACTTCCACCTGCTGTCGCATATCGTACGTGTCCGATTGCTGATTTCCCGTTTAATCCTTCTAGCTCACCTCTTGAAAACACTTCTGATATTAAACCTAACCCCTTGTGACCGATGATTTTTTCCCCATTATTTACAACAATGCCTGCGCCCTCTTGCCCACGGTGCTGCAAACTGTGCAATCCGTAGTACGAAACTTGTGCTGCATTTTCATGCCCCCAAATTCCGAAAACGCCACATTCTTCATTTAACCCCTTTATTTCAGCAAGCATGGGATTGCCCCTTTCCAAGCCTTTCTCATTTCGTCTACATTTGCTGTAAGTAATACTTCATTTTCTTCATTATTAATTGTTACTTCATTTGTATTTGTCACTTCTCCAACTTGAATTGCTTCAACGACTTTCTCGAATGCTTCTTTATTTTCACGTTTTACAGTTAGAACGAAGCGAGATTGTGATTCCGCAAATAATACTGCCGTTGCTTCTCCGTCTAATTTCACATTAGCACCTAAACCGTTAGCACCAATTGCACTTTCAGAAATTGCAACTGCTAAACCACCTTCAGCAACATCATGTGCAGATTGAACAAGGCCAGCTTGAATTGCTTCTAATACTTGTTTTTGACGTTTTAATTCTACATCTAGATCGATACTTGGTGATTGGCCGAAAATTTTGCCGTGGACCATTTTCTGTAATTCACTTCCACCAAACTCAGCTTTCGTCTCTCCGATTACGTAAACTAAATCGCCAGCTTGCTTAAATTCTTGTGTTGTTACGTGTTTTAGATCATGTACAAGACCAACCATACCAACAGTCGGTGTTGGATATACCGCTTCACCACTACGCTCGTTATACATCGATACGTTTCCGCCGATAACTGGCGTTTGTAATGTGCGACAAGCTTCACTCATACCGTCTACTGATTTCTCAATTTGCCAGAAGATCTCTGGTTTTTCTGGGTTACCAAAGTTTAAGCAATCTGTAATTGCAAGTGGTTCTCCGCCAGAACATACGATATTACGAGCTGCCTCTGCTACCGCAATTTTCCCGCCCATTTCTGGATCTAAGTAAATATAGCGTGAGTTGCAATCTGTCGTCATTGCTAATCCTTTTTCTGTACCGCGCACACGTACAACCGCTGCATCTGAACCTGGTGTAACAACTGTGCTTGTGCGTACTTGATAATCATATTGATCATATACCCACTCTTTACTTGCAATTGTCGGTTGTTGTAGTAAAGCGAATAACGTTTCTTTATAATCTTCTACTTTTGGTGTTTCCATTTTCATCTGCTGGAACTCAGCAAAGTATGCTGCTTCTTTTGATGGTTTATGATAAATTGGTGCTTCTTCTGCAAGAGCATCTGCTGGTACTTCAGCTACCTTTTCACCTTTATGGAATAAACGAAGCATTTTGTCTTCCGTTACTTTCCCCATCGTAACTGCTGCAAGACCATACTTCTCAAATAAATCTACTATTTCTTGCTCTCTACCTTTTTTTATAACAATTAACATACGCTCTTGTGATTCAGATAGCATCATTTCATATGGTGTCATTCCTGTTTCACGCTGTGGTACATCATCTAAGTACATTTCAATACCCATTCCTGCTTTACTTGCCATTTCTGCAGAAGATGATGTTAAACCAGCTGCGCCCATATCTTGAATTCCAACAAGTGCATCAGACTGAATAAGTTCTAAACACGCTTCAATAAGAAGTTTCTCCATAAATGGATCTCCTACTTGAACTGCCGGACGTTTCGCTTCTGAACTTTCAGATAGCTCTTCAGATGCGAATGTTGCACCGTGAATACCATCACGACCAGTTGATGCTCCTACGTACATTACTGTATTACCAGCACCGTGCGCTTGCCCTTTTTTAATATCTTCATGGTTAATTAAACCTACGCACATTGCATTTACAAGTGGATTTCCTTCATAACATGGATCAAATTGTACTTCGCCGCCAACAGTAGGAATACCGATGCAGTTACCGTATCCTGCAATTCCTGCTACTACTTCTTCGAATAAGTATTTCACACGTGGTGATTGTAATTCACCGAAGCGAAGTGAGTTTAATAGGGCTACCGGACGTGCTCCCATAGAGAATACATCACGAATAATACCGCCAACGCCTGTTGCTGCTCCTTGATATGGTTCAATTGCAGAAGGGTGGTTATGGCTTTCCATTTTAAATACAACCGCTTGATTATCACCGATGTCTACAATTCCAGCACCTTCTCCAGGTCCTTGCAGAACGCGCTCACCCGTCGTTGGGAATTTACGAAGTACTGGCTTCGAATTTTTATAACTACAATGTTCAGACCACATAACAGAGAATAATCCTGTTTCTGTATAATTTGGCAGACGGCCTAAAATCTTTTCAACCATGGCAAACTCTTCGTCTGTTAGCCCCATTTCCGCATATATGCGTTCTTCTTTAATTTGTGTTGGATTTGGTTCAAGCATTAACGACATATGTTTCCCTCCACTGTTTTAAGATAGATTGAAAGACTTTTAACCCTTCAGCACCGCCAAGTAATTCATCTACAGCACGCTCTGGGTGTGGCATCATACCAAGTACATTCCCTTTTTCATTTACAATACCAGCAATATCTGAAACGCTTCCATTCGGATTTTCTACATAACGGAATGCGATTTGATTATTCTCTTCTAATTGTTTAAGAGTTGCTTCATCACAATAGTAATTCCCCTCACCATGTGCAATTGGAATATTGATTACTTCATCTTTTTCATATTGTGATGTAAACATAGTTTCATTATTTTCAACACGTAACTGAACCGTACGGCACATAAACTTTAAGTTTTCGTTTCTCATTAATGCTCCTGGTAGTAATCCCGATTCAACAAGAATCTGGAATCCATTACATACACCTAAAATCGGCTTTCCTTGCTCAGCAGCTTTTTGCACTGCTTTCATTGCATTAGCAAAGCGAGAAATAGCACCACAGCGTAAGTAGTCACCGTAAGAGAAGCCACCTGGTAGTAAAATTGCATCATATTCATCTAAATTCTCTCTATCGTGCCAAACGTAATCTACCTCTTCACCAAGCTCATCTTTAATTGCATGGAACATATCGACATCACAGTTCGAACCCGGAAATACTATTACTGCAAATTTCACTGTGCGACAACCTCCTCAACTTCATAACGGAAGTCTTCCATTACAACGTTTGTTAATAGTTTTTCACACATTTCTTTTACCTTTGCATCAAGGTCAGATACTGATTTATCAATTGTTAGTTCCATGTACTTTCCGATTCGAACGTCTTGTACTTCTGTAAATGAAAGACTATGAAGTGCCCCTTTTACTGCTGTTCCTTGTGGATCTAATACACTTTCTCTTAACGTTACATATACCTTAACTTTATACATGTGAAATTCCCCCTAAACGTTTTAAAATTTCTTCATATGCTTCTGTTAAATTCCCAAGATCACGACGGAATACGTCTTTATCAAACTTTTCATTGCTCGCTTCATCCCATAAACGGCAAGTATCTGGTGAAATTTCATCCGCTAAAATAATTTCTCCCTCATCTGTTACACCAAACTCTAATTTGAAATCTACTAATCTTACACGACAGCTTGCGAAATGCTCAATCAATACTTGATTGATTTGTAGAGCCATATCTCGTAATACGCTTACTTGCTCTGGTGATGCAACGTTTAATACACGAATATGATCTTCCGTTACAAGCGGATCTCCTAAATCATCATCTTTGAAGTAAAATTCTACGATTGGTTCTGCAAGTACAGTTCCTTCTTCCATTCTTAATCGTTTTGAAAGGCTTCCTGCAATTACATTTCTTGTGACAACTTCTAGAGGAATAATACTCACTTTTTTAACAAGTTGCTCTGTTTCAGATAACTTCTCAACGAAATGTGTTTTAATTCCTACTTCTTGTAACTTTCTGAACAATAAAGTTGTAATCTCATTGTTCAAACGACCTTTTCCTGTAATCGTCTCTTTTTTCTCCCCATTGAAAGCAGTCGCACTATCTTTATACTCTACCCAAACCATATCTGCTGATTCTGTACGATAAATTCTTTTTGCCTTACCTTCATACAGCAATTCTAGCTTTTGCATTTCGCAAGCCCCCTGTAGTTTGAAAAATGTGAATAATATTTTTATAAAGAATGGCACAGAATGACTCTATTCTGTGCCATATGAAATTTTACGCTTCGTTTAATCCAAGGCGTTCAAAGATTGTATCAACATGTTGCATATGATGCTCATAGTTGAAGCACTCATTAATTTCTTCTTGCGTTAACTTGCTCGTAATGCGCTCATCACCTTCTACAAGCTCTTTAAATTGTACTTGTGTTTCCCAAGCTTCCATCGCTTTAGGTTGTACGATATCATAAGCTTCTTCACGTACCATACCTTTGTCGATTAATGTAAGCATTACGCGCTGAGAATAAATTAAGCCGTATGTTCTTGTCATATTGCGTTTCATATTCTCTGGGTATACAGTTAAGTTTTTAACGATATTACCAAAGCGATTTAACATGTAATTTAACGCGATTGTAGCATCTGGTAAAATTACGCGTTCTGCTGAAGAATGAGAAATATCGCGCTCATGCCATAATGGAACATTCTCGTAAGCTGTCATCATATAACCGCGGATAACACGAGCTAAACCGGTCATATTTTCAGATCCAATTGGATTACGTTTATGTGGCATTGCAGAAGAGCCTTTTTGACCTTTTGCGAAAGCCTCTTCAACTTCACGTGTTTCACTCTTTTGTAAACCACGAATCTCAACTGCCATCTTTTCAATAGATGTTGCGATTAGTGCAAGTGTTGACATGTAATGAGCATGGCGATCACGTTGCAATGTTTGTGTAGAAATTGGTGCTGCTTCTAATCCTAAGTTTTCACAAACAAATTTTTCTACGAATGGATCAATATTCGCGTATGTACCAACCGCACCAGATAATTTACCAACGCGAACTGTATCAGCAGCTTGTTTGAAACGCTCTACGTTACGTTTCATTTCTTCATACCAAAGACCAAGCTTTAAACCAAATGTTGTTGGTTCTGCATGAACACCATGTGTTCTCCCCATCATGATTGTGTATTTGTGCTCTTTCGCTTTGTTAGCTAAAATGCTAACGAAGTTTTCTAAGTCTTTTAATAAGATTTCATTCGCTTGTTTTAAGATGTAAGATAATGCTGTATCTACTACGTCTGTAGATGTTAAACCGTAATGAACCCATTTACGTTCCTCACCTAATGCTGGTGTTTCTGATACAGCACGAGTGAATGCAACTACATCATGACGTGTTTCTTTTTCGATTTCATAAATACGATCGATATCAAATGATGCATGTTCACGAATTTTTTTCACATCTTCTTTTGGAATGTCGCCAAGCTCAGCCCATGCTTCACAAGCTAAAATCTCAACTTCTAACCATGCCTTAAATTTGTTTTCTTCCGTCCAAATTGCACCCATTTCAGGGCGTGTATAACGATTAATCATCTTTTTCCCTCCAACAGTTGTTCTTGATGGTCCCAAATATGCAAACTCTTCGCTTTTTCTAGAGCGACTTCAATATTATCATTTAAAATATTAACATGCCCCATTTTTCGCTGCGCTTTTGCTTCTTCTTTTCCATACAAGTGTAAATAGCACCCGGTTAGTCTATTCACTTGTCCTAGGACCCCTTCTATATGTTCGCCTAAAATGTTTACCATGACAACTGGTTTTAACAAATTTGTTTCTCCAAGAGGTAAATTACAGATTGCTCGAATATGTTGACCAAATTGGCTCGTTTCACATGCATCCTGTGTATAATGCCCTGAATTGTGAGGTCTTGGTGCTAATTCATTAATGTAAATCTCACCATCAGCTGTAGCAAACATCTCTACCGCTAGTGTTCCCACAAGTTTTAATTCATCCGCAAGTACCTTTGCATAAGCAATTGCTTTTTGAGAAAGCTCTTCTGTAATGCGAGCTGGAACGATAGATTCATGCAAGATGTTATTCACATGAATATTTTCTGCTACAGGAAATACTTTCGTTTCACCACTTACACTACGAATTACAATAACTGATATTTCTTTTTCAAAAGGTACCCATTTTTCTAGAATGCATTCTGCTTTATTAGTAAGCTCTTTTGCTCTTACAACATCAGCTTCGCTCTTTAAAACAACTTGCCCTTTACCATCGTATCCACCTGTCGTTGTTTTTAAGACAGAAGGAAAAGATAACTCTGTAATTGCTTCTGCAAGTTGATTTTCATTTTGAACCAATCTATACGATGCTACCGGTAAACCAGCTTTTTCAATTGCATTCTTTTCAGTAAAGCGATTTTGTGTTTTATTTAATAATTGACTACCTTGTGGTAAATACGCATGTTTTTCAAGCCATTGTAAACATCTATAATCAATATTCTCAAATTCATATGTGACAACGTCGCTTATCTCTGCTAAGTGCTGAATTGCTTTTAGATCGTCATAAGATGCAACAATCTCATTATCAGCAACTTGTGCACATGGTGAATGCTTTGTAGGGTCTAAAACAGCGATTTTATAACCCATTTCCTTAGCTGCCAACCCCATCATTCTTCCAAGCTGGCCGCCTCCAATAATGCCGATTGTTTTTCCAGGTAAAATGATTCTCGTCATACTAGCTCACTACCTTCACGCACAGTTTTCTCAATAGCTTCTCGTCTCAACTCTAATGCATCATGTATATCATCATGAAATGATCCAAGTATTTGTGCAGCAAGTAATCCAGCATTCGTTGAACCAGCCTTACCAATTGCAACAGTTGCAACTGGAACACCTCCTGGCATTTGGACAATGGATAATAATGAATCTAGGCCGTTTAACGCCTTTGATTGAACTGGAACACCGATTACAGGAAGATTTGTCTTCGCTGCAACCATTCCTGGTAAATGCGCTGCTCCACCGGCTCCAGCAATAATAACTTTTAATCCACGTTCACGAGCTGTCTCTGCATATTCAAACATATAATCCGGAGTCCTATGAGCGGATACAACTTTTTTCTCATACGGTATATTTAATTCATCTAAAATGTCACAAGCATATTTCATTGTTTCCCAGTCTGACGTGCTTCCCATTATGACTCCAACTAGTGATTTCATATTAGAATCCCCCCGATTCAAATAAAAAAAGCCTGAAATAGAACAGTTTCTCTTTTACTATGAGAGAAAGCGCTCTACTCAGGCATACGTATCCCTTGTGAATAGAAAAATACCGAGTGACTTTCCCTCATAGTCTAACGAATAACGGTCGTTAGGTAGAGACTTGCAGGCCATATCCCCGCGATTATATGAGGTCTTATATATTATTGTTTCTATGGCTATATTAACAATATTTCATAAACAATGTCAACAAATAATCGAATGTTTTTTTATTAGTAATCAATAACGTTCGTGTTTTAGTTATATTCAAAAGAAGAATTGCAACTATATGCAAGAAGAAAGGGGAATTAGAATATATATTTCTAGAGATCTATTTTACGTATAATTTACTTCAGTATGTTTCAACCAAAGTATATACACTCTTGTATTCTATACATCAATAGAACTTATATTATAATCATTTAATTTCTAAGGAGAAATAACCGTGAAAAAAATAACTGTGCTATTATCCTATTTATGTTTCTCTATCGCGATAATTGCTGTAGTTATTGAATACTTATTTATATCATCCCATTTTTTCTACTCTCATTATTTTAAATATATACTTATGATAGAACTAATGCTTCCTATCTTAGGTATTATTTTAGGAGCATTCGGAAAATCAGGAGCACAAAAAATCATTGCCATTATTTTAAACAGCCTCTATTTCATTCTTTTCTCTTCTTTAGCTTCATTCAATTTATGGATTTTAACATTTGGTAAATAAAAATAAACATAAAAAAACCTAAGTCGAAACGACTTAGGTTTTTGCTTGGCGACGTCCTACTCTCACAGGGACAAGGTCCCAACTACCATCGGCGCTAGAGAGCTTAACTTCCGTGTTCGGTATGGGAACGGGTGTGACCTCTCTGCCATCATCACCAAACTATGAAGGCATATTCCTTCAAAACTAGATAACATTTGCTACATATTATATGGTTAAGTCCTCGATCTATTAGTATTCGTCAGCTCCACATGTCACCATGCTTCCACCTCGAACCTATCAACCTGATCATCTTTCAGGGATCTTACTAGCTTACGCTATGGGAAATCTCATCTTGAGGGGGGCTTCATGCTTAGATGCTTTCAGCACTTATCCCTTCCGCACATAGCTACCCAGCTATGCCCTTGGCAGAACAACTGGTACACCAGCGGTGCGTCCATCCCGGTCCTCTCGTACTAAGGACAGCTCCTCTCAAATTTCCTACGCCCACGACGGATAGGGACCGAACTGTCTCACGACGTTCTGAACCCAGCTCGCGTACCGCTTTAATGGGCGAACAGCCCAACCCTTGGGACCGACTACAGCCCCAGGATGCGATGAGCCGACATCGAGGTGCCAAACCTCCCCGTCGATGTGGACTCTTGGGGGAGATAAGCCTGTTATCCCCGGGGTAGCTTTTATCCGTTGAGCGATGGCCCTTCCATGCGGAACCACCGGATCACTAAGCCCGACTTTCGTCCCTGCTCGACTTGTAGGTCTCGCAGTCAAGCTCCCTTATGCCTTTGCACTCTACGAATGATTTCCAACCATTCTGAGGGAACCTTTGGGCGCCTCCGTTACACTTTAGGAGGCGACCGCCCCAGTCAAACTGCCCACCTGACACTGTCTCCCGGGTCGATAAGACCCGTAGGTTAGAATTTCAATACAGTCAGGGCGGTATCCCACCAGCGCCTCCACCGAAGCTAGCGCTCCGGTTTCAATGGCTCCCGCCTATCCTGTACAAACTGTACCAAAATTCAATATCAGGCTACAGTAAAGCTCCACGGGGTCTTTCCGTCCTGTCGCGGGTAACCTGCATCTTCACAGGTACTATAATTTCACCGAGTCTCTGGTTGAGACAGTGCCCAAATCGTTACACCTTTCGTGCGGGTCGGAACTTACCCGACAAGGAATTTCGCTACCTTAGGACCGTTATAGTTACGGCCGCCGTTTACTGGGGCTTCAGTTCAGAGCTTCGCTTACGCTAACCCCTCTCCTTAACCTTCCAGCACCGGGCAGGTGTCAGCCCCTATACTTCGCCTTACGGCTTCGCAGAGACCTGTGTTTTTGCTAAACAGTCGCTTGGGCCTATTCACTGCGGCTTTCCGTTAAGAAAGCACCCCTTCTCCCGAAGTTACGGGGTCATTTTGCCGAGTTCCTTAACCAGAGTTCTCTCGCACACCTTAGGATTCTCTCCTCGCCTACCTGTGTCGGTTTGCGGTACAGGCACCTTTTATCTCGCTAGAAGCTTTTCTTGGCAGCGGGGAATCAAAGACTTCGCTCCATAAGGAGCTTCCCCATCACAGCTCAGCCTTCACGATAAGCGGATTTGCCTACTTATCAGCCTAACTGCTTGGACGTGCACAACCAATCGCACGCTTCTTCTATCCTTCTGCGTCCCTCCATTGCTCAAACGATAAAGAGGTGGTACAGGAATATCAACCTGTTGT